>JBKPSC010000078.1:0-13224 GCA_046734915.1 Acidobacteriota bacterium | reverse complement strand
GCGAAACCGGGTGCGGTCCCTCCGAAGACCGCTCCGGCGACACACGTCACCAAGGATCAGATTAAGGACTTCCTCGCGCACATGGCGCCCGACCGGATCGCAGACAGCGTGATTCGCGCGGTTGACGTGGGCGGATACCGGGTGGGCGTGTTCGCCGTCGTCCGTCCGAAGGACTCGCCGCAGGACGCGATCTATCACGACACGAACATGACCGAGATCCTGTACATCCTCGAGGGATCGGCCACGCTCGTTACCGGCGGTACGATTCCGGACGCTCGCCCGCCCGCGCGCTCGGGCGGCAACTTCACCGGCACCCGGATCGAGGGCGGCACGAGCCGGCACGTGGTTCCAGGCGACGTGATCATCACGCCAGGGCGAACCCCGCACCTGTGGCAGAACATCGAGAGCGACATGCGGTACCTGGTCTTCAGGCCGGATCCGGATTCGACGCTTCAGTTGAAGTAGGCGCCCCTTCTGCGCCGCCGATGGCCATGGACGATCGCGCTAATCGCCAGGTCCGGTTGAAGTCGAGGCCCTCAGGCATCCCTGAGGCCGAGCACTTCGAGATCGTCGACGCACCGGTACCAGACCTTTCGGACGGCCAGGTCCTCGTGCGCAACATCTACCTGTCGGTCGAGCCCGCGATGCGCGGGTGGGTCAGTGCCGTGGCCAACTACTCGCAGCCGGTGGCCATCGGGTCCGTGATGCGCTCGTTTGCCGTCGGGCGCGTCGATCAGTCACGGCATCCTCATTTCCATTCTGGCGAGTACGTCACCGGAATGTTTGGCTGGCAGGACTACGCCGCGGTGGACTCCACGGCGATTCAGCGCAAGGTCACCGCCACCGATCTGCCCATCTCCACCTCACTCGGCATCCTCGGCCTGAATGGGCTGACGGCGCACATCGCGCTGCTCGACATCGGTCAGCCGAAGGGCGGCGAGACTGTCGTCGTGTCCACGGCGGCAGGGGCGGTCGGGTCGTGCGTGGGCCAGATCGCAAAGATGAAAGGCTGTCGCACCGTCGGCATCGCCGGCGGCCCGGCCAAGCTGCACATGTGCCTCGAGGAGTTCGGCTACGACGTGGCGGTCGACTACAAGGCCAGCGACTTCGAGCCGGCACTCGACACCGCCTGCGCCGGCGGTGTCGACATCTACTTCGACAACACGGCCGGCCGCATCAGCGATGCCGTCATGCGTCGCCTCAATGTTGGCGCGCGCGTGGTCGTGTGTGGCACTGCGTCGGTTGCCAGCTGGGACCCGACTCCTCAGGGTCCCAGGGTCGAGCGCCTGCTCCTTACGAAGCGGGCGCGGATGCAGGGCTTTCTCCTTTTCGATCATGCTGACCGCTTTCCCGCAGCACTGGCGGATCTCGAAGCCTGGGTACGCGCTGGACGGATTCGCTACCGTGAGGACGTGCTCGACGGCATCGAGCACGCGCCGGGTTCGATCGCCGGTCTTTATCGGGGCGAGAATCTGGGTAAACGTCTGATTCGGATTGCTCCCGATGGTCTCTGAGCGATCCGACCGTCGCCGAGACCGTGGGCTCGCTGGTGGATGGCTTGCACCTTAGTTATCCGGAGTGGCTCAGCACCGTAGCTCCGACGGGAGCTCAGAACCGGAGCAGACGGGTGGCCTTGACGGCCACGGATCGGTTCATCACGTCTCGAAGGCGGCCCGTGGTATCGCGCCCATCGCTGTACACGACGAACAGCTCGCTGCCAGGCAGGTACTCCCACCGCAGCCGCACACTGGACGACAGTGTGTTGCCGTCGACGTTGAACTGAAGCAGGCTGCTCACCAGCACCCGCGTCGTCGGTGTGTACGAGAAGCGGCTCGTCAAGAGTCGCGCGGAGAACTCGCCGTACGGCAGATCCACCCAGGCGAGCGAAATTCCGGGCTCGACGGCGAACTGCGGGATGGGCGCAATCCGACCAGAGTAGGACGCTTCGTTGCGGTAACCATCGTAGAGCGCACCCGAGACGACGGCGAACCGGCCGGCGACGATTCGCTGGTTCGCCAGCGTGTAAGACGCTGTCGCGGTGCGGTTCTTGTAGCCACCCTGCGGCACGATCACACCGGGCGCGATTCTGAAGTTCTGAGGGAGGAGCTCGTACTCGTCGACGTATTGGATCGATGTGGTATCGCCGCTGTGAAACTCGATGCCGAACCGGCCTTCGATCGATCGATTCTCGACGCGCGATTCCGCCGCGCTCGTGTCGTAGGTATAGCCGGCTTCCCAACTGAGCTTTCGCATGTAGCGATTCCGCCGAAGCCGGGGACTGAACCTGGCGCCGGCGAGATTACGCCGGAAGTTCTCGCGTCGCGTGTAGCCCACGGCGGGGGTGAAGCCCTCGCCAACGAGAAGATGCTCGGCGACGAGGCCGTAGCGATCGCCGGCGTAGTCGAATCGTGCGCGGTAGCTCGCCGCCATGTCGCCGGCGGCTGGACGCTCGGTGCGTGCATAGTAGCCAAGCACGGTCGTGTTCTGCGAAACGCGGATGCTGGCATCGGCGCCAAACAGCGCACTGCCGTTGCCGGGCCCGGTCGGCTGGCGCATCGTCGCGATGGCGCCGACATTGCTGCGCCGCAGGATGTCACGCCGCACGCGCACCGCCGTGAAGTTGGTGGCGAGCGCCCGCGCCGACTCCTCTTCCGCTGTTTCGATGTTCAACGCGGCGATGTCATAGCGGCCGGCTTTGCCGGTGACGCGGCCGCCGGCAATCACCGGTATCGTTTCTCCATTCTGCAGCCCGATCTGCCGGCTGAAGAACATCACCGGCACGTCGTCGGTATCTCCTGACCCGCGGCCCGAAAGGTTCCGGCCGCCAAATGCGTAGATGCCCTGGCCTTCCAGAAAGAAATCGCGCTTCTCCGGGAAGAGCAGGTTGAACCGGGTCAAGTTGATCTGCTGAACGTCCTCCTCGATCTGCGCGAAGTCGGTGTTGATGGTCACGTCAGCCGTCAGGCTGCGGCTCAGCCCGTATTTCAGGTCACCGCCGAAGTCACCGGTCTTGCGATTGTGGAACGGCGAGGCGACGGTGGTGTCGGTCGTCACCGACGACACGACGTACGGCTTCAGCTCGAGGTTGCGCGACCGCGCCGGCGTCGTCAAGCCGTGGAGCGTGGCGGCCACCTGCATCTGCGCCAGCCCGGATGGTCCGAACGAAGCCGGCATGGGCGTTACGCCCGAGTATTCGTTCTTCCAGCGAATGACCCGACGGAAGTTGATCCCCCAGATCTGCGGGCCGCTCTCGCGGTAACGGAGTGACTTGAAGGGAATGGCCATCTCGGTGGACCAGCCGTCTTCGGTCCGCACCGAGCGCACCTGCCAGATAGTGTTCCAGCTTTCGATGTAGATGCCGTCGGCGATCTGCTGTTCGCGGAGCGCGCCGAGCGGGTTGGTCTGAAACAGCACGCCGTTTCGCTGGTCGTAGAACGTATCTAAGACGAGCGTGATGCTGTCGCCGCCATTGAAGATGTTCGCGCTGTCGTGGCGAAGCTCGTTGGCGACGATGCGCTCCGGATGACTGTCGCGGCAGCGCGCGGAAAAGTAGAAATTCTGGTCGTCGAAGAAAATCCAAGCTTCGGTCTTCTCGCTGGCCGCCTCCCCTTCCTGGGGCACCTGCTGGACGAATCGGTCGATGGCGGGCGTGACGCCGTAGATAGCCTCGTCGAGCTGACCATCGATTTCCAGCGGGCGCTCGAGGCGAACAGCGCGGACGGAGACACGGCCCTGTTCATCCTGCGAAGCAACGGCGGGCGGTACGGGACCGTCCTCGCTCTGGGCGAGGGCGGTGGAAGGGAGAAACAGGCCAAAGCTGGCGAGAACCGTCGCCCCGAAACGCAACCCGAGACTATCGGACATCGGCGATAGTCTAGGCGGAATGGAGAGCGACCTGTTACAAACCCCGGTCGCGCGTCAGTTCCGGGTTCTGGGTTCTGGGTTCACCGCGTTACGTCCTAGCCCCTCGCCCCTAGCCCCAACGCTTACGGTCTCACCCTGACGTACTTCTGCAGCCGACGCGGTCTCGGCTCCCCGCCGTACACGTTGCCGTCTCGGTCGACGGCGACGAACTCTGCGCCGTTGCCGGCCGTCTCGCGCGGATCGCCCCACAGATACTGGATGAAGTAGTTGACCCAACCGGTGTCGACTTCGCCGATGCGGATGCCCATCTCCCAGCCGGGGTTCTGCTCATTGTCGGACTCCGAGTCAGCGACGAAGATCTGTCCCTTCTTGTCGAAGAAGATCCCGCTGGGCTTGCCAAACTGGGTCCAGGTTGAAAGAAGTTTGCCGTCCTGGTCGAACAACTGGATGCGGTTGTTCGAGCGGTCGCCGACGAACACTCGCCCCTTGCCGTCGATAGCGATGGTATGCAGCGTCCGGAATTCGCCGGGGCCGTAGCCGGTCTTGCCCCAGGCCTTGATGAACTTGCCGTCCTTCGAGTACTTGACGACGCGGTTGTTGCCGTCGAGACCGTGACCATCCGCCACGAAGATGTCGCCGTTCTCGGCGACCGCGACGTCACTTGGCGCATTGAGACCCGTCGTGCCGCCGCCGGGCACACCTGGAGTGCCAAGGGTCATCAGGACCTTTCCGTCCGGGCTGAATTTCACCACTTGGTGGCCGCGCTTCCCCGCCGGCGTCCGGTTGGGGGCCACGCCATCGGTCACGTACACGTTTCCGTCGCGGTCGACGTCGATGCCGTGCGGCCAGATGAACATGCCGCCGCCGAAGCTTTTGACGACGTTGCCTTGAGGATCGAACTGGAGGATCGAATCGAGATTCGAATCCAGGCACTCGTTGCCGAATCGATCGGGCGCCGTGGCATCGCACCGGACGATAGCCCAGATGTGCTGGCCGTCGGGGGCGACGGCCACGTCACCAACCGCCCCCATCTGTCTG
Organism: Acidobacteriota bacterium; assembly: GCA_046734915.1. Classification (GTDB taxonomy): domain Bacteria; phylum Acidobacteriota; class Vicinamibacteria; order Vicinamibacterales; family CAVVIG01; genus VFZL01. The sequence goes on along the minus strand of JBKPSC010000078.1, from coordinate 8,322 downwards.
CCGGCCGGCAGCTTCGCCCATCCATCGACCGCCCGGTAGGGATTGGTCTGCGACTGCGCGGCCGGCTGTGCGCCTTCCCAGGCACCGAGGCCTATTGCCAACGCCACGACAAGTCCGGTGCGCCGCATTGCAGTCATGACCGCTCCTTTCGCGCGCGCAGGCGCGCTCGCTCCTCTTCGCTCAGCGCGCGGGCTCGATGACCTCGAGACCGTTCATGTACGGGCGAAGTACTTGTGGGACGAAGACTGAACCATCTTGCTGCTGGTTGTTCTCCAGGATCGCGATGAGTGTACGTCCGACGGCAAGGCCCGATCCGTTGAGTGTGTGTACGAACTCCGCCTTTCCGGTGCCGCCGGGCCGGAACTTGATGTTGGCGCGCCGCGCCTGGAACGCTTCGGTGTTGCTGCAGGAGGATATTTCCCGATAGGTTTTCTGGCTCGGCAGCCAGACCTCGATGTCATACGTCTTCGCGGACGCAAACCCCATGTCCCCCGTACAGAGCAGCACCGTGCGGAACGGCAGCTCGAGCTGCTTCAGTACTTCCTCGGCGTTGGCGACCAGCGTTTCCAGCTCCGCATGCGATTCCTCCGGAGACGTGAGCTTGACGAGCTCCACCTTGTCGAACTGATGCTGACGGATCAAGCCGCGGACGTCCTGACCGTACGATCCGGCCTCGCTGCGGAAACACGGCGTGTACGCCGTGTATTTGATCGGCAGCAGGCGGCCATCGAGGATGTCGCCGCGATGCAGGTTCGTCAGCGGCACTTCCGCCGTCGGGATGAGATAGAGATCCCACTCACCGGCAATCTTGAACAGGTCGGCCTCGAACTTCGGGAGATTGCCAGTGCCGGTCAGCGCCGCGGCGTTCGCCATGAACGGCGGCTCGACTTCGAGATAGCCGTGCTCGCGCGTGTGCAGATCGAGCATGAAGTTGATGAGCGCACGGGCGAGGCGGGCCCCGGCGCCGCTCAAGACAGAGAACCGCGCCGCGGCAATCCGCACTGCCCGCTCGAAGTCGATGATGCCGAGGGCCGGTCCGAGATCCCAATGGGCCTGCGGCTCGAAGTCGAATCGTCTAGGCTCGCCATGACGCCGAATCTCGGGATTGTCTTCCGCACTCCTGCCGACGGGAACGCTCGCGTGCGGCAGGTTGGGCAGCACCAACATCGCTTGCGTCCGCTCGGCTTCGATGCTGTCGACCTGAGCGGCGAGTTCTTTGATACTGACGGCGCGGGCCCTGTTCGCTTCCTGGATGCTGCTCGTGTCGAGGCCTTGACGCTTGGCCTGCGCGATCTGTTCGCCTGAGCTGTTCTGCTCTCGCTGCAGGCCTTCGAGTTCGGGAATCAGGCGCCGGCGTTCGGCATCGAGTGTGGTCAGGCGTTCGAGGGCCGCATCGGGATCGATCCCGCGATTGCGCAGTCCAGCCCGCACGGCCTCGAGTCCGTCACGTAACAGATTGGGATCAAGCATGTGTCGCGTCCGAAAACGTCCATTGTATTCGCGCCGCCGCGGAATCCTCTGTTACGATGCGATCGTGACTCAGAGCGTCCGCAAAGCCGTCTTCCCCGCCGCCGGACTGGGCACGCGCTTCCTTCCGGCCACCAAGGCCCAACCCAAAGAGATGCTGCCGCTCGTCGACAAGCCGATCATTCAGTACGGCGTCGAAGAGGCGACTGCTTCCGGAGTTCCGAACATCATCCTCGTCACCGGTCGGGGCAAAAACGCGATCGAAGATCACTTCGACGTGTCGGTCGAGCTCGAGACGTTTCTCGAAGCCCGCGGCAAGCGCGAGCTTCTCGCCGAGGTCCGCAAGATCTCCGACCTGGTGAATTTCGCCTACGTCCGCCAGGGAGAACCGCTCGGCCTCGGCCACGCCGTGCTCGTGACCCGCGATCTCGTCGGCGACGAACCGTTCGCGGTCATCCTGGCCGACGATGTGATCGATGCCGAGCCGCCGGCGACGCGCCAGCTCATCGACGTCTTCGAGCGTGTCGGCGGTCCGGTGCTGGCGGTCGAGCGCGTCCCGCGCGAGACGATCTCCAGCTACGGCGTCATCGCACCGGTGACCGGCGGCCACTCACTCGGCGATGGCGTGTACCAAGTGGCCGATCTCGTGGAAAAGCCCGCCGTCGAAGAGGCGCCGTCCGACCTGGCGATCATCGGCCGCTATATCCTGACGCCGGACATCTTTCCCGCTCTCGCGAAAACCAAGAGCGATCGGACCGGCGAGATCCAGCTGACGAACGGCCTGCGCGAGCTGCTGAAGTCGCGACCGATTTATGCCTGCGAAGTGAAAGGCGTCCGCCACGATACAGGCAACAAGCTCGGCTTTCTCAAGGCCGTGGTGTACTTCGCCCTGCGCAGACCGGACATCGCCGATAAGTTCGCGGATTATCTGACGTCGCTCGGCGTGCCAGCAGCCTCACGACGCTAGCGTCCAACCTGAATCGTCTCTAGCCTGCGCCCTTGGTCGGCTCACTGGAGGACGTGGGGGTCGACGGCGGCGTGTCGGTCTTCGCGGCGGCGCCTGATTCGCTCGCCGCCGGCGCCTCCTTGCTGCTCTTCGAGTCCTTGCCGGCGGCGGTGTCGGGGCTCTTGTCCGCCCCGGCGCCGTCCTTCTTGGCGTAATCGGTGACATACCAGCCGCTTCCTTTGAACTGGAAGGCTGGCGCCGATTGGAGCTTGCGAACACGACCGCCGCACTTCGGGCACGTGTCGAGCGGGGCGTCGGAAAACCGCTGGATGGCCTCGAACCGGTGGCCGCACGCGTCACACAGGTACTCGTAGAGAGGCATGGTATCGAGCTACTCGAGCAGGTCTCCGGCATCATCGGCGCCGAGCATCAGCTGCCGGTGCAGCCAGAACGGGGCCGTGCCGTTGCCAAGCAAGGTGTCGTGGAACGTCCGCAGCGAAAATGACTTGCCCTGGCGCTGCCGGCAATCCTGCCGCAACTTTAGCAACATGAGCTTGCCGATCGTGTAGACGAGATACGTCGGATCGAACGTTCCGCGCTCGGCCTCGCGCCGCGCCGTCGATTCTTCGACGTACGCTTCCTCACGGAACATCCGCACACCCTGCTCCACCGACATGTCCTCGGTATGGAGCCTGATGCCGACGACAACGCGAACGAGGCGGATGAGGGCCTCCGCCAGCTGGCCCAGTTTGAAGCCGGCGTTCTGACGCTCGAACCCGGCTTCGACCATCATCTGCTCGCAGTAATGGGCCCAGCCTTCGACAAAGGACGCCGGCGCAAACATGATCGACTTGCGAACCTTGGATTCGACGCGGCGCAGGTGCTGGTAGTGGAGAAAGTGGCCCGGATACACCTCGTGCACGGAGATCGACCAGAGCGTCGGCGTGTTGTAGTCGCGAAGGTATTCGTCCTGCCGGTCGGCGCTCCAGGACGGATCGGCGTCGGTCAGGTAATAGTAGGCCCGCGTCGGCTTGCTCTCGAAGGGCCCCGGTGTCCACATGCTGGCGAATGACCAGCGATAGAACTCTGGCGTCGGCGCAACTGTCACCGGCTCCCCGGCCGGAATCGTGACGATCGACTGCCGCTCGAGAAACGTCCGCAGCGTGTCGAGCTGTTCACGAGCCAGTGAGACGAGCTCGCCTGGTTGCGGGTGTTCGTTCTTGGTCTTCGACCAGGCCTCAATCGGATCGCCGCCGTTCATCCTCCCCGCGAGCTGCCTGAACGCTTCCTGGGTCGCGTTGAGCTCGCGGAGGGCAATGGTCAGGAGCTTGTCCACCGGGATCGCGAGACCTTCCTCGAGCTTGACCTTCTGCTCGAAGCGCTCGAGACCCATGCGAAACGAAGCGCGTGCCTTCGGAGCAACTTCGGTCTCGAGGTACTCGATATACGCGCCCACGGCCTGAGAGGCTTCGACCTGCGCGTCAGCAAGATCGCCAAGCAAATGCATGTCGTCCAGCGAGGCAAACGCGCGCGGCAGATCGTGATCGATAAACTTCAGCGCGCCGCGCATCGTTTCGATGCCGACCTTGACGAAGATACCGGGGGGCTCCTTGATGTTGTCGCGGGCGGCCTGGATGACCCGCGGTGTCTGACGCAGTTTTGACAGCACGCGCCGGGCGCGCTCGGCCACGGGCGCGTGCGTGAAGAGCGCCTGACCGGCAAGGCTCGAGGCGATGATGTCGGCGTAACACTGCGGGTTGCGTTCCCAGGTCCGCACTTCCTCGAGCTCGAACATCCGTCCGCGGAGGTGAGCGCCGAGCATGCGGTGTTCGAGACGCTCGGTCTCGGTCAGACCTGAGGCATCGATTTCTTCCAGGCGGCGGAGGTAACCCGACAGCGCCCGGGTCTCGGCGTCTATCCCATGCCGGCTGAGGTCTTCAAGCAGGTCGTCGTGAACGTGGATGCCGTCGAGCGTGGCGTGCGTCGGATGCGTTTCGTGCAGGTACCCGAGCAAGTCGTCGACGAAGTGCGGAAGTGGTTCGGAAACGGGCATGGCTCCTACAGCAGGAATCGGGCACCAGGGATTGCGCTGCCGCTGTCACGATCCGTCAATGGTACAATAAACGCCCTCAATCATGTCCGGCACGCTCTTCGTGGTCGCCACGCCAATCGGCAACCTCGAAGACATTTCCGGCCGGGCTTTGCGAGTCCTCCGCGAGGTCAGCGTCATCGCGGCCGAAGACACGCGACGCACCGCTCAGCTGCTCGCCCGCTACGCGATTACGACGAGCACGACCAGTCTGCACGCCCACAACGAAACCAAGAAGACGCGGGCGCTCGTCGAACGGTTGCGAGCCGGTGATTCGATAGCGCTCGTCTCCGATGCGGGAACACCAACGGTTTCTGATCCGGGTGCCGTCCTTATCGCGGCAGCTATTGACGCAGACATCAGTGTCGAGCCGATTCCAGGGCCGAGCGCCCTATTGGCGCTTCTCGCGGTTTCAGGATTACCCGCGGACTCGTTCGCCTTCCTCGGATTTCCGCCGACTCGGTCTAATGACCGCAATTCGTGGTTTGCAGAGCTCGGCGAGCAGAAAAGGACCGTGATATTCTACGAGGCGCCTCATCGGTTAGTCCCGACATTGGAGCGGATTCAACGTGATTATGGCGAATGCCATATCGTGCTCGGCCGAGAGCTCACCAAGTCTCACGAAGAGATCGTCCGTGGTCCGATCGGCCAGGTGCTCTCGACCATAGGGACGCCGCGGGGTGAGTATTGTCTGGCAATTAACCTATCTGAAACGGCAGCTAGCCGACACACACTATCGATCACAGACAGTGAGATCGCGCATGAGTTCTGGCTTACGACCAATAACGGCCGCCTTACGCGCCGCCGAGCCATTTCGGCAGTCGCCAGAAAGCTGGGCCTGCCGCCGAACTCTGTGTACGAGGCGATCGAACGAAACAAGAATTCGGTCGAATGACCGCGAGCCGTGCCCTGTCGTCGGAGAATCCACCCCGTCTTGACCCGTTTTGACCGTTCTGGTAGCGTACGGCCCCACTCGGACGCGAGATTCTTTCGTTCCGCGTTGGATGCGCGGGAGTTTCATGGCGAAACAGCGACCCCAGCCGCGACCGAAAGGGCAGGCGTCGGCCCACGCTCGACCATCCGCCTCGGCCGCGTCATCGAACCCGGCGAGCGTCGGCGGCCGATCTCCAACCCCGCCGCCGCAGGCTCAACCTGAAACAGCTACAAAGCCGCCTCGTCGCTCGACTTACGTCGAGGCTGTTGCAGTCTACGAGCAGGGGGTCGAAGCTCTTCAGAAGCATGACTTTGTGCGGGCCGAGCAGCTTCTCGAATCGGTCCTGGTGCGATATCCCGAGGAGAAGGAGCTCCACGAGCGGGTCCGGCTCTACCTCAATATCTGCCGACGCCAGGCAACTCCCAAGGAGCCGCTCCCACAAACGGTCGACGAGCGCTTGTATGCAGCGACGCTCTCGATCAATGGCGGCCGCTACGACGAGGCCATTGCGCACCTTCGTCTCGTGCGCGATGAAGACCCCGACAACGATTACGCTCTCTATATGCTGGCGGTCGCTCATGCCCAGCGCGGCGAACACGCCGAGGCGCTGGCGCACCTCGAGCGCGCCATCACGCTAAATCCGGAGAATCGCGCGCTCGCTCGACGCGATCCCGATCTCGAAATGCTGCGCGAGGATGAGTCGTTCCAGGCAACGCTGGAAACGACCTCGCGCCTTGCGGAACGCAAGCAGCCGCTGCGTCCGAAGACCGTCCGCTAGGCAATAGATCAACGATAATTGATGGCGTCATGACCGACGTCCACATCGTGGTCCTCGCCGCCGGCAAGGGGACGCGGATGAGGTCTGCCCGACCGAAGGTCCTCCACCACGTGGCCGGCGCGCCGATGATCGACTATGTGCTCCGCGCGGCATCGGCGCTGTCGCCGCGCACCACGACGATGGTCGTGGGGCATCAGGCCGACGCACTGAAGAGCGCACTGAACGGGTATCCCGGCCTGAACTTCGTCGTGCAGGAACCGCAGCTCGGCACCGCGCACGCGCTGCTAACGGCTGAACCAGTGCTCCAGAGTTCGACCGGCACGCTGATCTTGTTGTCAGGCGACGTGCCCCTGCTCACCGCCGGCACCCTGGAGCGCTTGATCGCACGGCACGACTCCATGGCCGCCGCCGCCACTGTCGTTACGGCAATCGTCGACGAACCTTACGGTTACGGCCGGATCGTGCGCCTTGACGAGCGGGTCGAGCGCATCGTCGAAGAACGCGACGCGACCCCGGACGAGCGCCTGATTCGCGAGATCAACTCGGGCATTTACGCCTTCCGGCTGGACGGCCTGTTCCAAGCCGTCCGGACAATCGCGCCTGAGAACGCACAGCGCGAGTATTACCTGCCAGACCTCATCCGCATCTTCCGATCGCAAGGCCGCGACATCGAAACGGTTCGGGTTGGCCTCGAGGACGAGATTCGGGGCATCAACAGCCGCTCCGAGCTGGCCGAGGTCAGCCGCATCGTCCGGGAGGCGAAAGCTGCCGCGCTCATGGCCGCCGGTGTCACGCTCGAGGATCCCGCATCGACTTTCGTCGACCGAGACGTCGAGGTCGGACCCGATACCATCATTCATCCTGGCGTATCTCTCGAGGGCAACACGGTCATCGGCCGCGGTTGCGAGATTCACAGCGGCGTCCGCATACGCGACTCCCGCGTGGGCGACGACGTCGTCATCCTGGATCATTGCGTCATCGCCCTGAGCTCCGTTGGCAGCCAGGCGCACGTCGGTCCGTTTGCCCATCTGCGGCAGGATGTGGAGCTGAGCACCGGCGTCACCATCGGCAACTTCGTCGAGATCAAGAAGTCGAGGCTCGGTCCCGGCACCAAGGCCAGGCACCTCACGTATCTGGGCGATTCAGTAATCGGATCGAAGGTCAACGTCGGCGCCGGCACGATCACGTGCAACTACGACGGCACCAGGAAACAGGTGACAACCATCGAAGACGGCGCGTTCATCGGCAGCGATTCGCAGCTCATCGCGCCGGTCACGGTGGGGCGCGACGCCTATGTCGGGACCGGGACCACCGTTCGTGAGAACGTCCCGCCCGGAGCGCTGGCGGTCAGCGCGGGCAAACAGCGCAACATCGACGGCTGGGTCGAAGAACGCAGGAAGCGGGGCTGATCAAATGTGCGGCATCGTTGGATATATCGGCTCGAAGGACGTCGTCCCGGTACTCGTGGACGGCCTGCGACGGCTTGAATACCGCGGCTACGACTCCGCGGGCGTCGCGGTCATTCGGAACGGGAGGGTCGATCTTCGGCGAAGCGCAGGCAAGCTGGCGAATCTCGAGTCGATCATTGGCGCGAACCCGATCAGCGGCGACTACGGGGTCGGCCACACGCGCTGGGCAACACATGGGCGGCCGACCGAGGAGAACGCCCATCCGCACCGGGACTGCACCGGCAAGATCGTGGTCGTCCACAACGGGATCATCGAGAACTACCTCGATCTCAAGCACGAGCTCCAGCGCCAGGGACACACATTCGTCACCGAAACCGACACCGAGATCGTCGCGCACCTCGTCGAGCGCGAAATGCGCGACGACGGTCTGGAGAGCGCCGTGCGCCGCGCGCTCATGCTCATGCGCGGGTTGTTCGCGCTCGTTCTGATCTCGGCCGACGATCCGGAAAAGATCGTTACCGTCCGCAATGGCCCGCCGATCGTCGTCGGACTGGGCGACGGCGAGTTCTTCGTGGCTTCGGATATTCCGGCAATTCTCAGCCACACCCGCGACGTCGTCTTCCTCGGTGATGAGGAGATGGCGGTCATCACTCGAGCCGGCGTCTCGTTCACCGACTTCTTCGGCCGTCCCGTTTCGAA
>JBKPSC010000077.1:0-13569 GCA_046734915.1 Acidobacteriota bacterium | reverse complement strand
GGCAGAGCGGCCACCCGACGCGCGAAGCGAGGTCAGTCGCGACGCAGACGGCGTTCGCGTCGTGATTCCGAGCTCCCGCCGCCATCCGATTGTCTTCGTGCTCGCTCTGCTTCCGTTAGCCATTCCACTCGTCGCTCTGGCACCTCTCGCACGATTCTTCCGGCAGACCCAGACACCGGATCCCGTCGCCTGGGTATTTCTCGGCTTTCTCGTGACGTTCTTCGGATTGCTGCCGGCAACCTCCGCGCTCAACGCGTTCCTGCGCGCGCGCCGCGGCGCGACCATCGTGTTCGCGTCGCCTCTCGGAATTCGCATCCAGGAGCGCGGGGTCTGGCGAACAACGACAGTGGCCTCGCTGGACGCGTCCGACATTCTGGACGTCGATTACGGCACGCGAGAATCGGCAACAGCGTCGGCACGCCGCGCGGCCGAACCGAAGGTGGCCGAATCGGCCCGCTCGGGCGCGGCCGCCATCGGACCGCGGACGGAGCGTCTGCTGACGGCGCTCGCCGCGCTCGTGCCTGGCCGCGGTTTGACCGTGAAAACGCGGCGCGGTCTCACGACGTTCGGAGAAGCTCTCAAGGACGACGAGGTCCGTTACCTGTATTCGGTCCTTCTGCTCGCGCTCCGCGGAAGGTAGCCGCTGGTCACGATGGCCGCACGCGCCCGGCAGTCCGGCCCTTGATTGCGGAATAGAGCCCGGGAACGACGAGGAGCGTGATGGGCGTCGAGAGCGTGAGACCGCCAATCACGGCGACGGCCAGCGGCTTCTGCAATTCGGCGCCGGCGCCGAACCCGAAGGCGAGAGGCAAGAGCCCGAACAGCGTGCAGAACGTCGTCATCAAGATTGGCTTCAGCCTGATGTGCCCGGCGTGAGCGATGGCGACCTCGAACGGCTCGCCCTCCGCGTGCAACCGCTCGGAGAAGTCGAGCAGCATGATGCCATTCTTGACGACGAGTCCAACCAGCAGAATCAGGCCCATCGCCGATGAGATGTTCAAGTCGATGCCGGTGAGCCACAGCAACAGGAGCGCCCCTCCGAGCGAAAGCGGTGCAGCGAGCAGGATGAGGAGGGCGGGGACCCACGCCCGGAATTGGCTCACCAGGATCAAGAACACCAGGACCACCGCCAGCGCGAAAACCAGCAGCAGCTCGCGAAAGGCCTGCCCTTGCGCCTGGTACTGTCCGCCGATCTCGTAGGTGTAGCCGATTGGCAACTTGAGCTGTTCGAGGTTAGTCCTGATCTCGGCCACGGCGCTTCCAAGGTCGCGGCCCTCGAGCCGCCCGCTCACAACGGCCATCGGCCGCAGATTCTCGCGCCGGAGCTCTCCCTGGCCGTTCGCCCGTTCCATCGAAGCGACCGCCGACACCGGAATCGGCTTGCCGTCTGCCGTGCGGATCATCGTGCTGGACAGCCTGCCCGGATCGAAGCGGAACCAGTCGGGCAAACGGACGCGTACGGGGATCGTGCGATCGGCCAGCCGCAGGTCGGTCGCCACGTCGCCGAGCCAGTTGCCGGCCATCTGGTGCGACACCTGATCGACAGTCAGGCCGAATCGGCCAGCGGCCACCGGGTCGATCGTCCACGTGACTTCTGGATTTCCCCGCTGTACGCCGACGACGTCCACGACCCCGTTGACCTTGTTCATCATCGCCTCGACTGGCTCCGCCAGTTCCGCCAGTCGATCCGGATCGTCACCGAAAATCTTCACTTCGATCGGCTCGGGATTGCCTTCGAGATCGCCGAGCATGTCTTGCAGCAATTGCACGAACTCGATGTCGACCAATGGCGCGGCGTCGTGGACCCGATCGCGAACGTCGCTGATGATCGCGGCGGAAGACCGGTTTCGCCGGTCGCGCGGCTTGAGACGCACGAGGATGTCGCCGCTGTTCTGGCCGGTTGCAAACAAGCCCAGCTCCGATCCCGTTCGTCGCGAGTATGAAGCGACTTCCGGGGTGTCGGCGATGACGCGCTCGATCGCCCGCACCTGCCGGTCTGTCTCCGACAGGGCGCTGCCCGCCGGCGTCAGGTAGTCGAGAACGAAGCCGCCTTCGTCGGCGGCTGGAAAAAATCCCGTTCCAACTTGATAGAAAAGCCCAACCGTGAATGCCGCCAGCGCGGCGGCGGCCGCGATTGCCACCCACGGTCGGCCGACGACGACAGTGAGGAGCCGTTCATAAGCCTGGTCGAGGCGGCTGACCGAGCCGTCACTCGACCGGTGACGGCTCGCCGCCCAGCGGCCCATGAGGGGCACGATGCTGAGCGACAACACGAGCGACATCAACACGGCCACCGAGAGACTCAGCGACAGCGCCCGGAAGAACTGGCCCGGCACGCCTGACAGCAGTGTCAACGGCAAGAACACCACGACCGTCGTCAGGGTCGAGGTGACGAGCGGCGTCAGAAGTTGTTGGACAGCCTCGACGACAGTGCTGCCGGCCTCGCCCCACCGCCGGTGGATGTTCTCGACGACGACGACGGCGTCATCGATCACCAGGCCGATGGCGACTGCCAGTCCGCCCATCGACATGAGATTGATCGTCCCGCCGAAGAACCACATGAACACAAAAGTCGGGACGACCGCCATCGGCAAGGTCAGCGCAGCGATGGCCGTCAGCCGCCAATCCCGCAGAAATATCAGGAGCACCAGGATCGCGAGCAGCCCGCCCACCAGGATGGCGTCGCGAACGCTGGCGATCGATTCCTCGACGAACTCTGCCAGGTCGTAGACCCGGCTGACTTTGATGCCGGCGGGCAAGGTCTTCGCGATCGACCCCAGAACTGTCTCGAGACCAGCCTTCAGCTCGAGGATGTTGGCGCCAATCTGCTGCGCGATGCTCATCGAAACTGCGTCCCGGCCGTTGCCGGTGATGAGCAGCGTCCGGTCGGGTGCGCCTCGCGTCACGCTGCCCACGTCCGCCACCCGGACGGTCGCACCGTTCTTGACCCTCAGTGGCGCCTGCGCGATGACCTCGACGTTCCGCCACAGCCCCGACGCCAGCGTCAGGTGCTGCAGCCCAGACTCCTCAAACCGCCCCACGGGAGTGATCGTGTTTTGTCCGCGCAAGGCATCGGCGACGTCGACGACCGTCAGGTCGGCGGCCGCAAGCTTTGCCGGATCGAGTACCACCTCGATTTCACGCGTGTCGCTGGCCTGGACCTCGATGATGCCGGCGCCGGGAACCCGCGCGATTTCCGGCTTCAAGGCGAAATTCGCGTAGTCGTACAAGTCGGCTGTCGCCAGATCGCCGGTGAGGCTCAGGATGAAGACGGGAAAGATCTCCGGCGTCATGCGCTCGACCTGCAACTGCGTGTCCGCAGGCAGGTCGTTGGTGATCTCGGCCACGCGGTTTTGCACCATCTGCAGCGCGACGACCATATCGGTGGCCGGATCGAACTGAGCGGATATCTCTGACGCACCGCGGATGCTCTTCGATCTGACTCGGCGGATGCCTGGGACCGCCATGACGACCTGCTCGATCGGCCGCGTCACGATGAGCGACATGGATTGCGGCGGCAGCGTTCCGGAGTGCGCCACGATGACGATGCGCGGGAATTGAAGCGGCGGGTAGATGCCGCTCGGCAGCGCCACAGCCGCCATGACGCCGCTGACCGTAAGCGCAACCATCAGCAGGCCGATCGCTCGTGAGTGTCTCAGAGCGAAGGCAGCGACGTTCATCGGGTGTCGCCTTTGCCGCCATCGGTCTCTGGCGTCTTCGGGGTTCCGGCTTCGTCGGCTGTGGTGATCGTCGCCCCGTCTGGCAGTCCAGCCTGGCCATCGACGATGACGTGTTCGCCGGCACTGACTCCAGACACGATCTCGGTATGGATACCGTCGGTCAGTCCGATCTGAACGGTCCGCCTCTGTGCTTTGTCTCCATCCGCGACAAAGATCGCCGTTTCATCACCCTCGCGGACGATCGCGGCCGCCGGCACGAGCACCGCATTGCTGTGCTGCTCGGCGTCGATGTGCACCTCGACTGGCGTTCCCGAGGGGATGCTGGTGCTGACGGCGAACTTCAATCGCACCGGCACCGCTGCCGTTCCGACGTCGACTGCCGCAGGCCGCGATATCACCTGCAGTTGGTTCTCGTCACCGCCGTCCGATAGGGCCGTCAGCCGTCCAGCGGCGCCCACTTCGACGTGGCTGGCCTCGGTGATCGGCACCATCGCGGTGACTTCGAGCCGGCGCGGATCGATGACCCGCAGCACCGGATCGCTTCCGGCGGCTTCGACCAGATCGCCGGGGTTGTGCGAGCGCTTCACGACCACTCCGTCGAACGTCGCGCGAACTGTCGCCCGACCGGCGAGCGTCTGAGCGGCGGCCAGTGCGGCCCGGGCTTGCGCTTGCGCCGCTTGCGCCTCGGCAACAGCGTTCGTCGCCTCTTCGACCTCCTTGCGCGCCGCCACGCCTCGCTCGAAGAGTCCGGAAGCACGTGTCTGCGCCGCGACGGCGTTGGTGACCAGCGCCTCCGCTCTCGCGACCTCGGCCTGTTGCTTCTGCACCTCCGCGGTGAGATTCGGGATTTCGAAACGAACCAGCAGATCGCCCGCCCGCACGCGGTCGCCGACGGCCGGCGGGATCTCGAGAATCCGTGCGGCTTCGGGGGCCACGACGGCGAGCTCCGCTCCCGGTCCGGGATTCACCGTGCCGGTCGTGTGGACGACGCTCCGAATGCTGCCGAGCCCGGCTGGTTCGGTTTTGACGCTTACGACCGCTTCACTCTCGACTTCCTCGGCAACACGTCCGCCACAGGCTGCCGCCGAGAGGACGCATGCGAGCAGCACCGGGACGGCACTCGGGCCGAATGGCCTGACGATCATGGAAGTGGCGCTCCGACGGCGCGCTCGAGGTCGGCAACGGCGGTCTGCCACTGTGACACGGCGTCGAGCGAGCGGAGGCGGACGTCGCGTGCGGCTTGCAGCGACTGGAGTAGCGCCGCGATGCCCGTCTGCCCGAGTTGATAGGAATCCTGAGCGAGCTGCTCCACTTCCTGAGCGCGAGGGATTATGACGGCGCGGTAACGCTGGTAGGCCTGACGTTGCGCTTCTGCCTCCGCGGCGGCCGCCGTGACCTCGCCATCGATCCGCGCCTGCTCGGCCTGGCGTTCGGCGATGAGCTGCGTCAACGTGGCTTCCTCGACGGCTACTCCGGCGCGGTGCGTGGTCAGGATCGGAACGGTTACCGCGAAGCCGGCGCGCCAGCCGTACGTAAACTCTGGCTCAGCGTCATGCGTCAGCGTCGCGGATGGGACGACGTCGGGGACGCGAAGGGCTCGCGCCAGCGCCAGCCTGGCCCGCTGAGCATCGATGCGGCGATCGAGCACCATCAGCGTGGCATTTGCCGAGCGCGCCCCGTCCAGAACCGCGCTCAACGTCACGGGTCCCCCGGCATCGATCGTCGTCTCCAGCCGGTGCGTGGTGTCGAGCGGCAACCCGAGCACGGCGTTGAGTCTCGAACGCGCCGCGGCACCGAGCCCTTCCGCGGCTGTCGCTTCGTTCTGGGCCGCGGCGAGCGCGAGCTCTGCCTGGAGGACGTCGAGCCTCGGCGCGTCTCCGCTGTCGAAACGCGTCTGCGCCGCGTCGGTCGCGCGCTGCGAGAGATCCTGCAGCTCGCGCAGCACACCCAGCTTGGCTTCTGTCACCAGGACATCGAAGTACGCACGCCGGACGTCGTTGCGAACCTGAGCGATCGTTGCCGCCAGTCCGGCGTCGCCCGCACGGATGGCGGCTTGACCGACGGCGATGCGCTTCGCGCGTTTGCCACCGAGCTCGAGGGGAAGAGCGAGGCCGAAAGCCTGTTTCGGAGTTTCCTTTTCGATCTCGACGGTCGCTTCAGGATTCAGACGCTCCCCGGCTACCGCGAGCCCGGCCACGTCGATCGGGCGGACGAGGCGCGCCGCGGCAACCGAGGGATTGGCCGCCACCGCGCGATCCATCGCCGCCTGCAGGGTGAGCCCATCGGCTGGGGCTTGCGGAGCGGCGGCAGCGGGGGTCAGTAGTACGAGCCAGCTGGCCCAGCCGAAGCGTCGGGCCGAGCTTCGCAACGTCAAGAAAGGCCAGACCATTGGCGTCTGTCATCATCCTGCAGCGTTCATGACCTGACGATGACACGGAACTGACGCCGCCCTTCTGACGGCGAGGGCCTTCCCCTATATGATCCGGTTGTCGGGAGTCGATGCGCATTCTCCTGGTCGAAGACGAGCCGCAGGCGGCGCGGGCCCTGGCCAAAGGCCTTCGAGAGCACGCGTATGCGGTTGACGTCGCGGGCGACGGCGAGACGGCAGCCTTTCAAGCCGACACCAACGACTACGACGGCGTGATTCTGGACGTCATGCTGCCGCGGCTCGACGGCCTCGCCGTCTGTCGCAGGATTCGGACGGCCGGCCGGACGGTCCCGATTCTGATACTGACGGCCCGTGATGCAGTCGAATCGCGTGTCGCGGGACTCGACGCCGGCGCCGACGATTACCTCGTCAAACCGTACGATTTTCGCGAACTGCTGGCGCGGCTTCGCGCACTCATCCGGCGCGGGCAGCAGCCCGTCGTGGCGGAGCGTCTGGTCGTCGGGCCATTGGTCGTCGACACGCGGAGCCGTCGCGTGGTCGTCAATGGCCAGGACGTCCTGCTGAGGGCCAAGGAGTACGCCCTGCTCGAATACCTCGCGCGTCGCGCCGGCGACGTCGTCAGCCGCAGCGACATCGCCGAGCACGTCTGGGACGAACATTACGATCCGCTCTCCAACGTGGTCGATGTGTACATCCAGCGGCTGCGGAAGAAAATCGATCCTCCTGAGCAGGAATCGATGATCCGGACGCGACGCGGCGAGGGCTATCAGCTTGTCGCCGTCGCTCATGCGCCATGAACAGCCTTTCTCTCCGCACGCGCCTGACCATCTGGTGCGTCGTCGTGGTCGTCGCCGTTCTCGGGTTCTCTGCCGTCAACGTGCTCGTCATCCAGCAGCGGATCGGTCTCAGGCGAGTCGATCGTGAGCTCGACCTCACCCATACCCAGCTGGCGAACATGCTTCGTGAAGAGCTGCGCGAGCTCGACACGCCAAAGCTCGCCGCCGAGGAATCACGTGACGTCATCGCATCGCCGAGGCGCGTCGTCGCCGTGCTGCGCGAGGACGGCGAAGTGCTCGCGGCGAGCTCCGAGGGACTGCGTCTCGACGAGATTTTCACCGGTGCGGTGCCGACTCCCGGCGCACGGACGGTCGAGACCCGTGACGGCACGTGGCGCGTGGACCTCAGGCCCGAAACCCTGGGAGGAATGACGCTGCTGCTCGCGATCGCCAGCCCCCTGGACGATCTGGCGCGCGATCAACAGGAGCTGCGCGAGGCTATCGTGCTCGGCATTCCGGTGGCGCTCTTGCTGGCAGGACTCGGCGGACTCTGGCTCGCCTCGGTGAGTCTGCGCCCGATTACCAGGATGGCGCGGCGCGCCGCCGACATTTCGACCACGGGCCTGGAGGATCTCGGGCCACCGCTTCGCGACGACGAAATCGGCCGTCTGACCGGTGCCTTCAACGATCTGGTGGCGCGGCTGCGCTCGGCCCTGGTGACGCAGCGCCAGTTCATGGCCGATGCCTCGCACGAGCTCCGCAGCCCTGTGTCGGTCATTCGCACCGCCTCCGACGTCGCGCTCAGTCGTGACCATCGCATCGAATCGGAGTACCGGGAGGCGCTGACCATGACCGCCGAACAATCACGGCGTCTGGGCAGTCTGGTCGAAGACATGCTCGTCCTGGCGCGCGCCGATGCGGGCGGATATCCGCTGCGGCCGACGACGTTCTATCTCGACGATCTCCTTGACGAGTGCCGCCGGACAGTCGGCGTGCTGGCCGGCGAACGCCAGGTGGCGCTGACCTTCACGGGGGCATCGGATGTCGTCGTCGACGGCGATCAAGAGCTACTCGGCAGGATGCTCGTGAACGTGCTTCAGAACGCCGTCCAGCACACGCCCTCAGAGGGACGGGTGGCGGTCGACGTCGGTCTGGACGCGAGAGATGTCCGCATCCGGGTTATCGACAGCGGCGCGGGCATCGCCGGTCGGGATGTCGATCGGATCTTCGACCGCTTCGTGCAGCTCGATCCGTCTCGACGATCGGAAGGCGCCGGACTGGGTCTGACGATCGCCAGGTGGATTGCCGAAGTGCACGGTGGATCCGTGACCGTCGAGTCGAGCGGTCCACACG
This sequence comes from Acidobacteriota bacterium, assembly GCA_046734915.1. Lineage (GTDB taxonomy): Bacteria > Acidobacteriota > Vicinamibacteria > Vicinamibacterales > CAVVIG01 > VFZL01. The sequence continues at coordinate 5,371 of JBKPSC010000077.1, read as the reverse complement.
GCACGACGTTTTTGATAGCGCTCCCTCGTCAAATCCTTACACCCGAAGAAACTCTCGCCGGTTACGTCCCCAGCCGAGCCGTCCGGTAACCCGCCGGCGGTTAATCGTCCGGTCATGTTCGAATCGGAAGAATAAGCGTACGCGTCCACGGTGGGATTCGCCGTCACAAGGAGGCCGCTATGACTGAACGTGTGCTCATCGTTGGCTTCTTGAGCATCGCCGCGACCATGGTCGCGCCCACGGCCACGCACGCCCAGACGTTCAAGGTGGAGAAGTTCGACATCAGAGGTGAGGGGGGCACGGATTATGTTTCCGTCGACAGCGCGACTGGCCGCGTGTTCGTGTCGCGGGCGACCCACGTGATGGTGGTCGAGGGCGCCAGCGGCAAGGTCGTCGCTGACCTCGCCAATACACCGGGAGTGCATGGCGTCGGCATCGCGCCCAAAGCCGGTCACGGCTTCACGACAAATGGCGGCGACTCGACGGTGACGATGTTCGAGCTGAAGACGTTGGCTGTCATCAGACAGATCAAGATCGATCAGGGCGGGCTCGACGGAATCATGTTCGACGAGCCGGACAACAAGATCATCCTGACCAATCACAGCCGACCGATTGGCACGCTCACGGCGCTCGACCCCACGACCGGAAACATCGTGGGAACCGCCGAGCTCGAGGATACATCGCCAGAAGGAGCCGCGGCGGACGGTAAAGGCCACATCTTCGTCAACAACGAAAGCAAGAATACAATCCAGGTGATCGACGTGAAGATGTGGAAAGCCACTGCCTCATGGCCGCTGACACCGTGCGAAGGGCCAACCGGCATCGCATACGACAAGACAACCAACCGCATTCTCGCCGGTTGCAACAGGATGTCGGTGGTCGTTGATGCGGGAACCGGTAAGGTCGTTGCCTCGATTCCAAACGGCACACGCGTCGACGCCCTGGGGTGGGACCCGTCGACCAGACTCGTGTACATCCCAAACGGCGCCGAGGGAAATGTGACTGTCGCACACCAGGACTCGAACGACAAGTACACGGTCGTGGCAACCGTTCCGACGTTTGCCGGCGCGAAAACCATCGCCGTCGATCCGGTGACGCACAACGCCTATCTCTTTCAGCCGGCGCGCGGTCCTGCGCCCTCGTCGAGCGCCGCACAACCGGCCGCGGGGCAACGTGGAGGCGGACGCGGACCGCAGGGTCCGATCCTGGCGGCCTGGTTCATCGTCATCAAGCCCGCGCCGTAAGATTACGCCTGGTGTCTTGTCCTGGAGAGCGTCCGGGGCGCCGCGACCTACCGAGCAGACGATGTCAGAGTCTGGTGGATATGTTCGGCTCGGTCGCGCAGATCACCATCGGCCGCGTCGGCCGATTCGGCTTTCGAGGGGCGGGCCTCGAACATCGCCGCAACCCGAGGCAGGATGCCTTCACCGTCGAGGCCGGCCCACTCGCAGAGCGCCGCGAGCAACGGTATCGGGTCCGCGCACAGAGCTTCGTACGAAATGATGCGAACGTCGGCCTGATCCGTATCAAGGTCTTCGAAGGCCGCGATCCAATAGGCCAGCCAGTAGTCGATGGTCAGCGGATTCCTGTCCGCGGTCAGCGCGGTGAGCCGCGAAAACTGGATGGGCCGGTGCAGCGCGCCGAACTCGTAGTGGCCGATGTCGGCCATGTACTGCTGCACGAACGGCGTCCGGCTGTGCATCTCGAGGAAGCGCCGATGCTGATGCAACAGTGAACGGGCGTGGTCCAGCGGCCGCCTGACCGGGAGCACCACCTTTGCTGCAGGGAACATCGAGCCGAGGAGCCCGAGACGGGCGACGTTCCCGTTGTTCTTCGACAGATACCGGCTCGCCCGTGGTTGGTCGGCCCGCCTCAGCGCGATCACCTTTTTCATGTGGTCGACGAGAAACTCGCGGGCGTCGGGACGGTTGTCGCCAGCTGACCATCGCTCGATGCCCGTATCCGAGTACTTGGCCGGCCAGAACGCACGCCAGATGACCTCTTCGAATGCTTCGGGGCTGTCAAAACCGACCGCCACGCCGTCACCATGCGCGCGTTCCTTCAATTCCTGCCGTTGACGGAACGGTCCGCTCAGCCGGGACCAGAAGAGCGGCGCCATGACGAACGGCATGTCGCGATACGTCTGTGCCGCGAGCGACGGAAACTGGTTGAGCGCTTCGAGGATGAGGGTCGTGCCAGCGCGGGGAAGCGAGGTGACGAAGATGGGACGGTCGGCCCGAATGTCCGCGTACGACGAACCCCACAGCGTCTTCTCGAGATCGGCCGCCGTGAGCTGGACAAACGGCGCCATGAACGCGACGCGATGGACCAGCCGATCGAGGTTCGAATAGGGCACGGCGTCATCCATCAACGTGCCCGCCTTATGGAGTACATCGCCCCGCCGACCAAAGTGGCGATGATCATCGCCGGCCAGGTCGAGAGGAAGTTCGTCACGCCCTCGAAAGACGTGAGCCCCGACAGATCAGCGAGCACGATGGGCAGGACGGCGACCGCCACGGCGAGCGCCAGACGCAGGAGCAGGGAGCCGCTGGCGGCCAGAAGCTGGAGGGCGGCGCGCTGCACGGCCATTTCGCGCGCGCGCTCGTCGAGGAGGCTGTTGCACATGGCGCCGGCCCCGGCTCGGCTGGTCTGCATCACGTCCCCGACGATCTGATCGATGCGGCACCACGAGAGGGCCACAGCGAACACCAAAATCGCCGACAACGCAGTGGCGATGATCACGCGGCCGAAGCCTTGGAGTCGTCGCCGCCTCGGTTCCTGAGGGCCGCCAGCAGGCGCTTGACCGGGTACCACACGAAGCCGACGAGCATGAAGGCGATTGCGCTCACGAACGCGAACACAGTGCCGATGACGCTGAGACCCGCACCCGGGCCGATATATGCAGCCGCGGCTGCCGGAAGTCCAAGGAGTGCCCAACAAACCAGCGGAATGACGATGTTCACCGGCATGACCAGTCCTTTACGTGGAAGTAATCCGCGGCATAGCGTCGCGCCTCGCCGATTTCAGCGACGTCGTCCGCGTCATAGCGATTGAGATATTCCCAGACCACGCGGCCCTGGGCGTCCACCTCGCGAACGCGGCCGGCCTGCGCCTCGGTGATGAGCAGTCCGCCCCCAGGCGTGAGCTCAACTTTGCCCTTGATGACCGACAGCAGCTCCTCACCGGCCTTCCCGCCGTACACAATTCGCGACTTGCCAGACGCGGGGTCGACCTCGAGGATGTTCGACACGCCCGGCGCCGACAGCGGCACCTTGAAGTCGGCGAACCCCTCGCCAAAAGCGGTGTGGTGGACGTTGTTGTTGAAGACGACGATGGTGCCCTGCGGTCCGAACTCGGGATCGTGCTGGCGGACCCAGGGCCCCATTCGCCACCATTTGATCCGCCGGGTCTCCGGATCGAACACCACCACGAGGTTCTGATCGCGAAACGACAAGGCCAGGTCGCCGGCGCGGAACATCGGAAAGGCCGGTGACACCTCGGTCGTGAGCTCTTCGATCTTATTAACGTGGGTGATCTCGCGATTCCACGTCATGCCGGCATGAAATGGCTGGCCCGTCGCGGTCAGGAGAGCATCCAGTCCATTCTCGTAGAGCAGACCGACGGCGGACGTTTCAGACAGCATGTCTCCCGCATCCGAGATACGGAGAATCGTGTCTTCCTGATACGGCGGCTCGAACGGCGGAAACGCCGACCCCGAAGTGACCAGCCGGCGGCCCAGTACCCACAATCCACCGGCTTCCGCGCGCTCCACCGAGTGGTGGGTCTGCCGCCGCAGGGTCCAGACGACCTTGCCACAGCGATCGAGCTTGACGAGCCCGCCCCACTCGAAATTGAAGACGACCGATCCATCGGGCATGGCCACCGCGCCGTGCAGATCGATGTTCCAGTTGGTCGCTGGTGCAAAGCCTTGGGGGAAGTGACCGGTGTCGGTGAAGTAATCGTAGTAGCGGACTGGCCAGCGCCGGACGATGTCTCCGTTGCGACGGATCAGTCGCAGCTCATTGGAGTCGCCGAAGAATCCCGCCAGGAAAATCAGATCAGCCTGTTGCGTTGTGGAGTGATTGACCGTCACGCCGTTGCCAAGGTGACGGCTCAGTTGCAGGAAATGTGTCGGCCTGGTACCCGTGAACGTCGGCGCTTCGGACGCGACGAGCCTGAGCGAGTCGACCACGGTGGTCCTGATTCTGGTGACCAGGTGATAGAGCGGCGTCTTCTCGGCGCCGGCGTGCAGGCCGATGCCGAATGCCACGCCGGTGAGGCTCACGACAGCGGTCGCGTAGAAGAGAATTTTGGAAATGTCGATCCCGCTCGCCCTGCCCTGCCGCTGCTCCACGTCTCTCGGAGTATCGGCCTGCCAGGGCGAGGGGTTTACGCTGCTGCGCGCCGCGCACGGCTGCGCGCGGCTGCTCAATTGCGGAAGCCAGCGGGTCGGTATCTGCGCGATACTGAGCCGGCCCGGCAGCGAGGACGCTGGACTATCCCCGATGAATGTTGAGCGTGCGTGATATCCTCCGCCCGGCGACACCGGCGCGCATGCCAGCAAGACCCGGGAAGGAACGTGGGTGGATCATGGCGTATCGTCCCCTCCGTCGCGGACTGGTTCTGCTCGCGGGCTGTTTGGCGGCTTTGGTCGGCCCACACGTGCAGGCTTCCCGCGCACAGGGGCCGCCGACGGTCGAGCGGCCGATGCCCCACATGCAGGCCATGAACAGGGTCCTGCGCTCGCTCAAGGCACAGGGAAACGACTCCTCCCAGAACCGTTCGTCCGTCTCTCTCGTCAGCGACCTGGAGTGGTCGACATTTTCCGCAAAAGAGGCCATGCCGCTCCGTGCCACGATTCTGCCGGACGCCGAGCGGCACGCAATGCTGGACGACTACCGGCGTGAGTTTCTGAAGCTGCTCCGTCTGGAGCTCGACCTCGAAGAAGCGTTCTTGAACGGCGACAACGCAGCGGCCACCAGGCTGCTGGGCGCCATCGATGCCACCGAGGACGAAGGCCACGAGAGGTTTCGGTAGTTCGAAACACGATCACGAGCACATGGAGGACGCGATGAGACTGCGCACCCTGATAGGCGGGTTGCTGTGTGTGTCGATCCTGATCCTCGGAGGGCGCTGGCCGTCAGCGCAGGGCCGCGGGGCCGCGCCAGGGGCGCCGCCGCCGCAGGAGGGGCGTGGCGGCCGCGGGGCGGGCGCTCTTCAGCGCGATCTCTTGTACGCGGCCGTGCCCGGTCGGACGAATGACATCGGCTTCGGTGGTGTGGGCATTCTCGTCTTCGATGCGGCCCGGGACTTCCGCTTCGTCAAGCGCATTCCCACCTGGGAGTACACCGCCGTGCAGGAGCCCGAGAAC
>JBKPSC010000076.1:0-8326 GCA_046734915.1 Acidobacteriota bacterium | reverse complement strand
CGAGACGGGACGTGGACAACCGTTTTTCTACTACGCGTTCGGCGCGGCGGTCTCCGAGATCGAGGTAGACGGATTCACCGGACAGTACAAGCTGCTGCGCACCGACATCCTGCACGATGCCGGCGATTCGATCTCGCCCGTCGTCGACCGCGGTCAGATCGAGGGAGGATTCATCCAGGGCACCGGCTGGCTGACCATCGAAGACCTGCGATGGGACGAGCAGGGAAAACTGTCGACCAACAGCGCGTCGACGTATAAGTTGCCGTCATGGTCCGAAGTGCCTGAGGTGTTCAACGTCGAGTTCCTGGCGCCGGCGGCGCAGCCGGGCGTCGTCGGCGGCAGCAAGGCCATCGGCGAGCCGCCGCTCATGCTGGCGATCTCAGTCCGCGAAGCCCTGCGCGACGCAGTCGGCGCCTTCGGCGACGCGGGCGCCGTCGCGCTCGGCTGTCCGGCAACACCCGAACAGGTGTTCACGGCCATCCAGCGCGTGCGCGTCGCAGGTGCGGCGCTTCGATGAGCGCCAGCGAACTGCTGCGGGCCACGATCTTCCACACCCCCGCCGACGCCTTCTCGACACCGGACGCGCTGCGCGCGCATGCAGATGGCGGTGTGCTCATCCGCGACGGACGCATTGTCGCGGCCGGCGACTACAGCCGCGTTCGCGCCCTCGATCGCGAAGCCGTGACGACCGACTGGCGCGGCGGCTTCGTCATCCCCGGGCTCATCGACGCACACATCCACTTTCCACAGATCCGCATCATCGGACATCTCGGCCGTTCGCTGCTCGACTGGTTGGAATCGACAGCGCTGCCGGAAGAGGCGCGGATGTCCGACATCGCATACGCGCAGCAGACGGCGCGTGCGTTCGTCCATCTTTTGGCAGCGCATGGGACCACGACCGCTCTCGTCTTTGGCGCCCACTATGCGTCGGCGACGGCCGCGCTCTTCGAAGAAGCGGCGGCTCGAGGCCTGAGGGTCGTCAGCGGCCTGGTGCTGTCCGATCGGCGGCTTCGTCCGGAACTGCACCAGCCGCCGGACGCGGCCTATCGGGACGCGACAGAGCTCATCGCGCGATTCCACGGCAAGCGCCGTCTTCTCTACGCGGTGACGCCGCGGTTTGCGCTCTCGACCTCCGAGGCGATGCTCGAGGTCTGCCAGACGCTTCGCCGCGAGCACGACGGCCTGCGCGTGCAGTCGCACCTGAACGAAAACGTCGACGAAGTCGCCGAAGTGCGGCGCCTGTTTCCCTGGGCCGCCGACTACATGGGCGTCTATGAGCGATACGGGCTGGATGGGTCGGGAGCCGTGATGGCCCATGACGTCTGGCCGACAGACGCCGAGCTCGAGCGGATGGCGGCAGGCAGGACCACGGTCGCGCATTGCCCGTGCAGCAATGCGGCACTCGGCAGCGGCATCTTTCCCTTGCGACGCCATCTGTCGGCTGGCGTGCGCTTCGCGCTGGGCACGGATGTCGGCGGTGGAACCGGATTCGGGATACTGAAAGAGGCGCTGCAGGCCTACCTCATGCAGCGCGTGACGCCGGACGGATTCAGCCTCAACGCCAGCCAGCTGCTGTACCTGGCGACACGCGCCGGCGCCGAGGCCCTCCGGCTCGATGATGAAATCGGTGACTTCCAGGCCGGCAAAGCGGCCGACCTCGTCTATTTGCGTCCCGAACCGGGCTCCGCGCTGGCAGCGGCCGTGGAGACCAGCGAAGATCTCTCGGCAACACTCGCCGCGCTCATCACCCTGGGCGATCCAGGCTGCATTCGGGACGTCCGCGTCGAAGGCGTCTCGGTTTTCCAGGCCGTGGTGCCGTCATGACACTCAACGAGCTGAACGCCGGCGATCGCGGGCGCTTCGTCGAGGCGCTGGGTTGGGTGTTCGAGCACTCGCCCTGGGTCGCCGAGCGAGCGTGGTCACGGCGTCCATTTGCGACGCGAGACGATCTGCATCGCGCGATGGTGCACGAGGTCCAGCTCGCTCACCTGGACGAGCAACGGGCGCTGCTGTGTGCACACCCCGATCTGGGAACCAAGGCGCGGATGAGCGACGCGTCCGTAGGCGAACAGGCAAGCGCCGGACTCGACTGCCTGACACCGGCCGACTACCACCGGCTGAAGACGCTGACGGCGGAATATCACGAGCGGTTTGGCTTCCCGTTCCTGCTGGCGGTGAAAGGGAAAGCCACGCAGGACATCTTCGACGCGCTGACCGCGCGACTTCGTCACAGCGCCGACGTGGAGTGGCAAGAAGCCCTCGCGCAGGTCGCGCGCATCGCCGCATTCCGTCTGCACGACGTCGTCGAATCGGAGTGATCAAATGCAACAGTTCGCGAGCGGCTGGAAGCAGAACTACTACGGCAAAGGCGACGTCATCGTCTACCGCCTCAACCGGGACACTGCCGGTGCGCCGCTGCAACAACCGGTGTTCGGCGCCAACGTGTTGATGCTGGTCTACGGGAAAGCCTTCTGGCCGACGTATACGACCGGCGACAACACCGGGCTCATCGCGACCGATTCGATGAAGAACTTCATCCAGCGCGAGACCCTCAATTACACCGGCAACGATCTCGAGGATTACTGCTGGTTCCTCGCCGCCACCTTCATGGCCACGTATCCGCAGGTCGAGGGCATCCAGGTCTCCGCGAGCGAAGTCCCGTACGCGCCGCTCAACCGGAACGTCGGCTTCGCTCCGGCAGGCCCTGACCGCGCTACAGCACGCATCGAGCTTCGCGAGCGGACCGTCGTCGAGACGGTCTCCGGCCTGCGTGGATTTCGTCTGCTGCGTCTGAGCGGGAGCGCGTTCCAGGGATTCGTGCGCGATCAATACACCACGCTGCCCGAGCTGCACGATCGGCCGCTGCATATGTGGCTCGATCTCGAATGGTCGTATGCCAGCCCGGCCGATTACTGCAGCCAAGGCCGCGCGACCGCGGCGGTGCGGACCATCGTCCACGAGGTGTTCCAGACGTTCGAATCCGGCAGCATCCAGCAGGTCATCTATCAAATGGGCATGCGGATTCTGAAAGACGTGCCGTCGATCGCGGAAGTCCATCTCGAAGCCAACAACCGGACGTGGGATACCATTACCGAGCGCGAAGGCGGCGGCGTCTACACCGATGCGCGGCCGCCGTATGGCTGTCTGGGATTGAGGCTGCGACGCTGAATGGCGCGGTTGACGACTCACGTGCTCGATACGTCGCGCGGCGCACCTGCTGCCGGCGTCGCCGTGGAACTGCATCTCGTCGAGGGCGGCGGCGTCAGCCGGCGCCTGATTGCGTCGGCGGTCACGGACGCGGATGGCCGCACGCCGGCGCCGCTGCTCAGCGGCGACCGCGTCGACCCCGGCGTCTACGAGCTGACGTTCAAGGCCGCCGCGTACTTTGCGCAAGCCGGAACGCCGCTGGCGAATCCGCCGTTTCTCGGTGACGTCGTCGTCCGCTTCGGGATTGCGGATGCGCGGGGTCACTATCACGTGCCACTGCTGCTCTCCCCCTATGGCTACAGCACGTACCGTGGCTCCTGACGCGATGGCGCTGCGCGCACGCGACGTCATCCGAGAGTGTCGCGTGCTGGCAGCGTTCAGCGAGGAGCCCGGATTCACGACGAGGACCTTCCTGTCGCCGCCGATGCACGGCGTCCACGCGCACTTGCGGGACTGGATGACGCGACTGGGCCTGCAGGCCCAGATCGATGCGGCGGGCAACCTCCGCGGGCGACGGCCTGCCTCGTTCGGCGACGCGCCGACGCTCTTCATCGGGTCGCACCTCGACTCAGTGCCGCGTGCCGGGGCCTTCGACGGCGTATTGGGTGTCGTGCTCGGCCTGGCGCTCGTCGACCTCGTCGGTCCGGCCCCCCTGCCCTTCACGATCGAAGTCGTCGGGTTCTCAGAGGAAGAAGGCGTTCGGTTTGGCGCGCCCTTCATCGGCAGCCGGGCGATGGCCGGTTCGGTCGACGAGGACCTGCTCGCGCGCACCGACAGCCAGGGTGTCACCGTACGTGAAGCGATCCAGGCATTCGGACTGGATCCGGATCGAATCGGCGAAGCAGGCGTGAACGGGCCCGCCGTTGGATATCTCGAATTCCACATCGAACAGGGTCCGGTGCTCGACGGGCTCGGGTTGTCGGTCGGCCTCGTCGACGCCATCGTCGGACTGACACGCGGCGAACTCCACTTCGTCGGGCGCGCCAACCACGCCGGCACGACCCCCATGACCGGCCGACGCGATGCCGCCGCCGGCGCCGCCGAGTGGATTCTCGAGGTGGAGCGTCAGGGCACGCAGGTGCCGGGGCTCGTCGCCACCGTCGGCCGGATTGACACGACGCCCGGCGCGACGAACGTCATCGCCGGCGAGTGCCGATGCAGCCTCGACGTGCGCCACGCCGACGATCGCCAACGCACCGAGGCGGTGGCGACGCTCCTTGCCGCCGCCGAGCGGATTGCCAGCGCTCGTCGTCTGACCGTGGCCTGGCACCCTCGCCTGGATCAGCCGGCGGTATCGATGGATTCGGGTCTGGTCCAGACCCTCGAGCGCGCGGTGGAGCAATCGGGCCTCGCGCCGCATCACATGGCGAGCGGCGCCGGCCACGACGCGATGATCATGGCGCAGCGGATGCGCACGGCCATGCTGTTCCTGCGCAGCCCGGGCGGCATCAGCCACCATCCGGCCGAATCCGTGCTCGAGGACGATGTCGCGGCAGCGCTGCAGGTCGGCCGCGCCTGCGTGCTCATGCTCGCGGAGCACCATGGCTGACTTGAACATCCGCGGCGGCATCGTCGTCAACGCGGCGAGCCGGCACGAAGCGGACGTGGCGATCCAGAACGGCCGCATCGTCGCCGTCGGTCACGATCTCCCTCGCACCGCCAGCGAAGTGGACGCACGAGGCCTGTTCGTGCTGCCTGGGCTCGTCGATGTGCACGTGCACTTCAACGAGCCCGGCCGAACCGACTGGGAGGGAGCGGCGACCGGCAGCCGTGCCCTGGCCGCCGGCGGCGGCACGCTCTTCTGCGACATGCCCCTCAACTCCTCGCCGGTGACGGTGACGGCCGCAGACGTCGACCGTAAACGCGAGGCGCTGGAGGCCGCGGCGGTCACGGATTTCGCCTTGTGGGGTGGCCTGGTTCCCGGACATGTCGGCGATATGGAGGCGATGGCCGAACGCGGCGTGATCGGATTCAAGGCCTTCATGTGCGCGTCGGGACTCGACGAGTTCCCGCCTGTGGACGATCGGACCCTGCTCGAGGGCATGCACGAAGCGGCCCGGCTGTCGCTGCCGGTCGCCGTGCACGCGGAGAACGACGCGATCGTGAAGCGGCCCTGGGGCCCTGACGTCCGGTCGTTTCTCGCGTCGCGTCCGGCCTTCGCGGAGGTCGAGGCGATTCACCGGGCCACGCTCTTCGCCGGCGAGACCGGAGTGTCGCTGCACATCGTTCACGTCAGCACGGGCCGCGGCGTGGCCGTCGCTGCGGAGGCCCGGGCACGCGGCGTCGACGTGTCAATCGAGACATGTCCGCACTATTTGTTTTTCACCGATGACGACCTGGAGCGGCTCGGCGTGATCGGCAAGTGCGCTCCGCCGCTCAGACCTGCCGCCGATCGCGAGGCGCTCTGGACCGATCTCGCGAGCGGCGACGTGGACATCGTCGCCTCGGATCATTCGCCCGCGCCACCGGCGCTGAAATCTGGTGACTTCGTCAAGGCCTGGGGAGGCATCGCCGGCGTGCAGTCGACGCTGTCCGTCCTCCTCGAACGCGGCTATCACGCGAGGCGGCTGTCTCTGGAGCGCATCGTCGATATCACGTCGCGAACTCCAGCCCGGCGCTTCAGGTTGCCCGGGAAAGGCAGCATCGAAGTCGGCACCGACGCAGATCTGCTGTTGCTCGACGCCCACGCCGCTCACACGCTGAGCGAGCGTGACCTCCAGCAGCGCCATAAGACCAGTCCGTACGTCGGAGGGTCTTTTCACGGACGAATTCGCCGCACCGTGATCCGCGGCACGACTATCTACTACGACGGATCGATCACCGCTGCCAGCGGCGGACGATTCGTCCGTCCGGATCGCGAAAATCGGCCGTCTTCGACGGCTACACACCAAGAGCGCACACATGGCTGACGTCGTGATCAAGGCGGGAGACTTCTCGTTCGAGGCGCGGTTCGAGACCGCGGCCGCGCCGCGCACGTGCGCAGCGTTCCGCAAGCTGCTGCCATTCAAAGAACACATCATCCATGTACGGTGGAGCGGCGAAGCGATGTGGGTGCCACTCGGCGGGCTCGAGCTCGGGTTGGGGCCTGAGAACGCGACGTCCTATCCTCGCCCGGGCGAGATCATCCTCTACCCCGGGGGAGTCAGCGAAACCGAAATCCTGATCGCGTACGGCTACACGAACTTCGCCAGCAAAGCCGGCCAGTTGGCCGGCAATCACTTCCTCACGATCGAATGGGACCTCGAGCGGCTCACCGAGCTCGGAAAGACGACGCTCTGGAAGGGCGCTCAGAGCATCGAGATCGAGAGCGCGACGGCGAAGATCTGAGACAGCGCTTATCTCGCGCTCGTCGCCATGGTTTCACCGCGGGTCGTAAGGATGGCGTCGCTGGCCGCCAGCAACGACGCCAGCGCCAGGCCTTCGGCCGCCTTCGCGACCTCCTCGAGCGAGGGGAACGTTGGGGCGACGCGGATGTTGCGATCGTTCGGATCCTTGCCGTAAGGGAACGTCGAGCCGGCAGGCACTACCGTGATCCCCGCCTCCTTGGCCAGGGTGATCACTCGCCGCGCGCAGCCGTCGAGCACGTCGAGGCTAATGAAATAACCGCCTTCCGGCTTGGTCCAGGAGGCCACGCCGGTTCCGCCCAGGAGACGCTCGAACGTATCCTGCACCTCGCTGAACTTCGGCACGAGACTCCTGGCGTGCCCTTCCATCAACGCCCGGATGCCAGCTTCGTTCTTGAGGAACCGGACGTGCCGCAACTGGTTGAGCTTGTCGGCGCCAATCGTGCGCCGCTCCATTTGTTGCAGCTGCCATTTCACATTGGCCGGCGACGAGGCGAAGATGGCCACGCCGGCGCCGGCAAAGGTCATCTTCGACGTCGAGGCAAAGACGAACGCCCGGTCGGGATGACCGTATTTCTCGCAGAGCGAGAGGATGTCGGCGACTTCGTGATGCCGCGCCGTCAGGTGGTGCACCGCGTAGGCGTTGTCCCAGAAGATTCGAAAGTCTGGCGCCGCCGCCGGCATCCGAGCCAGGCGCTCCGCGACTTCGGCCGAATACACCTCTCCGGTTGGATTGCTGTACTTGGGCACACACCAGATGCCCTTGATCGTGGCGTCCGAGGCGACGAGCTTTTCGACCACGTCCATCGCGGGGCCGTGACCGGTGAGCGGCACCGGGATCATCTTGACGCCGAAGCCGTCGCAGATCGTGAAGTGCCGGTCGTAGCCCGGAACCGGACACAAGAACGCCGGCGGATTGGTCGTCGACCACGGCGCAGTGCCGCCGGGAACGCCGCGCAACGCGGCCCACTCCACCGTGTCGTGCATGAGCTCGAGTGACGAATTGCCGGCCACGATGATCCGGTCGGGCGAGGCGCTGACGATCGGGGCAAAGAGAGCGCGCGCCTCGGGCAAGCCCTGAAGTCCGCCGTAGTTGCGGCAGTCGGTTCCGTCGGCAGCGTGCACGTCGGCCGAACCGAGGACAGTCAGCAGACCGTTGGAGAGATCGAGCTGCTCCGGCGAAGGCTTGCCTCTCCCGAGATTGAGATTCAAACGTTGAGCCTTGAACGCTTCGTAGCGGGTCTGCGCCTGCTCGCGATAGCTCCGCAGATCGGCGGTAGAAAGATTCCGTAGGTCCGGCATCGGTCTCCTCAAAAAATGGCGGTCCCTTATGTTCTCACACCATGGCCCGGGGCGCGACGGCCAGTGGGCTTGCCTCGAGGCGCGGCGCCAGCTATTCTCGCGGCGTCTTGTGTAGACACGCCGGATTCATGATGTCGTTGGGCATCGGCCTCACGGTCATGACCGTCGCGTACGGCGGCGCCGCTCAGACATCCCAATCGGTCACACTGTCGATCGTCGGCACCAACGACCTGCACGGCTACGTGTTTCCCTCCGCGGGACGCGGCGGTCTGGCGCTGCTGGGCGGTTATCTCAAAGCGCTCCGTTCTGTCCGTGCCGCCGATGGCGGCGCCGTGCTGGTGCTCGACGCCGGCGATACGTTCCAGGGCGGCATCGAGTCGAACCTGAGCGAAGGCGCCCTCGTCGTCGACGCGTACAACACACTCGGTTACACCGCCGCCGCCATCGGCAACCACGAGTTCGATTTCGGGGCG
>JBKPSC010000075.1:0-11098 GCA_046734915.1 Acidobacteriota bacterium | reverse complement strand
CCGCTCAAGCGCGCACTTCGAAGCTCGTGGCGCTCGCACGCGGTGTAGATCGTGTCCCGGCTCACGCCGGCGTAGTCCGCAGCCTCCGAGACATTGAACCAGGTCTTCATCATCGCAACCTCCCGACGCGTGCACGCGTGCCGACGCGCACGCTTGAACTGTGTGTTGAGAAGTTGCGCTCGCGGCGCGCGGCCTGAAGCGGCGCGCCGGGGACAGAAGCGCGGTGATGAGGGCCTGAGACCGACATCGGGGACCGAGGGGCTGAGCCCGACGGTCACTCGCAGCGATCGATGACCGGTGCGAGTCGACGCATCATTCAACCGGCACTCTGCGCTGGGCGTGCTGTCCTCACGAACACCAGCGTGCCGTGTCAGCGTCGGCGACTTCTGCCCGCACGCCTCAATCGAGGCGTTCTTGCGCGAGGCCGGCGATAATCGGCGTTCGTTGCCGATCTCCCTCGTCGAGGGGCGCGGTTGATCGCGGTCCTGAGGGCGACGATCAACGGCTGCTCCGCGTCGGTGACCGAAAGCGGAGGGTGGTGCGTCGCAGCACCCGTCGAATGCGAACAGACTAGCGCCGCGCGCAACGATCGTCAACGCGCAAAATCTCGAAAAATGAACCTCAGCAAGCGGGTGGAACGCATGCGTCCGGAAGCGATCGAACATGTGTTAGCGCTTCTCACGACCGTTCGATGGATGGATCAATGCGCCGCTTGTTCCGGACGGAAAGAGCATGTGATGGCCATCACGTAAATGCCTGCCGATCATCTGCGCGCAGGCACCGTCAAGGCCCGAAGGCCGCGCGTACGCGCGGGCGGAGCGAAGCGCAGCGCCTTGCACGGTGCCGAGCACAGATGCAGCATCGTCGTCGTGATGGCCGACGGCGTTGACGTCGCGCCATATGTGATCACCTCGACGGCCGCAAGTCGACATCGAATGCAACCCGCGCGCACCACCATTTCCTGGACACAAGTGGCCACGGAAGCGCGCGCGAACGCGAGCAGTTGGCGGCCAACATTTTCCGGACGAACAGGACCGGATCGTCCGGAAGATCTGAGTCGCGATCGACCGCGTTCGATGCGGCAAACACGCGGCGCTTCCCGCCGCCGAACATGCTGTGTCCGACTCCCTGAGCGACAGTGACAGCCATGGCGTGAACGACCCCTCCGGACAGGCGCGGGGCCACTTTGGGCGCGCGCAGCGGGGTCGCTCACGCCATGGTTCCTCCTCCGACTGCCACAGGGACGCTCGACAGCGGGCGGCAAAGAGCGCCGCCCGTATCACGGACTCTCGCGCGGACGACGCCGAAGTATCTGAACACGAACCGAATGCGGCCGCCGCCCAACGCGCCGGTAATGACGCTCGCCAGCGGAGACGAGACGCGGGTCTCAGTGACCCGGGGGACGACCTCATTTCTGGAGGTCGGCCCCGAGGTCGTCCTCATCTGTAGGGGTGTCAGGCGACGTCTACCAGGGGACAGAGATGAAGGTACTGGCGCGAGAGCTCGACGCACTCGACGCGGCCGTGATCGCGATCGAGCGCGTCGGGAAGCGTGGTCGAGCCGGCCATCCAGAGGGTGTTGGTAGGGTCTTCGAGCCACTGGCGGTAGAGGGCTCTGAACCTGGGCGCGCCAAAGCCCTTCGACGTCTTCAGGTATCGCTCGTCAGCCGGCGCGGCCCCCCGTTCGGCGAGGCGTTTCCGCTCAGGGAACAGCCACTCGAGAACCTGAACCTTCGCAGGCTCCAGGCGCTCGCCTAGGTGCTCGCGCGCGGCGTACTCGTAAACGAGCCGCGCCTTCCAAAGGGGACGTGGAAACAGCAGCCGAATCGTCCATCTGAACATCACACGGAAGAGTGGAACATGCCGCAGAAGGAACAACCGGAAATCCATCGGCGACCGGCTCGTGACCAGGTAGATGAAGGCGTGATGGTCAAGGCCCGGCAGCACGCCAATCGGAAGCTTGTCCGGGAAGTACCGGACCGCCTTCTCTGGGCCGTTGCCGAACGTCAGATGCGGGTATTCCCGGGCGTCGAGTCGGCTCTCCAGATGACGGATGAAATATCGCTGCTTGTCCCGCGCCGGACCGAGCCAGGTACAGGTCGGGTCGTCGAGCACGGCATCGAGGAGCATCACCCGCTCGATCATCCGCCCCTGAGCGGCGGGCTTCCTGAAACGGTTGTCAGGCTCACCCACGGCCGCCCAGAGCGGCTTGTAGTGGACGTGAATCATCCGTCCGCGATGAAGCTTGCCCGTCGCAATCGGTGTTGCGAACCTTCGATCGACGAGAGTCTTGATGAAGTCGGTGCTCTTCTGGCCATGGACGATGCCGGCGAACGAGCAGTACTGGCGCTCGACGAAGACGCCGGAGTGCAGCAGCACGTTGAGGAGAAAGCGCGCCTGGCGCTCAGTGAAGCCGAACGACGCGATCGCGTTGAGGCGCTCGGCATTCGCGATGTCGATCGTCCATCGGTCCGGCGGGGGCGGCAGCTTCACCCGAGCAGCTCCTCGGCCAGCCGTGGGTGACGAGACCCTCCGCGCCTGCCGGTGCTTGCGCAGCCGCCGAACATGCCGCCGATGGCGCGATAGCAGCTGAACCCCGACCGAGCGACGGCGCCGGCATGGGCACCGCGATAATGGCCGGTCACGATCTCAATGTCTTCGTGGCGTGACCGCCCGTCACGATCTTCGTACTCGATCCGGGCATCAGGGAAGTGAACATGACCGTCGTCGTAAGGCAGGTCGTGTTCCCGAGCCCAGCGTGCAATCTCCTCCGGCTCCCTATCCGGTCTTCCGTCGCAGTCCTTCCGCCCGCGATTGCGCTCGTGCAGGAACCGCTGGTAGTCGCGCTTTAGCTCGTAGTCCAGCACCACGCGATCCACTCGGCCACCTTGCTCTCGAAGGCGCTCCTCGGCGCGCGAGTAGGCGCGATAGACCTTCGAGTCGTGCGTCAGCACACGCGGCTTTCTGAAGCCAGCGTGGAACGCCTGCTGTGGCTCCCAGGAGCGGTCATGACGCTCATGCCGATTCGCCTCGAGCAGGTCTCGACCTCGGTCGGTAAGGACGACCGCTCGGTCGTCGGCGCTGAGTGCTGACGAGCGCAGCAGACCCTCCTGTTCGAGGTGGCGCTGGGCTCGACGGGAGTCCTCCCGGCCATCGTGCAGATCTCTCTGGGACACCACGCGAAAGGCACCAACGGTGGCCAGTATCCGGCTCTCGGTGCCGTCGATCTCGTACACGCGATCCCTTTCTCGAACGGGCCGCCGCTCGCGCCCGTGGGGCAGGTCGAGATCCTTCGTGAACACATGTCGAGGGTCGTGAGCATCTTTGAAATCGCGGTCACTGCTGCCGGCGCCGCTACCGCGGTTTCGATCGACGTCGCCACGGTCGCGGTCATCAGTAGGTCGAGGATCGTATCTGTCCCACATGACTGGGCCTCGCGGCTCGCCGCCCTCCGTGCGGTTGGCGGAGTCTCGGCGACAAGCGCTTCGAGTATGAGCAGACGCGCGACGGGCTTGCAATTCGCATTCGGGGCCCGTTGTGTCGGGTCGGTTCTTGTCCGTTGCGTGTGGCACTCGATGGCTGACGGATTAGACTGGTCCGAATCGTGACGTCTACGAAGAAAACCACGGCGACGTGCGTCTATCTCGGGGTAGACATCAGCGATCGCTACGCGGATTCGCGTCGGGCGATCGATGTGTCTGGACTGGAGATCCGCGACCACACACTCACACCGCACTTCTGGACGTGGTCGTGGGGGCCGACCGACCTGATCGACCTGACCGATCTGTTGCCAGAGATCTCTGCCGCGAAGGCAGTCATGCTCGACGGCCCGCAAGGTCTCGCACGCGTCGGGTGCAACATTCGCGCAAGCGAGAGATCTCTCGCCGCCGCAGGGAAGACCGGTGACAAGCGGCCGCCGTTGTCGCAGCCGTACGGCGGCTTTGTCGCGTCTTCGCTCGATCTGTTCGCGGCATTCCACGCCGCTGGGCTATTCGATCCTTCCACTCAAGACCTCCAGCTTGATGAGGTCTACCCCGCTTCAATCTGGACTCGACTCGCGCGCGGGCTGCCGAACAAATGCCGCCGCGATGGGCGGCAGGCTCGTGTCGCAATCCTGCGGACGCTGGGCGTCGCCGTTCCTGATGCTCCCAGCCACGATGACCTTGACGCATGCGCGGCGGCACTACTCGCCGCGGCGGCTGATAGGCACATCCAAGGACTTCGTGTCGCTGCGGTCGGCGATCCCAGGTACTAGGACGATGACGCGGCCTGCCTGAGAGAAGGGCAGACTCTGATTCCCGAGGTGGACGCCGCAATATTCACGAAGTTGCAGTCTGTTGTGGCGCCGAGGATAGCATCACCCGAGAAACAGACGCTGCGAGCCGTGCGAAGTGCTTCGACGGCGCAGAGAGGCGCGGGCGAGTTGTCGATCGTAGCGCGTCCGTCGCTTGACGGCGCAACCCGCGAGGATCGGGCCGCTCAGCTCTTCGAGCTTGCTGGCGTCTGAGCTCGTCGCGGGACGCCCAACACTCTGCACGTATAAGGCAGCAGTGGATGTCGTTCTCGGATACGAGAAGTACACGCCGGCTTACGGATCCATGCTGCTCAAGCTGGCGACAAGGACAGGGGCGATCCAGGTCGATTCACTCGGGGAGATCAGGCTCGACACGTTCCTTGTTGTTCCGATATCGAGAGATCTCGGCCCAAAGCAATGTCATGTATCTGGAGGCCTTGAGCCAGGTACAAGATCCCACTCCAGCCGTGCGGGATCTCGACGCGTTGACGACCAACGCTTCGACCACAGACGGCAGGACCGCCAGAGCGTTCAATCCCTTGTCGCGCAACGAGCGCATGCTCTTTGAGGTGCTCCTAGCGGGGGAACACGCCCTGCACGGTTTCACGAACCGCGACGTGCGACAGAAGCTGGCGCGCACTTCTTATCCCCTCGCACCAAACGAAGACATGCAACCGAGCCAGGTCACCCGGTTGTTCCGCCGTCTCCATGCGCACGGACTCATCGCCGAAATCCCGCGCTCGCGCCGCTGGCGGGTCTCCCTGGCCGGTCGCCGGACCATGCCCCACCGCGATCAAGCTCAGGGACGTCGCCTACCCCGCACTCTTCGCCGCTACCGCCTGAGGTCAGCGCAACATCGTCGCGAAAAACGAAGAATCTACGAACGAAGAATCTATACTCTCATCCTCTGGAGGGCGGCCGGACATGTCTCTGTCGGCGGGCGACCGCCTCGGCTCCTACGAGATCCTCGAGCCCCTCGGCGCCGGGGGCATGGGCGAGGTCTACCGGGCTCACGACGAGAAGCTGGGACGCGACGTCGCGGTCAAGGTGCTGCCCGTCGAGGTGGCGCAGGATGAGGTGCGGCTGGGGCGCTTTCGTCGCGAGGCCAAGATGGCGGCGGCGCTGGACCACCCCTACATCTGCAAGATCTACGAGCTCGGTGACACCGACGACGGGCGGGCGTTTATCGCCATGGAGTACGTGGAAGGGGAGACGCTGCAGGCACGACTGGAGCGGGGACCTCTCGCGCTCAACGACGGCGTCCGCGTGGGCCTGGAAATCGCAGAAGCGCTGGTCAAGGCGGATGAACGCGGCATCGTTCACCGCGACCTGAAACCGGCGAACGTGATGCTGAGCCGCGAAGGGCACGTCAAGGTCATGGACTTCGGTCTTGCGAAGCCGGCCCGTGTCACGGAGGTCGCTACCGAGGCGGAGACCCTGGAAGAACTGAGCGGGCGAGGCGTGATCGCCGGAACGCCCGGCTACATGTCTCCTGAGCAGCTTCGAGGGGCAACGATCGATGGACGCAGCGACCTGTTCGCGTTCGGCGTCGTGCTGCAGGAGATTCTGACCTGCACGCATCCCTTCCGAGGGGACAGTGGCCCCGATACGATCGCTGCCATCCTAAGGGAGGCGCCCGTCGGCGGCGAGGAGTTGCCTTCCGTCGTCCGGCAGCTCGTCGCCGAGCTCCTGTCCAGAGAGCCCGAGAAGAGGCCTTCGCACGAGCAGACGCGCCTCCAACTTGAGCAGTGGGTGGCACACCCGGACCTTCTGGCCGCGACTGCTGGTCCGGACCGCGCCTTCGTGGGCCGCGAGACTGAGTTTGCAGAGCTGCGGAGCCTGGCCGAGCGACTGCGGACGGGCAAAGGGAGTGTTGCGCTCGTCGGCGGTGAGCCAGGTGTCGGCAAGACGCGGTTGGCGAGGGAGATCCTCTCGCATGCCGGCAGACAGGGCCTCCTCGCCCTCGAGGGGCACTGCGATGAGATGGAGGGAGCGCAGTCCTACCTGCCGTGGATCGAGGGCCTGGAGCTGGCGATTCGCCTCGTACCGGAACCGCGGCTGCGGGACGCGCTCGGAGAAGCCGCAGCGGAGGTCGCCAAGCTGGTCCCTGAGCTACGCCATCGGTTCCAGGAGATGATACAGGCCATCGACCTGCCGCCGGAGCTACAACAGAGGTATCTGTTCAATAGCATTGGCGGCTTTCTCGACCGGCTAAGCGCGAGTGCCCCAATCGTCTGGCTCTTCGATGATCTGCATTGGGCGGACGATTCGACGCTCCTTCTCTTCCAGCATCTGCTGCCAAGACTCGAGGATCTGCCGATTCTCTTTATCGGCACATATCGAGATGTCGACCTAGACGTCGGCAAGCCGTTCGAGCGCGTCCTGGCCCAGCTCGTTCGTCAGCGCCTCGGCCATCGCATCACGCTGCGCCGGCTCTCGGAAGGGTCCACGGCCGAGCTCATCCAGGGCCTTGCCGGTCGCACGCCGCCGAGCCCGCTCGTTCACATGATCTACAGAGAGACCGAAGGAAACCCGTTCTTCGTGGAAGAGGTGTTCCAACACTTGTGGGAAGAGCAGAGGCTCTTCGACAAGGACGGGAACTGGATCGATGGGATTGCCATCTCGGAGCTCGACGTTCCCGAAGGCGTTCGTCTCGTGATCGGGCGGCGTCTGGAGAGGCTGAAGGAAGCCGCGGCCAGGGTTCTCCGGGCGGCAGCAGTGATCGGCCGAGTCTTCGATCCTCGTGTTCTGGAGTCGATCGACAGCCTCGATCCCGAGGACGTGCTCGATGCCATCGAGGAGGCGGAGGCTGCGCGGCTGATCACCACGGCAATGGGCGACCAGTACTCGTTCACCCACGAGCTCATCCGGCAGACGCTGATGGCACAGCAGTCGCTACCGCGCCGCCAGCGCATGCACCTGCAGATAGCGGGCGCGCTGGAAAAGTCTCTGGGCGCAAGGGCCGAGGAAAAGGCAATCGACATTGCGCACCACCTGGTGCGGGCCGGCGCCGCGGCGGATTCGATGAGGACCGTGCGGTATCTGGTCCGCGCGGGCGACAACGCGCTTGCAGCGGCCGCTCCCAGAGAGGCGTTCCACTTCTTCGAAGCGGCCCTCTCCCGGTGTCACCGTCTGGCTGATGGGGACTCACGCGTCCAGGCGCTCGAGCAGGCCGTGAAGGTCTTCCAGAAGCGAGGCCTGCTGAGGTTCACCGCCGGCGACTTCGGCGGCGCGATCGGAGACTTCGATCGGATGCTCGCGGACGCCCGGCGACTCGGTGACCGGCGGCTGGAGAGCACGGCTCTGGCCTATCGTGGGTGGATCGAGTGGTGGAACCACGAGTTCGACAAGGCGGAGCTCACCGCGCGGGAGGCCTTGGAGCTGGCCGGTGAGCACATGGACGACGTTCGCTTCTTTGCCAGCTCCACCCTCGGCCTGATGTTCTATGGCACCCACAGGACGGACGAGGCCGAGCCCCACCTCCGGGCGGCCGAGCAGCTCGCTCCAACAGTGGATGATCCCCTCACGAGGAGCTGGTGGAGCGTGGTCGGTTGGCACCGGTCTCAGTGGGAGGGCCGTTTCGACGATACGCTCCGCCACCTCGAGCGCTGGCGGGCGGCGATCGAGAAGACCCGCAGTCTCTTTCTCATTCTCGGGGATCATTGGCTGGAGGCGCTGACTCGAGCCAGTCGCGGTGAGTACTCGAAGGCCCTTGCGCTGCTAGAGGAAGTCCTCGCGACCTCGGAGCGCGTGGGCGGGGTACCGTTCTGGGCGACGCGAGCGCTGAACACGGTGGGCTGGATCCACGGTGAGCTGGAGGACCCGCTTGGCGCCATGGACTGGAACCGCCGGGGAATCGCGGCAGCGATCGAAGCTGATTTCCCCGATCCGGAGGTGGAGAACAACGCGCGCCTCAACTTCGCGGACAACCTGATGGCTCTCGGTCGGTTGGATGAAGCCGAAGAGCAGCTGCAACGGGTGGAGGCGGTCGTTCGCGATCCGACGCCCGCGCAACGCCTCGACCTCTGGCGTTACTCGCAGCATCTCTTTCACACCTATGGAGCGCTCTGGCTCGTCCGCGGTGACACCGCCAAGACGCTCAAGCTCACGGAGCGCTGTCTGGAGCTGGCGGAACCCGGGCGAAGCCCCAGGTACGTCTCGAAGGCGAGGTGCCTGCGCGCTCAGGTCTTCCTGAGGAGCGGCAAGCTCGCGGAATCCGAGGCCGAGCTCAAGATCGCCCTCGAGAACGCCCGCCTGCTCGGCAACCCGCCTCAGCTGTGGAGGACGCTCGTCGTCCTCGGAGACCTTCAATCAGCTCAAGACCAGACGGATCCCGCGAGAGAAGCGCGGCTGGAAGCGCTCGCCGTCATCGAGGGGGTGGCTGCCGACCTCGAGGACGCCTCGCTGGCAGACACACTGCTGCGATCGTCGTATGTTGGCGCGATCCGGGCCGCAACAGGCGCGCGGTAGCAGAGGTGATGCCAAATTCCGACGCCTACCGGGACTCGGCCGGTACGGACCCCGTCGACAGCAAACGGCGAAAACGCGACGTCGTTAGAGATCTCTCCACGACGGCGGTCGATTCGCGAGCACGCGAGTGAACAGTAGAAGAAAACTCGGAGTCGATAAGTCGTTCGGGACCAAACCGTTAACACCAGAAGTCGCGCGTCATCACCAACTTGCGAAAACCTCGCGAAATGGTTTCGATACGTCTGCATGCACTGCGGGACAATGAACCCTGCGGAAAGCAGGTCGTGTACGAAATGCAACATCGTCGGACCCGAGCTGAAGTCCGAGGTCCAGAAGGCAGTCGACCCTGGTTCGACCGCTGGCTCCAATGCCGACGACGAGGAGGACGACTAGGCTTTCTGCCGCTGTGACGTAACTGTGACGTGACCTTGTCGAGGGAGCGAGACCTACCGAGGTTTACGGTGATTGACTGACGTGACGCGTGCGCAGTTAACTCTTTGAGTCTGCAACGGTAATCGAAATCCGCAGCACGCCGTCGCAGATCGTCAGAGCAATTTCCAAGCGTGCTCCTTCATCCGCCTCCGCTCGCGTGTCAGTTCAGCGCGAGCTACGGCGAGATGTCTCGCCATAGCGGCGAAGCCGCGAAGGCGGACAACCACTCGGACATCTCTCCGTGTTTAGATTCAACAACTTGCGAGCGGTCTGGCAAAGATTATCCCACACGCCGCCGATTTCCGCTGTGCTTCCTCCATCGCGTCTCGTTTGAGCGGGTTAGGCCGCGGGAGCGCGAGCGTCCTGCGGAAATTGTGTCAGACCCTCCAATCTCGCGTGATCACTTACAGCGATTTCGTAGAGTGGCGTCGCGTCGGCGCCGGCCGCGCACGAGGGGTGTCGAGTACCGCATCCGACTTCGGTTGCGCTGACCCGCGTTCACTGCGCGCTCGATATGTGACCGCGTCGTTCACGCGTCGCCTCGCTGCGTTCTTTGTGCCGACGACGCGGCTCGCACGTCGACGGCGAATGGCACGAACTCACGTCGATTGAGCGTCATCGTCCCTGCATGGACGCCGCCTGATTAGTCGCGGAAGGTCTGCTGCATCAGCCGGTGAAAGTACTGCCGCCAGATCTGGTAATCGTGGCCGTAGCCGGGATCCTCACTCCAGATGTGCTTCACGCCGGCCTTCGTCAACGCCTCGTGCATCGTGCGGCCGCCATTCACCGCCGTGTCCTCGGTGCCCGATCCGATAAAGATCATCTTGTAGTTCTTGTTCGTCTTCGCCGGGTCGGCGGTGAGCAGATTCGTCGAACCGAATCCGCTGAATGCGCCGACGTAGGCGAACAGTTCGGGATGGCCGAATCCGATCGAGGTCGCATGGCCACCGCCCATCGAGTAGCCCATGATGGCGCGGTGATCCTTGTCCTTGATGACGCGGAACTCCTTCTCGACATACGGAATGACATAGTCGAGCATTTCCTTTTCCATGCTCCAGCCGCTCGGCGACACACCTCTCCCGAGACCCGGGCCCCCCCGACCAGCGCCCTGCGGCGCCGCCCCCTGCGCAGCCGGCGGTGGCGGGATGTATCCCAACGCCTGCTGCAGCGCGAGAATCTCCGGCTGTCTGCCGGCTGAGCCCGTCTTTTCATGGCCGAACGGCATGACGATGATCGCGGAAATGGCCTTCTTCTCCGCGATCAGATTGTCCATGATGAGGTTGGCCATTCCGGTTTGCGTCCAGCCGCGCTCGTAGTCGTTGGCGCCGTGCAGCAGATACACCACCGGATATTTCCTGGTACCGGTGTTGTAATCGGGCGGCGTATACACGACCACACGACGGGCGATCTTGGTCAGCTGATTGAGGTACTGATGTTCGATCAGATTGCCGTGCGGCACGTCGCGGAACATCATGAAGTCCGCTTCCTTCCCCGGCAGCGCCACGACGCTCTTGTAGACGCCGGAGGCAGGACGAACGAACGTGTTCTGCGGATCGGGCGTCGTCAATCCGTCCACGTCGAACCAGTACTGGTAGTAGCTGGGCGCGAGCTTCGGCGTGGTAAAGGACCACACGCCATTGGCATCCTGGGTCATGTCGAAACCGGCAGAGCCGTTGACCGGCGTGTCGCCAAGCTTGGGCATGTCCGTATACACGCGCACCTTCCTGGCGTTGGGCGCAGGCAGTCGGAAGGTGATGGTGCCGTCCGCGTTCACTTCGGGGGAGCGGGCGTTGGTCACGACACTGGCCTCGACACCGCGCGCCCGCGGCCAGGGCCGCTGCCCACCGGAGGATTGTTGGTGATCTGAGCCCGCACGGACGCGGCGACGAGCGTGGCGAACGCC
>JBKPSC010000074.1:0-5385 GCA_046734915.1 Acidobacteriota bacterium | reverse complement strand
CCACATGATGCTCAATAAGGGCCGGCACGGAGCAGCGCGCATTCTGTCGCGCGCTTCGGTCGAGCTCATGACGACCGACCAGCTGACACCCGAGCAGCGGGAATCGAACCAGGCCTTCTTCGATGGCAACAGCGGCTGGGGATTCGGCATGGGCGTCAACATCAAGCGGGATGATCTCGCGTCTGTGCCAGGACGGTTCGGGTGGGCCGGCGGCGTCGGCACGTCGGCGTACACCGATCCTCACGAGCATCTCATCGGCATCCTGATGACGCAGCGTCATCTCGACTCAGAGGCCGGTGCCAACGTCCATCGCGACTTCTGGACGACGACTTATCAGGCAATCGCGGACTGAGCCGGTGCACCTCAGCCTCTGTGAGCCGATCGTTAGCACAAGCGCGACGCGGCGCGTGTATGATGCGTGCGAGGAGCCAAGCACATGAAACGTGGTTTTCTGAGCGTGCTCTTAGCAGCACTCGTCACCCTTCCCGCATATGCGGCGCTGAAGCAGGGCCAGAGCGCGCCTGACTTCTCTGCCCGGGCGTCGCTCGCCGGCAAGGAATTCAACTTCTCGCTGAAGGACGCGCTCAAGCGCGGGCCTGTCGTCGTCTATTTCTACCCTTCTGCGTTCACCGGCGGCTGCAACCTGCAGGCGCACACCTTCTCCGTGAACAAAGAGAAATTTGATGCGGCTGGCGCGTCGATTATCGGCGTGTCGAGGGACAGCATCGAACGTCTGAACGCATTCTCCGCCGATCCGGAGTACTGCGCCGGCAAGTTCCCCGTCGCCTCGGACGCGGACGGCGCGATCGCCAGCTCGTACAACCTGAACAAGATGAGTCTGCCGGCGGGTATGAAAGACACGCGCGGTGTCGCCATCGATCACGACTTCACCGAACGAACGACGTTCGTGGTCACCCCTGACAACAAGGTTGCCGCGGTCATGTCGTCCGCCGACGACAAGATCAATCCTGCCCAGCACGTGGAGAAGGCGCTGGAAGTCGTCAACGAGCTCAAGGCCAAACGCTAATCAGTCTTCGGCTGGGTGCCTGGCATCGCACGACGTGCCAGGCGCTCACCCGTTTGCAACCCCTGGCCAGCGGCCGCTGAGCATCACGATCGCGTTGACGTCGCCGTTTCCGCCGGCCTCCCGATCACTGCTGCGGCCGACGGACCTTGGCCACGAGAGAAATGGCCAGAATCCGGTCAGTCGTGTCGAATCCCAGAGGTGGAGCGGCGGAGTACCGCAGGGTGTGCGAGAGCTTCACCGACAGAAACGAGTTCAGCGCCGCCACTACGGCGGTATCTTGATCGAACTTCCACGCATCAGTTTCGGCCAGCGGCAGCAGGTACCTGGGCTCGTAGATGAACTCAGCCGTCGACGAGATGGCGAGCCTGTAGGCGGCCGCGAGCGAGAGCGTCGCCGAATCGAGATCCTTTTCCGGCCTCCCTTCGTGCAAATAACCGAGGCCGGCATCGAGTCTCAACCGGTGCGGGGCTGCGTTGACGGCGAGGTATGAGACGCCGCCCTCAACGATATGCCGCTGCTCGACGCCGGCAAAAACGTCGCGCAAGAAGTCGTACTGGCCGTATAACGCCAGTCGATCGTTGAGTAAACGCGAAGTTCTGAACAGCGCCGCCACCGACCGCGCGCTCAACTCGTCATCGGATTCGGTCTGTGCGAAGACCATCTTCGCGTTGTATCGCCAGGGGTCCGGTCGCCACGCCCAGTCGCCGCCGGCACCCAACGACTGTGAGGACGCGTTGCCGCTGGTGTCGAGGAAGGCAAACTGGGCCGAGGCTTCCAGCCGCGGCGGCGGTTCGTTCGCTGCCGGTGCGGCCTGCCCGAGCGCCGACTGCGCACTCCCGATGAGAAAGGACGTGGCGACGGCCAGCGCTGCCGTCCAATTACAGCGAGCCGCGACAAATACTGCTGGACTCCCACCGCTGGTGTGCGGGCCCGCAATATGTTGTGGCTGGCGCAAGCACCCGTGGTATTGCCGTGCCGAATTCCCAGGAAACTGTAGTGGTCGCACGAGACCTCCGTGACGAACAGCACAGGATGTGCCTCCACGTCCCCAGTCGGCGCTGCCTTGGCCTGGACCTTTGGCACAATGAATGGCGGAATCGCTGATGTCTCCCGTCCTCACCAATGAAAACTTTTCACTGTGACCACTGCGACCAGCTGCTGTTTTTCGAGAACGTCGAGTGCGTGAGCTGTCATCACCAGCTCGCCTACCTTCCCGACCTTTCGCTCGTCGGATCGCTCGATCAAGACGCCGATGGGACGTGGCGCTCGCCGCTCGCACGTGCGGCGAACCGTCGCTATCGTCTGTGTGCCAACTACACGTTGCATCAGGTGTGTAACTGGGCCATTCCCGCCGACGACACGAATGAACTGTGCCGGTCGTGCCGGTTGACCCGCGTGATTCCAGACCTGAGGAGGCCAGAGCATCACGTTGCCTGGTACAAGCTCGAGACCGCCAAGCGCCGCGTCGTCTACATGCTGCAGCGCCTTCGCCTGCCGGTGCTGAACCGCGATGAGGATCCCGGCGGCGGCCTGGCATTCGAGTTCAAGGCCGATCCGCCTGACGGTGTGGGTCCGCCGGTGCTGACCGGCCATGCCGACGGCGTCATCACGATCAGTCTGGCCGAGGCCGACGACGCCGAGCGCGAGCGCCGGCGCGCGCACCTGCACGAGCCCTATCGCACGCTTCTCGGCCACCTGCGCCACGAGGTAGGGCACTACTACTGGGATCGGCTCATCAGGAACGGCGAAGCCGTCGGCGAGTTCCGTGATTTGTTCGGCGATGAGCGGCTCGATTATGTCGAAGCGCTGAAGCGGCACTACGATGAGGGCCCACCGGCCGACTGGCAGTCACGCTTCGTCAGCGCGTATGCGACGGCTCACGCGTGGGAGGACTGGGCCGAGACGTTCGCCCACTACCTGCACATGGTCGACACGCTGGAGACGGCGGCCTGGTGCGGCATGTCGCTGTCGCCTCGCCATCAGGACGAGCCGTCGCTCGATCCGGTGCCGCCCTCGATTGCCGCCGATCACGCCGACTTCGATCAGTTGATTGCGCAGTGGTTTTCCGTGACCTACGTTATCAACAACCTCAATCGGGCGCTGGGAGTGCCGGACGGCTATCCGTTCGTGCTCTCGGCGGCCGCCATCGACAAGCTCCGTTTCGTGCACGAGATCGCTGAGGGTAGCCGGCAAGAGCGCCGCAAGGCTGTCGGACTGTGAGCGGGTGTCAGCCGCCGCGTGGCTGGTCCCACGCCCCTGGGCGCAAATAGTGAAACCGGATCAAGTACACGTTCCGGCCGGGACCGTGCTTCGCGACGCTCAGCAGATCTTTGACGCTGTCGAACCCCGACTCACGCGCCAGAGCGCGGGTGATGCCCGAGATCTTCATCGGCGTGATCGAGTCGACGACGACGTGCCCGTCGTCCATCGGGTAGCGGCCGCCGACCTTGACATGGGGACGCGTCCAGATGCGAACGCTGCACTTGATGATTCCGCGCCGGACGCCTTCCCGCAGGCGTTTGGTGAACACCATCTGACGGGATCCCGAGTGGCTAGCGCCGGGTTGTCATCGGTGAAGCAAACCACCACCTGTGACCTTCAGGGTCCCTCGCGCCGTACTCACGTTGACCGTATGGTTGATCGACCGGCTCACTGTCGATGCGCGCCCCGGCCCCACGCGCACGCTCGTAATGCGCATCGACATCGTCGACGTGGACGAACAGGCCGGAATGCGCGACGGCTCCGGCCAACGGCGACTCGAGCTGATGCTCCGTAGTGACCTGGTGCAGCCAGATGGCCGCATCGCCGGCGCGGACTTCGGCGTGGACGGCCTGACCATCAGGAGTCCGATGGAGGCCGCCCGACGCGAAACCGAAGGCGCGCACCAGGAAGTCGTGCGCAGCGGCGATGTCCTGGTAGGTGAGCACGGGAACGACGCGTTCGAAAGTCGTCATGCCGGCAGTCCCGATACTACGCCACTACCGCCTCGACGATGCTGACGTCCGATGTCGTGGGGACGACGCGCGTCATCTCGAGTCCCGACGAGGCGAGCAACGTTCGGAATTCCGCAGGCGTCCGCTCCTCCCCGCCGGGAATCGCCAGCATCACCATGTCGACGAGCTTGCCAAAATGCGGCGTGTTCCCCTCCGGCAGCACGAACTCGACGATGAGGAGCTTGGCGCCAGGCTTCATGGCCCGGCGGCAGTTGCCGAGAATCGTCGCACATTGCTCCGGGTTCCAGTCGTGGATGATGTGCGACAGGATGTACGCATCGCCGCCAGCAGGCACCGACTCGAAGAAGCTCCCGTGCTCAATCGAAACGCGGGACTCGACGCCGCGCGCCCTCAGTAGCGCGGGCGCCTCGGTGACCACGTGCGCCAGATCGAAGAGCACGCCTCTCGGCTGCGGATACCTGGCCAGGATATGGGCGAGCATATTGCCTGTGGCGCCGCCGACGTCGACGATCGAGCCAAACCCTGAGAAGTCGTAGGCCTCGGCGACGGTCGGCGGCTCGCCGCCATGGATGCCCACCATTGATTCGCTGAATTGCGCGGCTGACTCGGGGTCCTGGGCAAGCAAGTCGAAGATCGGCTTGCCGAAGACATGCTCAGTGGCAGACTTTCCGGTTTCGAGCGAGTATTGGAACTTCTCCCACGACTTCCAGAACAGCGGTCCGGCCATCGTGAGGACCGTCGCGCGCGCGGATCCGGGCGCGTCGCTCTTCAGCGCCTCGCCGAGGGACGTCAAGCCGAAGCGATCGTCGTTGTCCTGGGTCAGGATGCCGAAGGCGGCCAGCGCCCGCATGAATCGGTGGAGCGAGCGGGGATGGCTGCCTGTGGGTCCCGCCAGATTGGCGGCGGATTTCGGACCGCTGGCGAGGTGATCAGCCAAGCGGATGTTGGCGGCCGTGTAGATCATTCCGGCCAACCAATGCCCGGTCCCCATTTGAATCAGTTGCACGTGCGGCGGAACGGTCGCCTGCGGCTGTGTCATGGTGGTGTCTCCAGAACCACGACAGTATCACGCCTAGCTCAGCCTTTGTACGAAGAACGTCAGCACCAAGCACCAAGAACTAAGCGCCCTACTATTCCAGACAGAAGCGCAGCGCCGTCTGCTCGGCCGCCGGCCCGTCAATATCTGAACAGTACTTGGAGCTTCGCGAAGATCGCCCGGTTCGTTTGCGTGTAGTCGGTGGAGGTGAGGATGCTATCGGTGATGAGGTTGGCCTGCTGATATCGTCCGTCGTACCCGACGTAGAAGACCGTCCCGCTATTGACGCGGTACGTGAAGAGGAGATTCACGCCGACTTTCTTCGCGTAGTTGTCGTAATCGAGAATGTTTCGCACCAGCATCCGGTT
>JBKPSC010000073.1:0-17191 GCA_046734915.1 Acidobacteriota bacterium | reverse complement strand
GAGACGTACTAATGGGCGAATGAGGGAATGAGGGAGTCATGGAATGAAAATCGAAGAATGCGGGAATAGAATCAGGGAACGAGGGACTCCTCTATTCCTTCATCCTTCATTCCTTTATTGCCACTCCCTGATTCCCTCATTCTTCATGTCTCACTATCGTGTATAGACCGTCGGCGTGACGGACATGCCCGGCCGAAGCACGAACTCGGCGTCCTGGCCTTCCTCGAGCACGATCTTGACCGGGACGCGCTGCACGACCTTCACGAAGTTGCCGGTCGCGTTCTCCGGGGGCAGCAGGCTGAACCGGGAGCCGGTGGCCGCCGCGATGCTGTCGACCTTGCCGCGGAATTCGCGACCGCCGTAGGCGTCGACCTCGATCGCCGCCGGTTGTCCCGGTCTCATGTTGGCCAGCTGCGTCTCCTTGAAGTTCGCCGTGACCCAGACGCCCTCGACCTGCACGATCGCGAGCAGCGGCTGACCCGGTTGCACGACTTGACCGGCGTTGACGCTTTTGCGGGCCGTGACGCCATTGGTGGGCGCGGCGATGCTGGTGTATTTCAGATTCAGCTCGGCTTGCGCCAGGGTTGCCTTCGCCTGATCGACCCGCGCCTCCGCCGAGGCGGCCCGGGCCTTGGTGGCGGCCATCTGCTCGGGCACCGTCTTGGCGCTGCGAAGTCCGGCCATCGCCTGCTGCTCGCCGGCTTTCATCTGCGCCAGGCGGCTCTCGGCGACGCGGATCGCAGCCTCGGCTTCGACGATTTGCGCGCGTGCCGAGTCCATCGCCGCGCGTGACGCTTCGGCCGCGGCGACGGCCGCGTCGTATTGCTGCTGGGGCACTTCGTCTTTGGCCAGCAGGCCTTTCAAGCGCTCAACGTCGCGTGTGGCTTTCGTCGCGTTCGCCTGCGCCTCGCGTTCGCGAGCCTGTGACACCGACACCCGTGCGCGCGTCGCCTCGACTTCCTTCTCGGTGGCGGCCACCGCGGCTTTGGCCTGCTCCAGCGTGCCCTCGGCGCTGGTCAGGCCGCTCGACGCGGTCGTCGACGTAATAGGGACGTTGCTTTGAGCGGCGAGCGCGGATGCTTCGGCGTCAGCGAGCTCGGCGCGCGCCTTGTCAAGCGCGATCTGATAGTCGCGCGGGTCAATCTCGACGAGCACGTCGCCGGCTTTCACCGCCTGATGATCGACGATATTCACCTTCAGCACCGTGCCACCGACGCGGGGTGCAATCTGCGTGACGTAGCCATCCACCTGCGCGTCGTC
The DNA here is from genome assembly GCA_046734915.1 of Acidobacteriota bacterium. Classification (GTDB taxonomy): domain Bacteria; phylum Acidobacteriota; class Vicinamibacteria; order Vicinamibacterales; family CAVVIG01; genus VFZL01. The sequence continues at coordinate 15,931 of JBKPSC010000073.1, read as the reverse complement.
GGTCGACTCGCGGCCGCGCGTCACGAACAGCCAGATACCCACCGCGACGGCGATCAGGACGGCGACGCCAACGATGGCGCGGAAACGAGTTGACGAGGTGAACGATGCGTTCTCGGCCATCAGCGAAGATCTCCGATGTACTGGCGGGCCGCCGCCTCGGCGATGCCCAGGCCCCGCGCCAGCAGCGCCTTGGCGAAGTTGAATCCATACAAGGCGCCGATGTACTGCTCGCTGGCGAGGGACACGGCTTCCTGTGCCTGCACCACTTCGATGGTATCGGTGACGCCAGCGGCGAGCCGATCTCGCGCCTGCGTCAGCTGTTCGGCGGCCAGCTCGCGCGCCTGCGTCGCGACCTTCAGCTGCTCGCCCGTGGAACGAAGGTCGAGCAGCTCGCTCTGTACCTCGTAATAAATCGCGTTGCGCATGTCGTCCACCTCGGCGCGGCGGCTGCGCCGCGCCGCGTCCGTCTCGAGCAGCCGGCCTTTCGTGCTGCCCTTGAAGATCGGCACGTCGACGGCCCCGGCGATCGTGTACGTCCGCTCGGAGGTCGACGGCGTCAGCCCGATCACCCCCCAGTCGGCGTTGACGCGAACCGATGGCAGCTGTTCGCTGACTGCTGCCTGTCGCTCCGCTTCCGCGGCGCGTAAGCGTTCGACCGCGGCCTGGTAGTCGGGCCGCGTTTTCAGCGCCTGCTCGACCGCCGACTCCAGCGTCACATCAGGCTCGGGAATCGCTGGCAGCTCGTCGACGACGGTGAAGGCCTGCCCGGTCGGCAGTCCGATGACCCGGGCCAGCTGCAGCTTGGCTTTTTCGGCGTCGTTCTGCGCCGCCGTCGCCCGCTGCCGCTGCGTGCTGGCCTGCAACTGCGCGCGCAGGACGTCGATGCCGGCGACAAGGCCAGCGGACTTGAGATCTCCCGCCTGCGACGAGAGCGCTTCGGCGGTGCGCAGCTGCGCCTGGGCCGACTCGGAGCGTGCGGCGGTCGCCAGCGCCTGCAGGTACGCATTGCTCGAGGCGAGAACGACGATGTCGCGGGCGCTCTTGTACGAGAACTCAGCGGCGGCCTGATTGTGTTGTTCGGCCTTCCAGTCGTTGAGTGCGCGCAGATCGAAGACCCGCTGTTCGACTGCGAGCCGCGCGTCGAACACGTTGAAGGGTCCCACGATTGGCGGAATGCCAGCCGGCAGTGGAAATCCAAAAGCGGCCAGGTTCACGACCTGTCGGCGCTCGATGACCGAGCCGTTGGCGTTTGGCAGCAGATCGCCCAACGCCTGCCACCGCGCACCGTTTGCTCGCTCGGTTCCGTGTTCGGCCATCAGCAGTCCGAGGTTGTACTGAAGTGCGCGCCCGATTGCCTCGCCGATCGTCAGCCGAATCGGCTCCGTTGTCCGAGTGCCGGTGGGCACGCTGCCCAGAAACGGGCTCGTGCCAAGCGGCGACGTCAACGATCCACCCGGGTTGACGAGGGTCTGCGCACCGGCCGGGCGGGTTGCCGCGCCGCAGAAGGCGATCGCAACCACCAGCGAGATAGCAACTTTCACGGACTCTGCCTTTCTCGCGTGACGTGTGCTCGACAGATGAGGAGTGCAGGGGACCGGGTCGGCACGGAAGACGCCAAGCGTCAATCGAGAGGTGTCGATACGCCCACTAGGCTACTACGGGGTTCATGTTCCGTCACGGTTCCCCGGCGCTGGACCGGTCACGCTAGGCTGAGGTGGGCGCACGATTGCTATTATTCCGCCGTGAGGGCCCTGCTCGTCGAAGACGACCTGACCATCGCCAACTTCGTAAGACGCGGTCTCCAGGAATCTGGGTTCGCCGTCGACGACGCCACGGACGGCCAGACTGGCCTCGATCTCGCGATGGCGACGCCGTACGACGTCGCCATTGTCGATCTGATGCTTCCCAAGCTCGATGGCCTTGCGCTCATCGATGTGCTGCGCAAGCGAGGCAAGACGATGCCTGTGCTGATTCTCAGCGCGAAACGCACCGTCGACGACCGTGTCCGGGGACTCCAGGCCGGTGGCGACGACTATCTGACCAAGCCGTTTGCCTTTGCGGAACTCTTAGCCCGCGTGCAGGCCCTCGTGCGCCGCGCGTCGCGGACCACCGAACCAACGACGCTCACCGTGAAGGACCTGTCGCTGGACCTGCTCACACGGAAGGTCACACGCGGCGGTGCGGCGATCGATCTCCGTCCCCGTGAATTCGCCTTGCTCGAGTATCTGATGCGGAATGCCGGCCGCGTGGTGTCGAAGACGATGATTCTGTCCCACGTATGGGCCTACAACTTCGATCCGCAAACCAACATCGTCGACGTCCTCGTGAGCCGGCTCCGCGACAAGATTGATCGGCCGTTCGAGGCCCGGCTGCTCCGGACGGTTCGCGGGGTGGGCTATGTCCTGGGCTGAGCGCAATTACTTCGGCCTGCGGCTCGGGCTCTGGTACGCGACGCTCTTCGTGATCGGCGCCGCGGCGATCGTGATCCTGACCTACTGGGTCACGTCGGCGTCGCTCGTTCAGCGCGACGAGCAGATCATTCAGGCAAAGCTGGGTGAATACGCCGTCGTCTACAGCAACGGCGGACTGCGGGCATTGTCTGACACCGTTCGCGCCGAGCAGTTGACCGCGCCCGAGCGGTTGTTCGTCCGCGTCGTCGACCGAGGCGCCGAGGCCCTCGTTCTCAGCATGCCTGGCGGCTGGGACCCAAGCGTGCTGGAAACCGCGTCTCTCCTTCTGCCCGACGGAACACTCGTGCAGGTCGGGAAGAGCAAAGAAGCCCGGCTCGATCTGCTGCGCCGCGTCCGCGCGGCACTGGGGCTCGTCGCGCTCTCAATCGTCCTTGTCGCGCTGACCGGGGGTTGGCTGGCTACGCAGTCGGCGCTCCGGCCGATCCGGCGGCTCACTGAGGCAGCAGGCCGCATCGTCCGAACCGGCCGGACGGATGAGCGGGTCACCACCAGCATCGACGACGATGCGATCGGAGAGCTGACCCGACTTTTCAACGCGATGCTCGATCGCATCGAAAGCCTCGTGACGGGCATGCGCGAGGCATTGGACAACGTGTCTCACGATCTGCGAACGCCGCTGACGCGGCTGCGGGGGACAGCGGAACTGGCCCTGGCCGGACCACCCGACGCTGAGCGGTTCCGAGAAGCTCTGGCCGACTGTGTCGAGGAGAGCGACCGTGTGCTGGTGATGCTGCAAACGCTGATGGATATCTCAGAGGCGGAAAGCGGCGCCATGCCCTTGCAGCGCCTGCCAGTGAACCTCGGGGAGGTAGCTCATCGCGCGGTTGACCTATATAAAGATGTTGCAGACGCCAAGGATGTCCGTCTGAGCATCGTCGCCGGAGATGTCCGGGTGGTCGGCGACCAGGTCAGATTGGAGCAGGCCGCCGCCAATCTCATCGACAACGCCGTCAAATACACGCCTCAGGGCGGCGAGGTCGGCGTGTGGTCCGGCATCGATGCGGCGGGCCGTGCGACGCTGCAGGTCACCGACACTGGGCCAGGGATTCCCGCCGAGGAGCTGCCACAGATCTGGGAGCGCCTGTTTCGCGGCGACCGGAGTCGAACCGAGCGAGGACTTGGGCTCGGCTTGAGTCTCGTCAAAGCCATTGCCGAGGCGCATGGTGGGTCGGTGTCAGTCTCGAGCGAGCTCGGAAGGGGCTCGACGTTCACTCTCAGATTCCCCGCCACTCCCACCCCCTAGCCCGCAGTCCCAGCCTGCAGCCTCTATACCCTTCACAGATGTAATCCTCCGGTAACGTCCGCGACAGGGACCATCCCGTCTAATGGATTGTGTGAATGGCGCGGGTCTCCAGCCCGCTGCACGGAGGCAGAACAATGAGTATGGGTTCGTTGTATAGGGGAAGCCGGCGGGGAGTCCGGACCGGACTGGCCATCGTGGCGGGCGCGATGCTTCTGGCGGGCGCAACGTGGCGAGGGGTCGCGGCTGATACGCAGACCGCAGCCGTGGTGGCGCAAAGTGCGACGGCTCCGGTCACAGGCCGGGCGGCGCTCGCCGGTGGACGCGATTCGTACGCGGATATCGTAAAGATCGCGGCTCCGGCGGTCGTCACGATCAGAACCGAGGGGCGGTCGCGCATGTCGCCTACGCAGTTCCAGGGCGATGAGGATTTGCTGCGCCGATTCTTCGGCGACGAGTTCGATCGGAATCAGATGCCGCGGCAGCGCATGCCGCGCCAGCGTGGCCTGGGTTCCGGCGTCATCGTGAGCGCCGACGGTTACATTCTGACCAACCATCACGTCATCGACAACGCCGACAACATCCTGGTCGATCTTTCCGACAACCGAACGGTCAAAGCCAAGCTGGTTGGATCCGATCAGCCGAGCGATCTGGCGCTGCTGAAGATCGACGAGGCGAATCTGAAGCCGCTAGCCCTCGGGAACTCCGATGCCGTACAGGTCGGCGACGTTGTGCTCGCCGTTGGCAATCCGCTGGGCATCGGCCAGACCGTGACCATGGGCATCGTCAGCGCGAAGGGTCGGTCGACGGGTGTCGGCGACGGTGGATACGAGGATTTCCTTCAGACCGACGCGCCGATCAATCACGGCAACTCCGGTGGTGCGCTCGTGAACACGAAGGGCGAGCTGGTCGGCATCAACTCCCAGATCCTCTCCGTGTCCGACGGGAACATCGGCATCGGCTTCGCGATTCCCGCCAACATGGCGCGGCACGTCATGGACGAACTGCGGACCGAAGGTCGTGTCCGACGCGCGCAGCTCGGCGTGACGGTTCAGCCATTGACGTCCGACCTCGCTGAGAGCCTCGGCATCAAGCAGGTAGGCGGCGCCGTCGTGAGCGGCGTCGAAACCGGGAGCGCGGCGGAGCACGCCGGGGTCAAGCGCGGCGACGTGATCAAGTCGTTCAACGGCCAGCCGGTCGACGACACGAACTCGCTTCGCAACCGCGTCGCCGCGGCCGCACCGGGCTCGGCGGCCAAGGTCGTCGTGCTGCGCGACGGCAGCGAGCGCGAGCTGACCGTCCAGCTCGATGAAGCGGCGGTGTCGAAGAACGCGCGGCGCGGAGGGGAGACGCAGAGCGACGACCACGCGGCGCTCGGTGTTTCGGTGGCACCGCTTACGCCAGAGCTGGCTGCGCGAGCCGGCATCAATCGCGACACCAAGGGCCTCATCGTCCAGGACGTCGACCCTGACGGCCGCGCGGCGGCGGCCGGCATCCAGCCGAAAGACGTCATCCAGGAGGTCAACCGCAAGCCAGTGCAGACGGTCGACGAACTGCGCGCGGCCGTCAAGACCTCGTCCGACCGACCCGTCCTGCTGCTCGTGAACCGTGAGGGTCACGATCTCTTCGTCACGGTTCGACCCTCCTAAGGGCTGGGGGCTGGAGACTAGGGGTTAGGTAGGGCTGGCAGGCTCAGGGCTTGGTTGGTCCGAGCCTGCCGGCCACTACAATTCCTCGCATGACCCGGCAAGACCTCATCACACTGCTCGACTACCACTACTGGGCGCGCGACCGCATTCTGGACGCCGCGGCCTCCCTTTCATCTGACCAATTTACCCGCGACCTCGGCAGCAGCTTTCGATCAGTTCGAAACACGCTGGTGCATACCTACGGTGCGGAGTGGGCCTGGCACTCGCGCTGGCTCGGCACTTCGCCAACGGCCCCGCCCGATGCCTCAGCGTTCGCGGACGTCGTCGCGATCCGCGCCCGATGGTCGGGCCTCGAACGGCAAGTCCGCGAGTTCGTCGACGGCCTTGGCGACACTGGCATGAACCGGGAGTTCGACTACCGCAGCCTCGGCGGTCTGCCGGCGCGGACCGTCTTCTGGCAGATGGTGCAGCACGTCGTCAATCACGGCAGCTACCACCGAGGACAAGTAACGACCATGCTGCGTCAGCTCGGCGCGGCGCCCGCCAAGGGCATGGACTTGATCCAGTTCTATCGCGAGCGCGCGTAGCGGCACGCTCGTGCAATCAGCGTGAATCGCCACCGCGGATTCCTTACTGCTTCGTGCGGGCCGTTGTAAAATGAACCGTCCCCCCGGGGATACGCGCGCCCGTCGTCACACGAGCGCTCGCATGCGGAAGGAGTCTCGTATGGCGTCAGGCACAATCAAGCGGGTCGCGAGGGACAAGGGCTTCGGCTTCATCAGGGATGGCGGCGGTCAGGAGTACTTCTTCCACCGCAGCGCTGTTCAGGGGAGCTTCGACGATCTGCGTGAAGGCCAGCGGGTGAGCTTCGAAGAAGAACAGTCGCCGAAGGGGCCGCGCGCAAACAACGTCCGACCGGAATAGTCGCCGGTCGTTGATCCGAAGTCGTTGGTCGTCGTCGTGGGTCCTGGTCGTTAGTCTGGTCGTCAGCCCGGGTCATCAGTCTGGTGCAGCGGCTCCCAGCCAGGACCAACGATCAACGACGGTGCCCAACGACTAACGGCTACTTGCGTGCCCCAGGCGTCATGGTCGTTTCACGGCGCTCGCCGTTTCTCGTGTAGACAACCTTTGCCGGCTCGCCGATCTTCAGAACCTCGAGCGCGTAGGTGTAGTCGTAGATGTTGGCGATCGTCTGCCCGGCAATCTCGACGATGACGTCCCCCTTCTGCAGGCCGGCCGCCTCGGCTGGTCCGCCGCCGATCACACCGCTCAACAGCAGTCCCTTCACTTCAGTCGAGTAGTCCGGAATCGTCCCGGTGAAGACGCGCACGCCGGCGCGGCTGCCGCCCGACTCGGTCTGCTCGACCTTCGTAAAGACTGGCGCCACATCGAGTTCGATGATGCGGCGGGCGATGGCCGCGGCGAACTCGACGATCCGATCGAGGTCCTCGTAGTTGATCTTGTCGGCCGTGTCCGATGGACGGTGGTAGTCGGCGTGAGTGCCGGTGAAGAAATTGAGGCACGGCACGCCCGCCTGGTTGAAGCTCGCCACGTCGGTCGGCTGATACGGATCCTGTTGGAGCAGCAGATCGAAGCCGGCGGCGATGTTCGCCTGCTCGATGAGCCGGCCCCACGAGGCGCTCGTGCCGGTCGCCTGGACCGTCAGCTTGTTGTCCTGCATCCGCCCGACCATGTCGAAGTTCAGGTAAGCGGCCAGTTGATCGAGCGGCACCGGCGGACGGTTGACGTATGCACCGGACCCGAGCAGTCCGAGCTCCTCACCCGACCAGAACGACAGCAGCACGTTCCGCTTGCGCGTCGCCTTCGCCAGGATCTCGCCGACGGCGAGCACGGCAGCCGATCCCGACGCATTGTCGTCGGCGCCGAAGTGCACTTTGCCGGCGTCTTCTTTTGCCGCCAGCGAGTTGCCGTGATCGCCATGACCCAGATGATCGTAATGCGCGCCGAGCGCGACCCACGGCTTGTCGACGCCGGTCGCTGGTGTCGTCGCCGGAAGATAGGCGAGGATGTTCGACGCGGATCGCGTTTCCCGATTCACGATTGGTTTGAGCCGCACGGTCGCGGTCGGAATCTCGAATCCCGCGACGTGCGGATTGGCCGAATCCAGAGCCTTCTGCGCGGCTGCGAGCGTCTTGTCGGCGGCCCCGAGGCTTCCGAAGATGGTATCTGCGACGGTCCGGCTAATGCTCGCTGCCGCTATGCCGGAGCCTGCGAGCGCGGTGTCGAAGGTCATTGGAATCGTTTCGCCGGCGTTCGGCGAGCTCGGGCCGGCCACGACGAGCATGCCCTTGGCACCACGCTGCCGGGCGGCCATCGCCTTGTAACGAAGGTCGGCATAGCGCGTCAGGATGGCCTTGGTTTTCTGATCGGCGTCCTCGGGAAAATACCGCAGGACGATGACGATCTTGTCTTTGACGTCGAGGGTGGCGTAGCTGTCGTAGCCGAAGTTCTGGCTGTCGGGCACGACGATGCCGTAGCCGGCGAAGACGAGCGGCCCCGACACCTCCGTGCTGTCCGAGAACGACAGCGCCCGCACGTCATTTTCGGTGTTGAAGGTCTTTGGAGCACAGGCGCGGGTTGGTGCGCCGCACTCAACGGAGACGGTCGTGCCGCCGTCCTTGGTGCCGGCCGTGAAATCGAAGGCCACGCGATAATCCGTGCGGCCGGGAAGCGGCTGCGCGCCGATGCGACGGAGCTCTGACGCCAGATAGTCCCCGGCGGCGCGCTCTCCGGGAGAGCCGGCCAGGCGGCCGTCGGTCTGCTCTGACGCGAGGGCCGCGACCTCGGCCTTCGTGTGAGTCGCGACCGATTGCGCGTCGAGGCGATCGCCGTGGACGGCTAGGGAAAGAGCGAACGCGATGACGTTCCAGGCGTGACGTCTGCTATTCATGGCTTTCTCGGGCCTTGACGTGGCGGCGCCAGGCGAACGGCTTCGAGCGCCTTCTCATGATTCCACTGCGCGAGAAACAGTTGTCCGGCCGATCCGCCGGAGCGGCTCGAGGTCCACGCCAGCTGGCGGCCATCCGGTGAGGGCACGGGCAGGCCGTCGAAGCCGTCCGAGTAGGTTACGCGCACCGGCTCCTTGGTGCCGGCGGAATCGACGATGAACAGCTCGAAGTTCTCGAACCCCAGTTTGTTGGATGCGAAGATGATGTACTCACCCGACGGATGTTCGTACGGCGCCCAGCTCATCGAGCCAAAATCCGTAATCTGCTTCTGATCTGATCCATCGGGCTTCATCGTCCAGACATTGGCGATCAGACCGTTTTCGTCGAACCTGCGCCAGACGATCCGAGTGCCGTCGTGATTGAAGAACGGACCGCCGTCGTAGCCCGGAACGTTCGTGAGGCGCTTCTGATCCGACCCGTCGGCCTTCATGATGTAGATCTCGGCAAAGTAGCTCGGGTCGGTTTCCAGCTGTTTCTTCTCGGCATCGCTCAGCGGCCGGTTGTATGCGTCACGCATCGACGAGAGCACGATCAGCTGTCCGTCGGGCGAGTACGACGCCTCCGCGTCATAACCCTTCGCGGTGGTGAGCCGCTTGAAGCCCGCGGACTTCTCGCTGTAGGCGTAAATGTCCATCTCCGGGTCGTAGTCCCACGAGTATCGCCGTTCCTTCCCGGAGGCACGAAACGCCAGCTCCTCGTCCTGATACTGTTTGGACTTCGGATCGTGATGGGTCGAGGAAAACAGGATCTCGTCGGAGCCTGGACGGAAGAACGCGCAGGTCGTTTTGCCCATCCCGGGAGAGATGCGCTTGACGTCACCCGTGGCGAGATCGAGGGTGTAGATCTGATAGAACGGGTTGCCCGGCTCGCGCTCGCTCTGGAAGACCAGGCGCTTTCCGTCGGGCGCCCAGTAGCCTTCGCCGGCGCGCCGGCCCTCGACAGTCAGCCGCCGGATGCGCGAAAAAAAATCCCGCTCCTGATATCCGTCCGCGGCTGGCGCTGAATTGGCGGACGTTTGCGCGAGGCCGACCACATCGGCGGCCACCAGGGCCGCGACCATTGCGGCGAACATTGCCCCAATCGGCGCACGTTTCATGAGAACCTCGACTGCGAGCCGGCCGTCAAACGTCATTATGGCCCATGATATTCTCATCACCCGGCCCAAAGTGACTTCCCGGCGTCCGGCCGAACAAGGGCGCGTCCGCCGTATTCAGGAGCAGAAGCCATGAACCGACTGAAGCTCGGCGTCGCAGGTGTGATCTGGACGTTGCTCGTGGCCGCGCCGTGGCTGGCCGCGCCCGCCTTCGCGCAGACCGACGTGACCGGCAGCTGGATCGTCACAGTGGAGACGCCCCAGGGGCGCAACGACGTGGACGTGACGTTCAAGCAGGACGGGGAGAAGTTGAGCGGTCAGGTGACGAGCCCGCTGGGAAGCGTCGACTTCACCGGCACGCTCATCAAGTCCGACATCGTCGTGAATTATTCGTTCCCGATGCAGGGCCAGACCATCGACATCAAGATGAACGGGGTGGTCGCCAACGACACCATGTCTGGCACGCTCGACTTCGCCGGGCTCGGCCAGGTGCCGTGGAGCGCCAAGCGCAAACCGCCGACCGAAGCGGCCGCCGCGGCTGCTCCGGCCAACGCCGCCGCCGCACCCGCTGCTGCGCCTGCCGCTGCGGCCGCCGGAAGCCTCACCGACGTGACCGGCAAATGGAACATCACCGTCATGATGGGGACCAATCCGATTGCGCTCACCGCCACGTTGAAGCAGGCCGAGGGCGCGGTCAGCGGAACGATCAACTCCCCGCTGGGCGAGATGCCGGTGACCGGCACCATGACGGGGAGCAGCCTCTCGATGCAGTTCACCGCGCAAACGCCGCAGGGCGACCTGGCCGTGACCATGAATGGCGAGCTCGGCCCCGACGGGCTCGCCGGCAAGTCGTTGGTGCCCGGTCTCGGCGAAGCCGACTGGACGGCCAAGAGGATCATCGAGTAGCCGACATGTCATGCGCCCGTCGCGTGCAGTGTGCGCTGGTTCTGCTGGCGGTGCTCGCTCTGGCACGAGCTCCGCTCGCGCAGAGCGTTCCCATCAAGCTGGCGACGGTCGTGCCGGAGAACTCCATCTGGGACCGGGCCCTGAAACAGATGGCCGCCGACTGGAAGCAGTCGAGCGGTGATCGCGTCGCCCTTACGGTGTTCAGCGGCGGATCGCAGGGCGATGAGAACACCGTCCTGCGCAAGATGCGTCTCGATGCCCTTCAGGCGGCGTCGCTCACCGTCGTCGGACTCGGCGCCATCGATCCGGCGTTCAACGTCTTCAACGTCCCGTTCTTCTTCGACTCGTACGACGAGCTCAACGCGGTGGTCGAGCGGCTGACGCCGACGTTGAAGCAGCGCGTCGAGGCGAAAGGGTTCGTGCTGCTCAACTGGGGGCACGGCGGCTGGCTGCAGGTGTTCACGAAGCGGCCGGTGCGCACGGTGGCCGATCTCAAGAGCCTGAAGCTGTACACGTCGGCGGGCGACGATCGGATGACGCAGTTCTACAAGGCCAACGGCTACTCGCCACGGGCCATGGCGATGACCGATATCCTGACCGGGTTGACCACCGGCATGATCGAGGGCCTGCCGACGCCGCCGGTCGCAGCGCTCGCTTTCCAGTGGAATCGCCAGACGCCGTACATGCTCGACATCGGTCTCGCGCCCGTTGTTGGCGCAACGGTCATCAACCGCAAGACCTGGCTGAGGATTCCAGAGGCCGATCGCACAAAGCTGCAAGCCGCGGCCGACGCCGTCGAGAAGCGCCTGCAAGGTGATGTGCCGAAGCAGGACGCCTTGGCGATGGCCATGATGCAGCAGCAGGGATTGACCGTCACGAAGGCGGAGGGACCGGAGTGGCGGAAGGAAGCCGAGACGCTCGCGGCGACGATGAGGGGCGAGATGGTGCCCAGAGACATCTTCGACCTCGCCGTGAAGGAGCGTGACGCGTTCCGACAGCGGAAGCCGCCGACCGCCCGGTGATGGCGGCGCTCGCCACCCTCGAAGACCTGATCGCGTCGCTGTCGCTCGCGATCATGGTGGTTCTGCCCCTGCTCGAAATCGTCCTCCGGCGCCTGGCCGGCGTCGGCATTCCCGCCTCGGGCCCCATCGTCCAACATCTCGTGCTCTGGGTCGGCTTCCTCGGCGCGGCGATCGGCGCGCGCGAGGGCAAGCTGCTTTCGCTGGCCACTGGATCGCTCGTGCCCGAGGGCCGGCCGCGCCAGGTGGCCCGTGTGTTCGCGGCGGCGCTCGGCGCGGCCGTTTCGATCACCCTGGCGATCGCGGCGGTCGAGTTCGTCCGGTCGGAGCGCGAGGTGGGCTCGTCGATTGGCGCAGGCATTCCGACCTGGATCGCACAGCTGGTGCTGCCGATCGGGTTCTTCCTGATCGCGCTGCGACTCGTCCGGCGGGCGGGTAGCGGTTGGGTCGCCCGCGGCACCGCAGCGATCGGACTTGCCGTGGGAGTCCTCGTCGGCGCCAACCCGTCGCTCCTCGAGGGGCGGTCGCCGTGGCCCGGCGTTGCGCTGGTCGTGCTCGGAGGCGCGCTCGGCGCGCCGATCTTCGCCATTCTTGGCGGCGCCGCGGTCGTCCTCTTCATGGCCGATGGCGTCACGCCCGCGGCCATTCTCATCGAGACCTACTCGCTCAGCGTCTCGCCGACGCTGGCCGCCATTCCGCTCTTTACGCTGACCGGATTTCTTCTAGCCGAAGGGCGAGCGTCCGAACGGCTCCTCCGCGTGTTCCGATCGCTGGTCGGTTGGATTCCGGGGGGGACGGCAGTTGTTTGTGCCGTCCTGTGCTCGTTCTTCACCGCGTTTACCGGGGGGTCTGGCATCACCATCCTGGCGCTCGGTGGCGTTCTCTTTCCGGCGCTCGTGCGCGACGGCTACCGCGATCGGTTCGCGCTCGGCCTGCTCACGGCGTCGGGCTCGCTGGGGCTGCTCCTGCCACCGTCCCTGCCTCTGATTCTCTATGGGGTCGTCGCCCAGATCCCCATCGACGATCTGTTCATCGGCGGCCTGCTGCCCGGTGTGCTGTTGACGTTGATGATTGCGGCGTGGGGCGTGCGCGAAGGCCTCTCGTCTGGGGCCAGCCGACAGCGCTTCTCGTGGGCCGAGGCGCGGGCTGCTGCCTGGGGCGCCGGGTGGGAGCTGGCGATGCCGGTGGTGGTGATGGTCGCGCTCTTCAGCGGCATCGCCACGTCGGTCGAGGCCGCGGCGCTGACCGCCTGCTACGCCCTGTTCACACAGGCCGTCGTCCATCGCGATCTGTCGGTCCGCCGTGACCTGTTGCGGGTCTTTGCCGAGTGTATCGGCCTCATCGGCGGCGTGCTGGTCATTCTCGGCGTGGCCGTCGGGCTGACCAACTGGCTCGTCGGCGCGCAGGTCCCGATGCACCTCGTGGAGTTCACGCGCACGCACATCGACTCGCGTGCCGCGTTTCTGCTGGCGCTGAATGTGTTCCTGATTCTCGTCGGCTGTCTGATGGAAATCTTTCCGGCCATCGTCGTGGTCGTCCCGCTCATCGTGCCGCTCGGCGTCGCGTTCGACGTGCATCCCGTGCACCTGGGGATCATCTTCATCGCCAACCTCGAGCTCGGATACCTCACGCCGCTCGTCGGCTTGAACATTCTGCTCGCGTCCTACCGGTTCAAGCGCCCGGTCCTCGAGGTCGCGCGCGCGGCCCTGCCCATGGCCGGCATCCTCGCCATCGGCGTGCTCGTCATTACCTACCTTCCATGGCTGACCCTCGGCATCCTGCAGTGGCTGGGGCGAGCCTGAGCAACGCCGTGCCCCTCGTCGCTCTCGATTCGGTTTCCATCGCCTTTGGTCACCTACCGCTTCTTGATCACGCTTCACTGCAGATCGATACGGGCGAGCGCGTGGCGATCATCGGAAGAAACGGCAGCGGCAAATCAACCTTGCTGCAGATCATCAGCGGCGAGCTGCCGCCGGATTCCGGGTCGGTCTGGCGGCAGCCCGCGTTGCGCGTCGCCCGGCTCGTCCAGGATGTGCCACTGACGGCATCGCGGCCGGTGTTCGACGTCGTCGCGGAAGGACTCGACGCCGCGCGTCGTGGACCGGTCGACGGCTCAGATGCGATCGAGCCATGGCAGCGCGCTCACGAGGTGAGCCAGATCCTGTCGCGGCTCAATCTGGCGCCGGACGTCAGGGTCGATACGCTCTCGGGCGGGTGGCGGCGTCGTGTGCTCCTGGCGAGAGCGCTCGTCGGAGAGCCTGACGCGCTCCTCCTCGACGAGCCGACCAACCATCTCGACATCGAAGCCATCACCTGGCTCGAGAATTTCCTGGTCGACTTTCGCGGCGCGCTCGTGTTCGTCACCCACGATCGTGCGTTTCTCCAGCGGCTGGCGACCCGCATCGTCGAACTGGATCGTGGCAGCCTGACGTCATGGCCCGGCGACTACGCGACCTTCATGCAAAAGAAGGAGGCGTGGCTGGAGAACGAAACGCTGGCGCAGGAAAAGTTCGACAAGCGGCTGGCTCAAGAGGAGACGTGGCTTCGCCGGGGGATCAAGGCGCGACGGACAAGGGACGAGGGACGCGTGCGGGCGTTGATGGCGATGCGGCAGGAGCGCGCGGCACGCCGCGAGACGGCAAGCAGCGTACGCCTGCAGGTCGAGCAAGCCGAAGCGTCCGGACGGCTGGTGTTCGACGCCGTCGACATTTCGAAGTCATACGACGGACAGCTCGTCATCGATCGCTTCTCGACACGGATTCTCCGCGGCGACCGTGTTGGCCTCATCGGACCAAACGGTGCCGGCAAGACGACCCTGCTGCGGCTGCTACTGGCAGAGAAGCCGCCCGATTCGGGCGAGGTTCGGCGGGGGACGAACGTTCAGGTCGCCTACTACGATCAGCAGCGCGAACAGCTCGATCCCGAGCGATCCGTGTTCGAGACGGTCGGCGAGGGCAACGAGACGATCACCGTGAACGGCCGCACGCGCCATGTGCACGGCTACCTGCGCGACTTTCTGTTTTCGGATGAACGGGCGCGGTCGCCGGTCAAGGCGCTCTCGGGCGGTGAGCGCAACCGGCTGCTGCTGGCGAGATTGTTCACACGTCCTTCGAACGTCCTGGTCCTCGACGAGCCGACCAACGATCTCGATCTCGAAACCCTCGAGTTGCTCGAAGCCCAGCTCGTGGAATGGTCAGGGACGCTGCTCCTCGTCAGCCACGACCGCGTGTTCCTCGATCATGTGGTTACCAGCACGCTGGCATTCGAGGGCGGTGGACGCGTCAGCGAGTACGTCGGCGGCTACGACGACTGGCTTCGCCAGCGTCCGCGGGCGGACTCTCCCGAGACCCCGATCAAGAAGGCCGCGATATCGGGCCCCGAATCAGGGTCAGGCCATGGCGGCCGATCGGCTGCAGCAGGCAGCAAGCTGTCGTACAAGGAACAGCGCGAGCTCCAGGCATTGCCGCAGCGGATTGAAGCCCTCGAACAGGAGCAATCAACGCTGCACGCGCGCATCAACAGCCCCGATTTTTACAAAGAAGACGGCGCAGCGATCGCGGCGGCGCTCGACCGTGTCCAAGAAGTCGACGCTGAACTGCTCGATGCGCTTGCGAGATGGGACGAGCTCGAGTCTCGAGCCGGCAGGAAGTGAAACGGTGCCTCCGCCCAGCCGATAGTTAGGACACTCTCTCCGGCGCCGTTCCGGCGTCGACCGGACGCCAGCCCTGTGAGACCCGCGCCAGCCGTTTCTCCGCAGCCCATGCCAGGGCCTCCACATCGGTTTCGAACACGCGCGTCAGGATGACCGCGCCGTTGTGCGCGATGTCGACCTCGATGCCGTGCGCCGCCAGCCGGACAGAACAGGCGATTTCCTTGCCCTGATGCTGCAACGTCCACAAATTCGTCGGGCGATCTTGCACAAAGAGATTCTAGTCAATGCAGGATTGCAGAAAAGCAGGGTTGCAGAATTGCGACCAATTTCTTGAATCTGTCGGCCGAGTTTGACGCCGATCCCCGACGGCCGTATGTTCATGCCGCGCAAGGCTGGCCGTTCTGCGCGTCGGGAGTCGTCAACAACGGGAGGCTCATGATGAGAAGGATCATCGGCGGGCTCGTTGGCGTCGTGCTCGCTGTTGGGTTGCTGCCGTCGACCACTGCTGCTCAGACGACCGGCATCGCTGGAGTCGTACGCGATTCGAGCGGTGGGGTCTTGCCCGGCGTGACGGTCGAGGCGAGTAGCCCGGCGCTGATTGAGAAGGTGCGCACGGCGTCGACCGATTCGCAGGGCCGCTACAACATCGTCGACCTTCGGCCCGGCGTGTATACCGTCACCTTCACGTTGACGGGCTTCTCGACGGTGAAGCGAGAGGGCGTCGAGATCGAGGCGCAGTTCACTGCGAACGTGAATGCCGACCTGCGCGTCGGCGCGCTCGAGGAAACCATCACCGTGTCGGGCGCGACACCAGTCGTCGACACGCAGAACGTGATCAAGCGTCAGGTGGTGCAGAAGGAAACGATCGACGCGATGCCCACCTCCAAGAACTGGTCGACCATCGGGATCATGACGATTGGCGTGTTCTCCAA
>JBKPSC010000072.1:0-12548 GCA_046734915.1 Acidobacteriota bacterium | reverse complement strand
CCCCGATGGATCCTGGAACAGGCGAATGGCACGGATGCGGCGATCGGCGCACAGGTCGAACCAATGATGCGTGCCGCGCGGGACACGAACGAGGTCGCCCGCTTCCACCTCGATCGCGAAGACCGGACCGTCGGCCGGATGTACATGGAAGAGGCCCCGGCCCTCGACAATGAACCGGACTTCGTCCTCGTCGTGCCAATGCTCGCTGGCGAACTTGGCGAGCATGGTCTCGAGATTCGGCGTCTCGGGCTTCACGTCGATCACGTCTGCCGTGGTGTACCCGCCGCGGGCCTTCAAGGCCTCGATTTCCGGCGCAAATGCCGCCAGCACGTCTTCGGGCCGAGCATCGGCAGCGATCACGCGATCCGGGATCCACTGCTCGTAGTCGATACCGTGATGAGCAAGAAATGCCTGGATGTCGTCCGGGCGCCGATACACCTCATTGGCCGATGGCACTTTTACGATGGCCACGATGGCACCTCCCTAGCTGCCGTCGGTCCGGCCGACGGCCTCGAGCAGGAACTCGAGAATCTCGACGTGACGCGCCGCCTGGGGCAGCGTCTCTCCCCACGTATATAAGCCATGTCGGCGCAGGAGGAAAGCATGACACTGGCTGTGCTCATCCAGCACGTGCCGCACCCGGCTCGCCAGCCGACCCATGTCTTGATCGTTCTCGAGGATGGGAATCCACTCTCGGTGCTCATGCGTAGACACGCCTTCGAGCCCCTTGAGCATTTCGAATCCTGATATCGCCACTCCACCGGCCGCGGCAAGGCGGTCTGACAGCACCGTGCTCCAGATCGAATGCGTGTGCAGCACCGCCCCGGCGCCCCTGACCCGCACGACCTCGACGTGCAGCGGCGCCTCCGCCGAAGGTCTTCCCGACGCCGCCTGCACCGCTGCACCATCAGCGCCGATTTCCATGAGGCTATCCGCAGTCAGCGCGCCCTTCGCAATGCCGCTGCGCGTCATCAGCAACCGCAGCGGCGTCCGGTCGACGACGACGCTGAAGTTGCCGCTCGTGCCGAGCACCCAGTTTCGTGCGTCGAAGCGACGGCCGATTTCGGCCAGCTGCTCGCTGAAATCGTCCCCGCTCATGGTCTCGCCCATCTTGCGCCGAACGCCGGATGATGGCAAATCGCCGTTTGAACCAGTGAACCCGTGCACTCGTGAACCTCGAAGAGCGCATTTTGCACGGCTCGGTGTATGCCGCGCTCTACGGCCGGAAGATTTCCTCGTGGGCCGGCGGGCCGAGGCGGAGGGGCGTCCGCCTCGCTACCAGGGCAAGTAACGCAATCAGCGCCGCCGATTTCCGTTGAAGGTCAGCGACAACCCGGCGAGGGTCATGTTCGGATTGCCGGTCAGGGCGGGCTGGTTTCCGAGCACCCAGGCCTGCACCAGGTTGAAGTGCACGGTGCTGCGGCCAACGTTGAAGAATCGATAAGTGATCCCCCAGTCCGTCGCCGGCATGAGTTCACGGCCGTGAAGGCCTGGCACGCTCATCAGCAGAATGCCGGGCGCGGCGAAGACCTGTAGCCGGCCCTCGACCTCAATCGTCAGGTGAGCGCCGAACAGCGCGAACGCGCTGACGTTCGACTGTGCCGTGGACCAGAGCCCATCGAGATGCATCCGCTGCCACCACAGCGTTTTCGTCGGCGCTTCTTTCTGGGCCGTCGCGGCGGCGGCGGCGCGATGCGTCTTGAGCTCGGCAGGATTTTCCTTCCACGCGGCGAGCATCACGCAGGCGGGCTTGAACTCCTCCTCGCTGCCGAGCAAGACGCACACGCCGTCCAGCCAATCCGGCGGACTGGGCTTTGGCCGCCTATCGGCAGCCGGCACAAGCTTCCCGGGTTGCCGACGATTGAGCCAACGATCGGCCCATTTCTGCCACGCCGCGAACTCGCGCATCCACACGTCGAGCTCGCGCATGTGCTCTTCAGTCAGCGTGACGACCGGCGCGAGTTCGGTTTGCGCCACTGAGATGTCACGTGACGGCAATGTCTCTTCCTGTTGACTGGACTGCGCACGCAGGTCAGACACACTGAATGACCAGAGGAGCACGATGAACGTCAGCCGGCAAACGAGCGCCACACGCCCCGAGACACAGCGCTGACCGGCCTTTGCGGAGACGATTGATTGGAATGCCACCGACATCTGCTCCACCTGGGGGATGTGCAGTTCTTGGATTGACGAAACGATCGCAAGCGGCGCGAGGCGGATCGAGCGAACAGATAATCGACCTACCGTGACGCCCTGTCAAGCACACAAACGCGTCGACTCGACGACATTTGAAGACGTCGCGCCGCGTTGGAGCGCGGGACGCGCGAGAGTCTGCCGGCCTCGAGAGATCGGTCAGCCCAACCGAGGGATGTCATGACCGGTCGCGCATCAAGACCGCGCACGGGATGACTTTCGCGCGCCTGCCCGGCAGGCACGTGAACGCGACGCCCGGCCGGAGTGCGTGACAGAATTGCGCAGATTTGCCCCTGGTGTTCTCACGCCGCTCAGGAGGGACCCGGATGCCCAAAACCACCACCACCCGCTCGGCGTCCAGCGCCGGCGATTCGACCAATTTGAGTCGGCGCGAGCTGCTGGCCGGCGCTGGCGCTGGCATCGCCGCTTGGCTGCTCGACGGTCCTGGCGTTCAGGCGCAGGCCCAGGCGCCCGCAGCTCGAGCCGTCGTCTTCTCTCACACGACTGTCGTGACAGTCGATGCCGTACAAGACGATGTCGCGGTTGCGGTCGCGGGCGACACCATTGCGGCGATCGGCCCGACCGACGCGATTCTCAAAACGTACCCGCGCGCCGATGTCTACGACGGGCGCGGCAAGGCCCTCCTCCCGGGCCTCATCAACTGCCATGCCCACCTGGCCGCGACCATCGAACGTGGGTTCAATGAAGATTTCGGATTTCCCAATTCGGCGAAGTTGAACGTCCAGCCGTCGAGCCTGCTGTCCGCGGAGGAAACCGCGCTGATGATCACGGTTGGCGCGCTGGAAGGCATCCGGTCGGGATCGACGACCATTGTGCAGAGTGCGTCGAACATCGCGAACGGTGCGAACGCACTGGCGGAGACGGGCCTTCGTCTGGTGTTCGCCGAGTCGATTCGCGATCGGGAGAACGGCGCCGGTCCGATGTCTCCGGAGAAGCTGGCCGCCAGTGAAGCACCGAGATACTCGCCCAGGCTGCGCGACCAGGGACTGCAACGGATTCAGGATCTGTTCACCGCCTGGCACGGTGCGAAGCAGGGACGCATCAGCGTGTTCCCCGCGGCAACTCTCGCCGAGGACGTGTCGCCGGAGCTTCTACGCGCGGTCCGCGCCTTCGCCGAGAAGCACGACCTCGGATACACGATTCACCTGACCCAGAGCCGCCCCGAAGCCGACTTCATGGTGCGATACCACGGCGTCCGGCCATCAGTATTTCTCGACAAGGCCGATTTCCTCGGGCCACGGCTTTTCGCCGCCCATTGCCGCTACGTCGATGAGGCCGAAATCGCGGTCCTTGGTCGATCGAAAACCATCGTGTCGCACCAGGCGGCGATGGCGGCGAATCGCGGCGTCATTCCGCCGATTCCCGCGCTGCGCGCGGCGGGCTGCCCGATTGCCAATGGCACCGACAACAACACGAACGACATGTTCGAGGTGATGCGCGTCGCGTTGATGACCGAACGAATCCGTCGGGACGATGAGCGCCCGGGTCTGCGTCCGCAGCCGGAAGACATCCTCGAGGACGCCACCCTCGGCGGCGCCCGTGCCGTGCACCAGCCCAACGTCGGCTCGCTCGAAGTCGGCAGGAAGGCCGATTTGTTGGTCCTCGACACCCGACGCATCCACCTCGTGCCCGCCGGGCGCATCGTGTCGGCGTGGATTCACAACGGCCAGCCGTCGGACATCGAATCGGTGATGGTCGACGGTCAGTTCGTCATGCGCGACAGGAAGATCCTCACCGTGGACGAAGACGCCATCATCGCCGAAGCGGACCGAGTTGGCCGTCGGGTGTGGAAGCAGGTCGTCCCGACCGGCCAGATCCCGTTACCCGGTCGGCCCGGTCCGCGACGATGAGCGATCGCGAATCGGAAGGCGACGGTTTCGATTCGGCGATCGCCTACGGCGTCACGACCACGCTGCCCTTCTCGCCGTGCAGGCGGCAGTGGAAGCCGAACGTGCCGGCACTGCTCATCGCGACCGGCGCGTCGTGCGCGCTGAGCGGTGGAATGTTGCCCGACTCGTAGGTGCCGTTGTCGAATGTCGCTGAATGCTGGATGTTGTCGTTGTTCTTGAAGTTGACGTATTGGCCGATCCGCACGGTCAGTGGATTGGGCGAGTACACGCTGTTCGTAATGAACACCGTGATCGGGCTGCCGGCGCTGCCGTCGCCGCTGCCACTCGAGGGCGTCGGACTCGCCGAGTCGGACCCGCAACCGCCTGCCACAAGAGCTGAAGCCAGCACGACGCCAGCTGCGACGTACTGACGCCAACAACCATCACGCATGAGCGTACCTCCGGCGTCCAAAGGAGCAACGCACGTACCCGGCACGAAGCGGGATTTCCGCCGCGGCCGCGCTCGTGGCAGACAAGATGTGGCACCTTCCGCCGCCAGATTGAGGAACGGGCCGTCACAAAATACTCTCTTGAGGTCCAATCGATAACTGAGGATCGTTCTTCACCTACTTCAAGACCAAAGACGAGCTGATCAATGCGCTGTACCGCGAAATTCGTCTCGACCTTGCCGCCGCCGTGATGCGCGATTTTCCCAGGAAGGCGAGCGTGCAGGACCGGCTCGAGCATCTCTGGCGCCACTGGGTCTCCTGGGGCGTGGAAAATCCCGTGGCGCGACGCGCGCTGAAACACGTCTCCATGTCGAAGGCCATCACGCGAGCCGTCCGAGACGAGGGCAGCACGCTCTTCGCCGAGATCGAGCGAATCCAGATGGATGCGATCGCCCAGCGCCGGCTGCAGCATCTTCCGCCGGTCCTGGCGGCGCAGGCGCTGAAGGCGCTGGCGGAGATGACCATGGATTTGATCGAGCGCGAGCCCCGGCAGGCGGAGACGTTCATGGCGGCTGGCTTTCAGATGTTGTGGGGCGCGCTGACCAGCAAACCCTGATTAGTGGCTCGCATAATGAGTGATTACACACTCATAAAGGCTAACAGCATGAGTACTGTCCTCGTGACCGGCGGCTCGGGATTCGTCGGAAGTCACGTCATCCTGCGGTTGTTGCAGGCTGGCCACGTCGTGCGCACCACGGTGCGCGCGTTGTCGCGTGAAGCCGGCGTCCGGGCCATGTTGAAAGATGGCGACGCCGATGCGGGCGATCACCTGTCGTTCTTCGCGGCCGACCTCGTCCGAGACGACGGCTGGGCGGAGGCCGTCGCTGGGTGCGACTACGTAATCCACGTTGCGTCGCCGATGCCACCGACCGCCCCCAAGTCGGAAGACGACTTGATCGTGCCGGCACGCGATGGCGTGCTGCGCGTGCTGAAGGCCGCCCGCGATGCGCGGGTCAGGCGCGTCGTCTTCACGTCGACGTGCGGCGCCATCTACTACGGCCATCCGCTGCAGACGGCGCCGTTCGACGAAACGAGCTGGACCAACGTGAACGGCGAGATGAGCGCCTACGTCAAGTCGAAAGCGATCGCCGAAAGGGCGGCGTGGGACTTCATGGCCGCCGAAGGCGGCGCACTCGAGCTCACCGTGATCAATCCATCCGGAATTTTCGGCCCAGTGCTCGGGCCGGACTTCTCGTCCTCGATCGATCTCGTGACCCGCCTGATGAACGGCATGGCTGGCTGTCCGCAGCTTTACTTCGGTGTTGTGGACGTGCGTGATGTCGCCG
Organism: Acidobacteriota bacterium; assembly: GCA_046734915.1. Lineage (GTDB taxonomy): Bacteria > Acidobacteriota > Vicinamibacteria > Vicinamibacterales > CAVVIG01 > VFZL01. The sequence goes on along the minus strand of JBKPSC010000072.1, from coordinate 6,710 downwards.
ACCTGCATGTGCGGGCGATGACGCATCCGGCGGCGAAGGGTGAGCGCTTCATCGCCGTTGCCGGCGAGGCGATGTCGATGGTGGACGTCGGGAGGGTGCTCAGAGCCCGCCTGGGCGAGAAGGCGAAGAAGGTTCCGACCCGGGCATTGCCGAACTGGGTCGTGCGCCTCGTCGCCCTGTTCGATCCGCGGATGAAGCCGCTGCTCCCGTTGCTCGGGAAGGTTCGGAACGCCACCAGCGCGAAGGCCGAGCGCGTACTTGGCTGGAAACCGCGTCCGCGCGAAGACGCGATCGCCGCCAGCGCAGAGAGCCTCTTGAAGTTCGGCATCGTCAAATGAGGCGGCTGCCTCGGACGGCCGGCGTTGACAACGAACGGAGGCAGGCACACGATGATCCTCGTGTCTCGCGCGATGGTCGTGGCGACGTTCGCCCTCCTCATGCCGCTCTCCGCTGGCGGCCAGGAACTGGGCACTCTGCGCATCAGGGCCATTCTCACGGGCCCTGATCAGCAACCAACCCCCGTGGCGCGTCACGAACTGCTCATCAGCGACAATCCGTCCAGTGCGCCGCCGCGGCTCGTCACGACGGGGCTGGACGGCACGGCCGAGGTAAGGCTGCGTCCTGGCAACTACACGGTCGAATCTGATCATCCAATCGCGTTCAATGGCACGTCGTACCTCTGGACGGTGACGGTGGACGTGGTCGCCGGCCGCGATGTCGTGCTCGAGCTGACGGCCACCAACGCTGACACCGACGCGGCGGCCGCGACAACAGCGAGCTCGGCGTCGTCCAACGATCCTTCGTTTCTCCTGCCACAGTGGCAGGACAGCATCGTGGCCCTGTGGACGTCGACAGCCCGCGCGTCCGGATTCCTCATCGATTCGCGAGGGCTCATCGCCACCAACCAGCTGGTAGTCGGCGCAGCGACCTCCGTCGAGGTGCAGCTCACGCCAACCGTCAAAGTAGGGGGAAACGTCGTCGCCGCTGACTCCACACGCGATGCTGCGATTGTCTGGATCGATCCGGCCATGGTCGCGTCGGTAAAGCCGGTCCCGTTGGGTTGCACTGAAACCGCGCCGTCGATCGTGGAAGGTCAGCGAATCTTCACGATGGGCAGTCCCTTCCGCCAGCCGAAGGAGCTTCGATCAGGGACCGTCAGCCGTGCGGACGCACGCGGCGTCGCCTCTGACGTCGTGCTGACGGAGGGGAGCCTGGGCGGACCGGTGTTCAACGCGGACGGCGCCGTCGTGGGAATCACGTCCCTCGCCGACGCCAAGGAGCGCAGGCGAGTCGTCCGCACGGTCCGCACCGCGGATGTCTGCGGCGTGCTGGCCACGGCCGAAGAGAACATGCGCGACGCCGCCAGACCGAACGCCACGCGGCTGCCGGTGGAGCCGGCACGACCTTCCTCGGTCGCGCAGCTGAAGGAAGCGGCGGAACGCCGCTTCGGCAGCCTGAATCCATATCAGATTTCCACGGCCGGCTTCGACGTTCACTTCATCACGCCGGTCATCGCCTATGGCCCACAGTTGCTGGCCGAACGGGCGAGCCAGCGTTCTTCGAGCCGCTCGAAAACGCCGCCGGCGCCTGAGCCTGTGCTGATACGCCCGCTCACGAACTTCTTGAACTGGTCGACGTACGTCGAGGACTTTCCACCGGTGCTGCTGGTCCGCGTGACGCCGAAGCTGGCCGAGAGCTTCTGGACGACCGTCGCCCGCGGCGCCGCGCGGACCCAGGGTATGGACATCCCGGCGATCAAACGCGTCAAATCCGGATTCTTGCGCATGCGCGCATACTGCGGTGACGCCGAGGTCACGCCGATCCATCCGTTCAAGCTCGAACATCAGGTTTCGGAGAGCAGCGAGATTGACGAAGGTCTGTACGTCTTCGACCCGGGTGCGTTCGGACCGCACTGTCAGAACGTCAAGCTCGTGCTGTATTCTCAGAAGGAGCCTGATCGCGAGGACGTGCGCCTCGTCGAGTCGCGCGTGGTGGACCAGATCTGGCAGGACTTTGCGGCTTACCGCGATGCGTCGCCTCCTTCTTCCAGCGACGCAGGCCGCTGAAGGCGCCCCGACCAGGCCGCTGAAACCGCATAGCGGCGGCTGGCACCCTCGCATAGGCTTCGCAGATCAACGACGGTCGGGAGGGACCATGGGCTACAACTCAACGATGGCGGGGAAATCAGCCCGCCGACTCATTCCAATCGCGGCCCTCTTGCTCGTCGCGGCCACGCTTCCATCGCTCACCTGGAGCCAGACACCCCAGCTGCACCTGGTGTCGACGGCCTGGCCACCGTTTACGAATCCGCCCGGCGAGCCGCAATTTGCGCTCGACCTCGTCAACGAGGCACTCAAGCGCATCGGGATCACCGCAGAGACCGCGATCGTCGACGAATCCAGATTCACGCCGTCGCTGCTGAACATGGAGTTCGACGGCAGCGGGGCCATCTGGAAGGACGCGGAGCGCGAGCAGGTGCTGGTGTTCTCGGAGCCCTATCTCGAGAACCGGTTGATCCTCGTCGGCCGGCGCGGCAGCGACGTGTCGGCGACGACGCTCGCCACGCTCACCGGCAAGCGGATCGTGCTCGTCGGCGGCTACTCGTACGGCGACGAGGTAGCGGGCAACAAGGGGCCGGTCTTTCTGCGATCGCGGAGTGAAGAGGACAGCCTGGCCAAACTCCTGGCGAACGAGGCCGACTACACGCTGATGGACGAGCTCGTCGTGCAATACATCATGAACAACTACGGAGAGCAGGCCAAGACGCGATTGGCCGTCGGCTCCACTCCGCTCATCGTTCGACCGCTCCACTTCGCGATTCGCCGGGCGCGGCCGGGCGCCGAAGCGCTGGTCGCCCGCTTCAACGCCGAGCTGCGCCGGATGATCGCCGACCGCACCTATCATCGCCTGCTGCACGTCGACTGGATTCGCGCCGACGTGGATGGCGACGGGCGGCAGGAGCTGGTCGCGGCGACCGATCAAGTCGGCACCGCGCCGCCCCAACGCAGCTACGATCTCTTCACGACGACAGCGCCGGAGACTCTGCCTCCCGATCGGCGGTTCTACGTGGGCGGCAGCATCTACGAGAACTGGGCGTCGGTCCCGTCGAACTACAAGACGTCGAACTCCGACGTACCGGCAGTCGGCCGTTCGACGGCGAGCATCTTTCGCTTCCAATGGTGAACGTCGCGGTCGATTAGATCGTTCGTGCCACCGCCAGCGCAAAAGCATCGTCTCGATCGATCCACTGCGCAACCGGCTCGAGCCCCGCGCACTCCAGCTGACGATTCAAGGCGGCCGGCGTGTACTTATAGGAGCTCTCCGTCCAGATGGACTCGCCGGCGTCCAGCTCGAGGTCGAGATCGATAGCCTCGATACGAACCCGCTGCCGCTCGGTCGAGACGACGAACATCTCCATCCGGGAGCAGTCCTTGTTCCACACCGCCCGGTGCCGGAAGGCTCGAATATCGAAATTTCCGCCGAGCTCGCGGTTGATTCGCAGCAGGACGTTGAGATTGAACGCGGCGCTCACTCCGAGCGGGTCATCATAGGCCAGCTGCAAATCGGACTCGGGCTTGACGAGATCGACACCAATGACCAGCACGCCGTCGCAACCCAAACAGTTGTGAATGCGCCGCAGCAACTGATGCGCGCCGGCGTAGTCGTAGTTGCCGATATTGGATCCGAGGAAGAGCACGAGTGAGCTGCCGTCTCCAGGCAACCGCGCAATCTCGTCGAGTCCGTCCTCGAAGGTCGTCTGGTGCCTCACGACGGACAGGTTGGCGGCGTCAGACAGGGTGTGCGCCGCGCGCTCGAGCGCGCCGTGGGAAACGTCGACGAGATGCGCGGTCATCCTCGATGACGTACGTTCGACCAGCGTCAGCAGCTTCCGACCATCGCCGGGGCCGAGCTCCACGATTCGCCTCAGATCGGGCCCGCATCCGAAAATTTCGTCGCGATGACGGGCGAGTAGACGGTTCTCGGCGCGGGTGATCCCGTACCACGGGAGCTCACAGATCGCGTCGAAGAGCGCGGATCCGAGCGCGTCGTACAGGTAGCGGGAGGGCAGCTGGCGCGGGGCCAGCTGAAGGTAGTGCCGCACATCGTCGGCGAACGAGGTGGACGTGAGCGCAGCGATGTCGGTCATCGGACGCCTCGGAACGTCGCGTAGACGTATGGATAGCGGGGCCTGAACCAGTTGCGGAAGGTCGGCCTGAGCAGCTCGCGGGCCGTCGCCGGCGACGCTCCCTTGATGACGAAATGTTCGCCGTCGAAGAAGTCGGCCGAGTACTCAGGATATGACGGCAGCGGTTGGAAGCCCGGAAACGGTGCGAACACCGTGCGCGTCCACTCCCAGCCATTACCGACGAGATCGTCGACGCCCCAGGCGCTTCGCCCGGCGGGGTGCGATCCCGCAGGCTCCGGGTCCCAACTCGTGAAATCGAACACGCCGCGCGAAGGCGATGGCGCGTCATTCCCCCAAGGGTGACGGCGCTCCGCGCCATCAGGGGCGCCGAACGCCGCTCGCTGATATTCGCCTTCGCTCGGCAATCTCACGCCCTGCCATGTCGTGTAAGCGAGCGCTTCCGCGTAGGTCACGAACACCGGCCATGACGGTGGCAACGGAACGAGGTCGAACATTCCGCGCCAGTGCCATACGCTGTCGACACGCTCCCAGAAGAGGGGCGACCGCAGCCCGCTCTTTCGCAGCCATTGCCAGTCGTCCGGCCGCCACCATCGTGGATCGTCGTATCCCCCGGCCTCGACGAACTCGAGAAACGCGGCGTTGGTCGTATCGTGCCGCCGAATGGAAAAGTCTGCGACGTCCTCGATGCGCTTCGGACGCTCGTTGTCCCACCCGAACTGGAGCGCCGTGTCATCGGCTCCGAGGCTCGCGCGGCCTCCCGGCACCGGAATCCACTCCTGCACCGGGACGGAACCCTCGATGCGCGGGTGGTACGCGGGGGGACGGCGCTTCTGATCGAAGGGCAGGCGATGCCACATGTACAACAGCGTTTCCTGGTGCATCGCCTCGTGCTCGAGGATCGCGAACACCGCCTCCGACCGGTGCAACAGCGGATCCCCCGGGCGATCGAGATCGTCGGTGGCAAGCGCCTCGCGCACGCGCCGATCGGCTTCAGCCGCAAAGGCCCGCACTTCGTGCCGTTCGGGCCACCTGCCGGCGGTGCCGCGGCCAGACTGTTCCTCCGACGGATCGATCCCTCGAGCGAAGAGCGCTTCGAGCGCCGGGTCGATGCTCGGGCCGCCGAGCGCTCGCTTGACGAGCGTATTGAAGCTGAAGGCCGGCAGGTGGCCTTCGTAGAAAACGATCGGATGCCGGAGATCGATCGGACGCGAGTAGTACGCCTCGTCGGCCAGGAGGTCGAAGAGCGCACGGGAACGTGCGCGGTTGCGTGAGTACCACTCGACGAAAGTCCCAGCAGGGCTCCCGGTGTCGTGCGGCAGAGTCGGCGTGTCGACGTTTTTCATCTCCGTATGATGTACGCTCGCGGCGGACCGCTCAAGCTGGAGGGCGAATGCCGACCGAGATTCGGAAGGGACAAGGCGATGTGAAGCTCACTCGCGAGGAGTTCGAGCGTCGCTTGCGCGAGCGCTTCTACAATCCCGAGTTCCAGCGGGTGGAGCCTCAGATCGCGGCGATCGTCGACATCGCGTGGAAGACCTACGACGAATACCACAAGAGTCCACGCAAACGAAAGGCAGGCCCTGGATTCGCGGATCCCGAGTTCGAGCTGCCCATTGAATGGCTCGACACGCGCGAACGCATCCAACAGGCTGAGCGAGAGCAGCAGGACCGGAATCGGCGGGGACGCGTGCTGCTGGTGGCGGGAGCCGCGCGACATGATCAGACGTGTCCGGGCGAGATGTCGAAAACGTTCCGTCTGGCGTCGCAGGCCCGCGACGAGTTCGAGCGCGCCGGCCTCGAGTGCGACTTCCTCGACCTGAGCCTTCTCACGGCCGAGTACGGCCGCCAGATACTGCCCTGCAAGGCCTGCGTCTCTACGGCGATGCCGCTTTGTCACTGGCCGTGCTCGTGTTATCCGAACCATGCCATGGGCCAGGTCGTGGACTGGATGAACGAGCTCTATCCCCGGTGGGTCGCCGCGCACGGCGTGATGATCGTGACGCCGGTTTACTGGTATCAGGCGCCGAGCGTCTTGAAGCTGATGATCGACCGCCTGGTGTGCGCCGATGGCGGCAATCCCGATCCGACCACGACACACGGCAAGGGGGTGAAAGAGGCGAAGGCCCTCGAGTTGAACGGTTGGCCCTATCCCCGGCACCTCGCCGGCCGTGCTTTTACCGTCGTCGTTCACGGGGACACCGTCGGCGCTGAGACATTGCGACGATCGCTCTGCGACTGGCTGACCGACATGAAGCTCCTGCCGGCGCTGCCTCAGGCCGGGATCGATCGGTACATCGGGTACTACGAGCCGTACGCGACGAGCCACGACGCACTTGATCAGGACACAGCGGTGCAGGACGAGGTGCGCGGCGCCGCAAAAGCTCTCGTCCGGGCGGTCGCGCTGGCCCGCGCCGGCGCGCTCCCTGACCTCGAGCCGACGTCGGAACCGCGCGCTAAGTGAAGTCCGCCATCATCGCGCGGACCACGGCTGGCCGATGATCAGCGCCTTGTCGGCGTCGCGCTTCGGCACGAACTTCTGCGTGCGTCCGTACTGATTGTCCCC
>JBKPSC010000071.1:0-5409 GCA_046734915.1 Acidobacteriota bacterium | reverse complement strand
CCTCGCGGTGCGCTTCGCGCAGGCTGGAGACCTCGATTCGGCCTTCGAGCAACTTCAACGCTTAATCGACACGCGCGACCCCGCGATGATTCATCTCGCCGTGGCGCCCCAGTGGGATAGCTTGCGCGCGGATCCGCGGTTTAACGAGTGCCTCGAACGGATGAAATTACGGCCGGCTTTGTGACTGAGGTGAATGGCTGCCGGTTCAGCCACTGATATTGGCCTGGAGCCGGGCTGGTCTGCTCGCCAGCCCCCGTGCCGCGTCCCAAAGGGAATTCTTGTTCGATGGGCCGAATGGTACGGACAGCGGACTCGTCGTCGGCAAGCACTTGCGTCGCCGGCGTTTAATCTCTGACACACCTGACATCGCCAACGACGCGACGGCAGCGGCTGTTCGGAAGGTCATCGATTTCCTACCGATCTACCGTGGAGCCGAGCCGGCCTTCCTCACACTCGTCGGCGTTTTGCAGTTCAGTTCCGTGGATTGTTGTGAGGCACGACAACCGGCGCTTGAGGCGATCGTCGCTCTCGAGCGGCGCGCAGGTTGCACCGTCCACTGCAGACGCGGGAGCTTTACCGGAGGCGAAAGTGTTTCATCGAATTCAGCAGTATCCACTCTTTCATCATGGCGGTCGAGCGTACCGACCTCGGGTGTACGGTGAGGCGCAGCAGGATGGTACCTGGGTAGGCTGGATCATTTTCTTTCCATTGGACGGCAGCCCAGCTGTCGCGACAGATCGCGAAACGACGCAGAGCACATTTGACTCCTTGGGCGTGTGGGCCGCAGGCTTGACGTCGGTCTACCTGGAGGGCGCTCTTGTTCGTGCGTTAGAGCTTGCAGCGCAACCACTCGTACTGGCTGCCCTCGAGGAGGCTGAGTACGCTGCACTGGAAGATGCCGAGAGATTGGAGACGGCCGCCGACATCGAACGTGCGAACGCAAACATCGACGAGGCTGCCGCCACCGCGGCGCGCGCCGATGCTGAACGAATCCGAGAAGAGCGCCTCGTTACGGAAACCGCGCTCGCAGCTGCCGATGAAGCCGCGGCGACGATTGAAGCCGACCGGCACGAGCGCGCGGCGGGACAGGCACGCGCTAGCGCCGCCGCCGCGCGACGCAGCCGGGAGGCTCAAACCAAAGCAACCCGACGAACTGAATTGCATGGTAGCAGTAGGAAAAAGAGGTGAGATAGAAACCTCTCACCGCCAATCAGGAAGTCTCCAGACATGCTGTTCCTCAGTCGAGGCACTATCCGATAGAACGCAACTTGTACGTTTCTCCGGTTCCGTGGCACGGCAGACTCGGCCGTGCTCGAGCAGGCGCTCGATCCCGAGCTGCTCGTGGCCGTTGTCGATCGCACCGCCGAGGAAGCTTGCCGGGCAAGCGAGGGTTGCCCTCAAAACAGATAAACAAAATTCATCATGGGCACGATGAAGAACTCGTCCGCGCCGACGGGCACCAGCAAGGCGAGATCCGCCGACAGCCGATCGCCGAAGAAACGGAATCCACCCGAGACGATGCCGTTGCCGTCCTTCCATAAGTAGTTTTCGCTGATCGCCTTGACGTGTCGCGCGATGCGCGCTTCGCCCCCGAGCATGAGGACGCCGGCGCGTCCGCCGTCGTTGCCATAGGCAAGCCCCGCTCCGGCCGTGAATCCCCTCACGTCGTTGCCATGGCTCACGACAGAGTACGCGATGCCGCCGCCATCACCGTCCGAGTCGAATGCGTGGAGTACGCCGACTGCGACCTGCGTATCGCCTCCATCGAACACCTGCAGTTTCGGCGTGACCCAGAATGGCCGGTCCCATTCGTCGATGCCGAAAACGAGAGGGGTGCCGCCGCCAACGGAGAAGCGATCGGTTACACCGACCTGCACGAACGGCATGACGAACTCGTAGACGCCGAGGTAGACCTGCCCGCGGCGGAGCGAGCGGCCCGTCGGTGCAAAAAACAACCGGCTCGTGTTCGGATCGGGAGGGAGGAACTCGCGGTTGCGAATAGTCCCCACCACGTTCCTCATTGACGCAATCTCGGCCAGACGGACAGTCACCTGCACGCCGGCTAGCGTCCTGAACACGATCTTGGTCTCGTCTGCCAGCTCGATGCTGCCGAACATCTTCGATCCGTCGTTGAGCACGAGCTCGGTCAGGGTGATTGGCTTCATGGCCTGACCAGTCTCCTGTGCGAGCGCGGTGGGGGTCCAGAAGACTGCGACAAGGCAGGCGACCAGAATTGTTCGAATGATGGGGGTCGTCATGTGCGCCCTCCTGGGCTGACGGACGGGGAGCGGACCGTCACAGACGACAATAGAGGCTGCGGAGCAGCAAGTCGTGAGCAGGTGGTGAAAAAAGGCTGAAAGCTTCTGCGCCACCTCGACGCGCCTCGCGCACATTCGTGATCGACACGGAATGAGCGTTCACCGCTAATGGACGGTACCGAGTGACTCGTGAGGACGTATTTGCGTGTGAACGAGCTTCAGGATCGGCGAGGTCACGATGCGCTTGCAGCCTCCGGAAGTCTGGATGTGGAACACCGCACGCGCCCCCGTTGTCAGCGCCGTCGGGTCTTCGGTTTCGGAGTTCGAGGTTGAGATTCCGCCGATCAGAAAGGCGCTGACAGGCGCTTCTCCCAACTTCCCGCCAACCAGCTGCCCGCGAGGGTCGGCAGGCGTGCTTCCCAAGAAAAGATAGATGCTGCGCACCGTTTGAATGAGCATGCAGCTGTTTGATTCCCCCAGCTCATCGATAGGGATGCCGGCGGGAATCATTCCTCGCTCAATGAACTCCCTGAGCTCCTCGTCGCGCGCTGTATCGATCCACATGATTCGCGTGGTCATGGCCTGCTCCTTTGTGTGATTCCTTTCCTTTTCGGTCTTGAACCACACAAAGAGAATACGGTGACGCAACGCGGACGCCCCTACATAGTCACGTAGTAGCGTTGAGCGGAATGGTCTAGACGAGCCGATTGAGTAGGGCCTTGGCGACCGCCTCGGACCGTGAGTGGACCTGAAGCTTGTCGTAAATCCTGCGGACGTGGAAATTGATCGTGTTGATCGATACGCCCAACTCCGCCGCGGCCGTTTTGTAGTTGTGGCCCTCGACGAAAAGCTTCAGCAACCGCGTCTCGTGCGGCGTGAGTTGGTAGTCGTCGCGCTCCGGCGGACGCATTTCGCGGAAGAGCGCGATCACACGACGGGCAACTTCGGGCGACATGGGCGCACCGCCGGCGACCGCCTCCTTGAGACTTTCAAGCAGTCGCGCCGGCGGCGTGTTCTTCAGGAGATATCCGCAGGCACCCGCACACATCGCATCGAAGATTCGCTCGTCATCGTCGTACACCGTGAGCATCAGTACCAGCAGATCAGGACAGCGCGATGTCAGGCGCCTGACGCCCTCGATGCCGCTCATTTCGGGCAGGCCGATATCCGTGAGCACGACGTCTGGTATCTCACGGGGGATCTTCTCGAGCGCTTCTTCCATCGTGCGGTACGCGCCGGTGCACCGATACCCTTTGGTGCCGTTTACGAGGATGGACAGGCACTCGCGAGTCTCGCGATCGTCTTCTACGATCGCCACGCGGATGTCGGCCGGCATCGACGTGGAGCCCGCTTCGAGCCGCTCGGCGGAGTGTGACATCGTCTTCTCTACGTCTACGTTACGCCCATGCTCAGGGTTCGGTCACCGCATATTCATGCGGGGACTGCGCGGCGTCCGTCACTGGAATCACGAACGTCAGCGTCGTCCCATGGCCCGGCTGTGAGAGAACGTCGAGATGGCCGCCAAGAGCCTCGGTACGCTGGGCCATGCTGCGAAGTCCGTGGCCGGCACGCGCGGCAGAGACATCGAATCCGCGCCCGTTGTCGGAGACCCGCAGCAGCAGTTGATCGTCCTCGATGCGGAATTCCAGTTCGGCGTCCGAGCATCTGGAATGCCGCACCATGTTACTCACCGCCTCCTTGAAGAGAAGGAACGCCTCGCGCCGGATATTTGCGCCAACGGCAAGATCGCATTCCGCTGGCGGTGTACGAAAGCGAAAGTTGATCTGGCGGGCCGTGCACAAATCGCTGACGAAATGCCGCATACGTTGTGAAAGGTCGCTGAGATGATCCTTGCTGGGATTGATCGCCCAGACGATGTCGCTCATGGCATCGACGAGCTGGCGCGAGAGGTCGGCGATCGATGCGAGCGGGCCGACGAGGGCGACGTCGCCTTCGACCTGCCGGCGGACGACTTCGCTGAGAAGCGAGATGCGTGTGAGGCTCGAGCCGACGTCGTCATGCAGGTCGGTCGCGATTCGCTGGCGTACTCGCTCGAGCTCGGCGAGGCGTTCCTCGGCGCTTCTGCGCAGCGCGTCTGCCGCGCGGCGGCGCTCGGTGACGTCGCGCGCGATGCCGGTAAAGAAGCGCCGATTGCCGGCTGTGAACTCGCCGAACGAGATCTCAAGCGGAATCTCGTGGCCGTCCTTGCGCAGGCCGGCAACGGAGATTGATTCCCAAGAAATGTTTCGCCTGCCGGTTCCTCGGTATCGGGCGAAGCCCGCTCGATGGCGTTGTCGCAGAGATTCGGGCATCAACATCGTCAGCTCCGCGCCCACCATTTCCTCGCGCGCGTAGCCGAACATTTTCGCGGCCGCGTGATTGACGAGCACGATGCGGCTGTTTTCGTCGATCGTGATAATCGCGTCCGACGCCGTCTCGGCGAGTGTCCGGAACTGATTTTCGCTCTCTCGGAGCGAGTTCAGGCGCGCATGACGGTGCCGCGCCAGGGCGACGGCCAGCGATGCACTCGCCGCGGCGGCGAGCACGAGCACAAGTTCGCGATAGGAGCCGCGCATCAGCGCCCTCCCAGGTTGAGTGGGACCGCGACCTGGCCTCACATAGAGGCAGAGTAACCGGCAGTTGTCAAGTCGGCGGACGGCCGCGACCCAGCGCAGCGATAGGCAGTTCGGGAAAGCCCGCTCGTTGGCGACGGCAAGAGGGAGGTGTCTCGACGCTCATGGATCAGCATTGACTGCGTCATGTTGAAAGCGGCTGTCTTACCGTCCTTGGCGGGCTCGGTTGACTTCCCTCAGCACGAACGGCGGCCGCCGACGCGCAAACTCCTTCAGGTACTCGACCGCGTCGAGAAACTCCTCGGTCGAGAAGGGCTTGCGTACGTCGGCACGAACCTCTCCGCTGATGAGCGTCACCACACGATTGATCTCGCGTTCGAGCCAGGACTGCCCTGAACGGTCCTCGTCGTCCTCGGGGAGTGCAGCCGCAGACCGGGCGGCTTCTTCCAGGGTCCGCAGGTACAACTCGCGCAGGTCGCCGAACGACAGCACGCGCTGGAGCAACTGGTACTTGTCGCGGTTGAAGAAGATGTCGTACTCGATCGCCTCAAAGGCGCTGTCCTTGTCCCACAGGAACA
>JBKPSC010000070.1:0-16692 GCA_046734915.1 Acidobacteriota bacterium | reverse complement strand
GCGAGCCGTCGCCTCAGAGCGTCGACGCCGGTCCCGGTCAGCGCTGAGACGGCTACCGCCTCTGGGTCGGGCGTAAATGATGGCAGATCGCTCTTGTTCGTCACCCGGACGATAGTGCCCTTCGTTTCCAACGCGGATTGCGGAAGCGGCGCGGTCGCACCGTCGCAGACATCGACAACCACGTCCGCTATTCGAATCGCCTCGCGTGAGCGTGACACCCCTTCGAGCTCCACTACGTCATTCGTGTCGCGCAATCCGGCTGTGTCGACAAGCGTGATTCGCAGGCCTTCCAGATCGACGGTCTCACTCACTAGATCTCGGGTCGTGCCCGGCACGGGCGTGACAATCGCGCGGGCGGACCCGACCAGCGCGTTGAACAGGCTCGACTTGCCGGCGTTCGGGGGTCCGACAATCGTCACCAGGCGGCCTTCGCGGATGACTCGTCCTCGCTGTCCGCGCTCGATCATCGCGTCGAGCCTGGCGATGAGCGCGTCGAGAACTTGCGCGATAGCCCCAGGCTCGATGAAGTGATATCCCTCATCGGGGAAATCGATCGATGCCTCGAGACGCGCAATCACGTCGAAGAGATCGGCATCGATCGCAGCGAGCGCTCTCGTCAGCGTACCCTGAAGCTGATCGAACGCGGCGCGCGCCTGTAACGGCGTGACGGCATCGATGAGGTCGGCGACTGCCTCTGCTTGCGGCAGATCGATCCGCCCATTGAGGAACGCTCGCAGCGTGAACTCTCCGGGCTCGGCGAGGCGAGCGCCGGCGCCGATGGCTCCCTTTACGATGCTGCTGAGAACGACGGGGCTTCCGTGCGCACTGATCTCGACGACATCCTCGCCGGTGTACGACGCTGGGCCCGGAAACAGCGTCGCGATCACCTGATCGAGAGCGGAATCGCGAGTCTCTTGCGGCTGGGGCATCCGTACGAGTGTGAAGGTCGCGTGACGCGGTTCCAGTGGTTTGGCGAGCTTCGTCAGCGCACGCGCGATCTGTGTCGCTCGAGGACCGCTGATCCTGACCACACCGATACCGCCGCGGCCCGCGGGCGTGGCGATCGCGACGATCGTATCGTCAGTGGAGAACATCCGGCGCACGCGATCCGGCGATCACGGATCGATTCACTTCCTGGTCGAGATGTGCACAGTCTTCGAGAACGCGTCGCCGATGCTCTCCGTCGTGACTCCAGGGATCTCGGCCACCGCCATGTGGACGAGACGGCGCTCGTACGGGTTGAGCGGGCCGAGCTGCTGATCCATACCGGTCTGCTTCGCTTTCTCGGCGAGGAACTTCGCCATCTGCTTCAGCTCGACGTCCTTGCCCTTGCGGTAGCCAAGTGCGTCGACGAACACCCGCTTTTCGTCGCCGACGTCGCGCCCGAACGCCATGTCCACAACGTGCTGCAGCGCCTTGAGCGGCTCGCCGCGGTGACGCACGAGCAACTCCGCGTCTTCGCCGGAGAGATTGAGGCGCGGACCATCCGGCGTCTGTTCGACATCCACTGGCGTCGTCAGGCCAAGGGCACCGGTGATCCGAGTCAGAAAGTCCACGATGGATTGTGTCTGGTCTGCCATCTCAACTCTCCCGCACCGCTGCTTCAGTCTTGCTGGCGCCGACCCGCCTCACTCGCCGCTCGGCTGGCGGCCGCGGCGTCCGCATGTTCGGCGGCCCGATGAGATACGTCGTCAGGTACTGCTGCCCGATCCCCCAGACATTGCTGATCAACCAGTAGATCGCGACGCCTGCCGGCGCCCAGAGAAAGAAGAACATGAAGATGACGGGCATGAACATCATCATCTTCTGCTGCGCCGGATCGGCGCCGGCCTGTGGCGTGATGCGCGTCTGCCAGATCTGACTGATTCCCATCAATATCGGCGTGACGTAGTAGGGATCCGGCATCGACAGATCGTGGATCCAGGCGACGAAAGGCGCGCCCCGTAACTCGATCGCGGTCGTGAGCAGCGCGTAGAACGCAAACAGCACGGGAAACGTGAGGAGCATCGGGATGCAGCCGCTCGCGGGATTGACGCCGCGTTCCCGATAGAGCGCCATCAGCTCCTGGTTCATCTTCTGCTTCGCCGGGTCCGTCGACTTGTACTTGGCGTAGCGATCTTGAATCGCCTTGGCCTCGGGCTGGATCTCCTGCATCTTGCGCATCGACACGACGCTCTTGTGACGCAGTGGGAACATCGCTGCGTTGATGAGCACTGTCAGGATGATGATCGCCCACCCGTAATTGCCGACGTAGCCGTAAATCCAGTTCAGCGCGCGCAGCAGTGGCACGACGACGAAGGCGAACCGCCCGAAGTCGATCGCCCGCACAAGCGGACGGTCAATGGCCGCGAGCTGGTCAAAGTCCTTCGGTCCGATGTAAAACGCCAGCGTGTCCTGACGGCCAGGCGTGATGCGGTACGACATCAATTCGCGGGCCGGCTGTTTGCTGCCGGCGGGCGGCGGGAGAGAGATGTGCTGGTAGCTGACTGTCGACGGCCCCGGATTCAAGACCACGGTCATGAAGTAGTGATCGTCCACTCCGGCGTATTGGAAATCGCCTTCGTGCGTGGGCTGTTTCTCGATGTCGGCGGCTGCGAACCGCTGTACGGTGTCCGCGGCCGACACGAGACCGCGGGCTCTCACGGCGTAGCGTGTTGCACCAGAGTCGATGTCACCCAGCGCTGGCCCCCAGGCGATGCTGGGCTGCAGTTGGCGATCGGCCACGGAGACCGTTGCACCGAACTTGAGGACGTAGCTTGACGGATCGAGCGTGAATTCCTTCCGAGCGTACAGACCAGCGGCATCCCGAAATTCGAACACCAGTTGTGTCGGTGCGCCGACTACTCCCGACGGAGGAGCATCGCGCAACGCAAACAACGCAGCATCGAGGGTCCTGTTCACGTTCTCGTCGTCAGCTCTGAGGGTGAACGGCAGCGCCGGCACGCCCGGAAGATCGTTTGCAATCAGTTCGAGCGGCTCGCTTCGTTCATCGAGATAACGCTTCAGCCGCCAGCTCTTGAGGAGGGCGCCTCGGTTCGTGAAGACGGCGATCACTTGTGGCGTCTCTATCCGGATGTCGCGCTCTGCCGAATCGCCGAGGACGACGTTCGCGGTATCGGGCGGCGTCGGAGCAATCGGCGCACTTGCTGTTGGCGCTGAGCTGGTTGGCTCGGCGGGTGCGCTGTTCTCGGAGGCGGGAGGCGTTGCCGGCTTCGGCACCGGCCGGACAAACAGCGCCTGATACGTGTACAGCACCAGGAACGACAGGAAGATGGCTATGAGAACGCGTCTTTCCATGAATGTCTTTGCGCGATCCGACCGCTATCGGCTGCCGCCGCGAAGCTCGCGCCGCAAGGCGCCGAGCGGAGCTGTGTCCGTTACGACGTCTGCCACACGGTTCTCGTTCGCGCGTGGGACCGGGTCGTAGCCGGCAGTACACAACGGATGACAGCGGGCCAAACGCCGAGCGGCGAGCCAGCTCCCTCGGAGAGCACCGTGAACGATCACGGCCTCACGCGCGTAGTCGGCGCAGCTCGGGAGAAACCGGCAGGATCCGGCGAAGTGAGGCGAGACGAGGCGCTTGTAGAGCACCAGCCCGCCGAGGATTACGCGAGCGGCGACTCCCGGCACGGGATCGTGCAGAAGCGATTCAGTGGCGGTGGCGCCGGTCGAGCAGTTGTCGGAATTCAGCTTCAAAGGTGCTCAGGCTGGCTTCGAGTAGTGCACGTTTCGGAATGACGACCACATCGAACCCTGGCGCTATCTTATTACGGCGAAAAACGTCTCGAATCAGCCTCTTAGCCCGGTTTCTCGCCACTGCCCCGCCGAACTTTCGAGTAGCCGCGATTCCGAGGCGCCCCAACTGCCGGCCGTTTGGCAGGAGGAAGAAGGTCCCGAGTCTCCCATGGACCTTGGTGCCGCGTTCGTAGATCAGCTGGAAGTCCTGGCGGCTGCGAATCCGCTCTTCGCGTCTGAACCGCGCCGGGGCAGATGACGAGGACACATCTCGCTGACTGGTCCAGCCCGCTAGCTGCTGCTGACCGTCAGCCGTTTCCGACCCTTCGCGCGACGTCGCTTCAGAACCAGGCGACCGTTCTTCGTGCTCATCCGCACCAGGAAACCGTGCGCGCGGGCCCGGCGGCGAGTATTGGGCTGAAAAGTGCGCTTACCCTTCATGATTCCGTCTCCGTTTCAAACGAACCGTCAATGTTATCGAAGCGCTTTGAGGGGTGTCAACGCGTTCTCTCTTGTGTTACAGTTGCCGTCCTTCACAGGAACTCTGGTCCGACTCTCAGCAGCCAATCATCGATGCGTGTTTGGTCTCTCACCAAACTTTTCCACAGCTGTGGAAAAAACTGTGGAAATCCGCCGGCTTCGAGAGCTGGCGTTTACAAGCCGCAGAAATCCCCGTCTTTCGCCGAAGGCGCTGGCTATTAACTGTTGAAAGTAGAAGGTTTTACCGTTGTTGAGAGATCGCCTGCAGCCGATGAACCTTTGGGAGCAGATTCTCGCCAGGGTCGAGACGAAAATAAACCGCCACAGCTTCTATACCTGGTTCAAGCCCACGAGTTTCCTCTCTGAGAGCAGTTCGGCTGTCAGCGTCCGCGTCCCAAACGCGCTCTTCAAGGACTGGCTGACCAAGCACTACTCTGGGGTCATCAGCGAGGCATTGGCTGAGATTCATCGAGAGAGCCTCGCCATTGACTTCGTGGCCGAGGCGCAACCGGACGGCACGGAAATCGAGCTCAGCCCCGACGAAGCCGCCGTGTTCGAGGCGCCGGCGGCGCCCGCTGGTGTCGGCCCGGCCGGCCTCAACCCGCGCTACACCTTCGACACGTTCATCGTTGGATCGTCGAATCAGTTCGCCCACGCAGCATCTCGAGCGGTCGCTGAGGCGCCGTCCAGGTCCTACAACCCGTTGTTCATCTACGGTGGTGTGGGATTGGGCAAGACGCACCTCATGCACGCGGTCGGGCAATACGTGCTCCGGCACGATCCCGGGCAAAAGCTGACATACATCTCGTCCGAACGGTTCATGAACGAGATGATCAATGCGGTCCGTTTCGACCGCGTGCTCGATTTCCGTGAACGCTATCGAAGCGTCGACGTGCTGCTGGTCGACGACATCCAGTTCCTGGCGGGTAAGGAGGGCACCCAGACCGAGTTCTTCCACACGTTCAACGCCCTGTACGATTCCCAAAAGCAGATCGTTCTGAGCAGCGACCGGCCGCCCCATGAAATTCCTGCGCTGGAAGAGCGGCTGCGATCCCGATTCGAGTGGGGCCTGATCGCCGACATTCAACCGCCGGATCTCGAGACGAAGGTCGCCATTCTCAAGAAGAAGGCAGAGACCGAAGCCGTTCCCCTGCCCGACGACGTGGCGATTTACATCGCCGGAAAAATCAAATCGAACATTCGCGAACTGGAGGGTTCGCTGATCCGGCTGATTGCCTACGCGTCGCTCACCGGCGCGGAAATCTCGTTGACGCTGGCCCAGGAGGTCCTGAAGAACATCCTCGATCATGAAGACAAGGCGGTCACGATCGAGATCATTCAGAAATTCGTCGCCGAGTACTACAATCTGAAGCTGGCCGAGTTGAAGTCGCGGAACAACTCCAAGTCGGTCGCCATGCCCCGCCAGATCGCGATGTATCTCTGTAAGTCCCTCACACACGCCTCCCTCCCGGAAATCGGCCGCAGCTTTGGCGGGAAGCATCACTCCACCGTCATCCACTCGATTCGCAAGGTTGACGATCTGAGAAAAAAGGACGCTTCTTTCAACAGCCTCATCGGGTCTTTTGTCGAGGGTTTCAAGTAACTCCCACAGCTATCCACAGGGCGGCCTGTGGACGTTCTGTCGAGCTTCGAAACCGGTCTCAAAGGGCGCTCCCGACGGGGTCTGGAAGGGCTTTTGAAGTCACGAAATTTGCACAACTTAAGATGTTGATAATAAAGGAGTAACAGGGTGACCACACTTTTCAACACACCCTGTTCTTCTGTATAATTTCGTGATTCTCGACACACCACTCTCCTTCAAGAGGTTCGCGGGCACGGCCCCGCCTTGTTCGAGGCCAGTAAAGCTATGGAATTAGTCGTCCGGAAGAACGACCTTCTGCGAGAACTGCAACTTTTCCAGGGAATCGTCGAGCGCAAGAACACGATTCCCATTCTCGCCAACGTGCTGATGGAGGCGAAGGGGGAGGAGGTCAAGTTTCTCGCGACTGATCTCGAAGTTGGTCTGCGCAGCAAGTGCGCTGCGTCTGTGACCAAGGGCGGCTCGCTCACGCTGCCGGCCAAGAAGTTCTACGAGATCATCAAGTCGTTGCCCGAGACCGACGTGCGGATCGCTGAAGAGAAGGGCTCGGTGAAAGTCGCGGCCGACCGCTTCGATTCCCGCATGCAGACGTTGCCTCGCGAAGACTTCCCTACACTCCCCGAATCCGCCGGCTCCAAGGTAACCACGGTGTCGCGATCTGGTCTCAGGGAAATGGTGGCGAAAACGCAGTTTGCCATTACCGGAGAGGACACGCGGTACTTCTTGAACGGGGCGCTGTTCGTGCTGAAGCCGGATGCCATGAGCCTGGTCGCGACCGATGGGCATCGACTCGCCCTAGTCACCGTTCCGCGATCGGGCAAGGCCGCTGAGCATGACGAGATCAAAGCCATTCTCCCGAAGAAAACGCTCGGCGAACTGGCGCGTCTCTTGGCTGATGGAGACGACGACATTCGCTACGAGCGCGGCGAGAATCACTTGTTCTTCGACGTCGGCGGCCGTCTGTTGATCTCGCGGATGATCGATGGTCAGTTTCCCGCCTACGAGCGGGTGATTCCCAAGGGCAACGACAAGCATCTCGAGTTCGAGCGCGACCGGCTGTCGAACGCGGTGAAGCGCGTGGCGCTGTTGTCGAACGAACGATCGCGCGCTGTGAAGTTTCAGGTCGACAAGGGCAAGGTCGACGTCACATCGAGCAGTCCAGAACTTGGCGAGGCGCACGAGACGTTGCTCGTCGAGTATGGCGGCGCCCCGTTGCAGATTTGTTTCAACGCACAGTACGTGCTCGATTTTCTGTCCGCGGTCCCGACCGATGTCGTCGCCCTCGAATTGAAGGATGAGGTCAGTCAGGCTGTCATGCGCCCGGTGGGCGCCGAAGGTTACGACTACACCTACGTCATCATGCCCATGCGCGTATGAAGAGGGAGACTACGGCTGGCTTGGTCGTGGGCAAGATCATCAGAGGTCAGGATTACTGAGTGACACAACTCAATCGGGAACAGACTCCGGAAAAGGACGGTCCAGTCACAGGCGCGGAAGGAGCAGGCGATCGCGAGGGTCAGAGCCCGTTGGCCGACGTGAACGACTACTCGGCCGACAAGATCAAGGTCCTTGAGGGGCTCGAGGCTGTGCAGAAGCGGCCGGCGATGTACATCGGCTCCACCGGCGCCAGCGGCCTGCACCACCTGGTGTACGAGGTCGTCGATAACTCCATTGACGAGGCCCTTGCTGGCTTTTGCGATCAAGTCAACGTCACTGTTCACATCGATGGCTCTGTCACCGTTGTCGACAATGGCCGTGGCATCCCGGTGGATCGTCATGCCAGCGGTAAGTCCGCCGCCGAGGTCGTCCTGACGGTTCTCCACGCGGGAGGCAAGTTCGACAACGACAGCTACAAGGTGTCGGGCGGCCTGCATGGCGTTGGCATCTCTGTCGTCAACGCCCTGTCGGAAACGCTCGATCTCGAGATCTGGCGCAACGGGCTCACCTACCAGCAGAGTTACAAGCGCGGAACGCCCACTGGCGATCTCGATCAGACGGGGACGACCAAGCGCCGAGGCACGAAGGTCACCTTCAAGCCCGACCACGAGATCTTCGAAACCACCGCCTTCAGTTTCGATGTCCTCGCGCAGCGCCTGCGCGAGC
Source organism: Acidobacteriota bacterium (assembly GCA_046734915.1). Lineage (GTDB taxonomy): Bacteria > Acidobacteriota > Vicinamibacteria > Vicinamibacterales > CAVVIG01 > VFZL01. The sequence goes on along the minus strand of JBKPSC010000070.1, from coordinate 8,774 downwards.
TCGCGTTTCTGAACGGGGGCATCGTCATCACCCTCGACGATGAACGCGACGGGAAGTCGCACCGGTTCCACTACGAGGGCGGCATTGGCTCGTTCGTCGAACACCTGAACAAGAACAAAGCCGCCGTCAACGAAAAGCCGATCTACATGCGCGGCGAGCGCGATGGCATCGAGGCCGAAATCGCGCTGCAGTGGAATGACGGCTACGCCGAGACGCTGTACTCCTTCGCCAACAACATCAACACGCATGAAGGCGGGACGCACTTGTCCGGCTTCCGCGCGGCGCTGACGCGAACGGTCAACAGCTACGCGACGAGGAACAATCTGGCCAAGGATCTGAAAGAGAGCGTGTCGGGTGACGACATCCGTGAAGGGCTGACTGCTGTCATCAGCGTCAAGATTCCGCACCCGCAGTTCGAGGGGCAGACCAAGACGAAGCTCGGAAACACCGAGGTCAAGGGGATTGTCGAAGCGATTCTGAACGACAAGCTCGGGGCGTACCTCGAGGAGAACCCTGGCGTCGCGCGGCGCATCGTCGGAAAGGCCATCGACGCGGCGCGTGCCCGCGAAGCGGCGCGCAAGGCACGCGATCTCGTCCGGCGGAAAGGAGCGCTCGACGGCAGCTCACTGCCTGGCAAGCTGGCTGACTGCCAGGAGCGCGACCCGGCGTTGAGCGAGCTCTATATCGTCGAGGGCGAATCAGCAGGAGGATCGGCGAAGCAGGGTCGTGATCGGCGCTTCCAGGCGATTCTGCCGCTCAAAGGGAAGATCCTGAACGTCGAGAAGGCGCGCTTCGACAAGATGCTCGGCAGCGACGAGATCAGGACCATGATCGCGGCGCTCGGCTGCGGTATCGGCGCCGAGGATTTCGACCTTGGCAAGTTGCGGTATCACCGCATCATCATCATGACCGACGCGGATGTGGACGGCTCGCACATCCGCACGCTGCTGCTGACCTTCTTCTACCGGCAGCTGCCGAAGGTCATCGAGAACGGCTATGTCTACATCGCGCAACCCCCGCTCTTCCGCGTGAAGCGCGGCAAGTCGGAGAGCTACATCAAGGACGAGCGCGATCTCGAAGCGTTCCTGATCAAGCGGGCGACGGAAGCACGCACGGTGCGGCTGGTCTCAACCGGAACAGAGATTAGCGGCGCTGATCTCGAGCGCCTGCTGCATCGCACGGTCGCCTATCAGAAGCTGCTGCACATGATGGAGCGCCGCGGTCACAACGCGGACATTGTCGAGGCGTTGGTAGGCGCGGGTGTTGATCGCGAGTTCCTCTCCAATGGCGCGCGGCTCGGCCAGCTGGCCGACGGCCTGACGAATCCGACGCGAACTGCAACGGTGCAGCGCGACGAAGAGCACAACTGCTTCCAGCTGCAGGTCGAGGATCGTTCGAACGGCTACCCTCGCCAGCACCTATTCGGATCGGAATTCGTCACGGCTGCCGAGTACCGGACGCTGCTGGCGGCGCGGCGCGAGCTGCCCGCCTTTGCCGGCGACATCGTGATCTCGTCGGCCAGTGATCAGGTTGAGGAAAGCCCTGACGCATCAGGCGACGGGGCGTCGGGAGCGGTCGAAGGTGCACCGGCCGCCGAGGCGAGGCCCCGTCGAGCGAGCAGGGAAAAGCCGGCTGATACCAGGGTGTCGAGCATCGATGAACTGGTCGAGTATTTTCTCGCCGCGGGCAAGAAAGGTGTCGCCGTCAACCGCTACAAAGGCCTCGGCGAGATGAACCCCGAGCAGTTGTGGGAAACGACGATGGATCCTGAGGTTCGAACGCTGCTGCAGGTGCGCGCGGAAGACCACACCGAGGCGGACCAGATGTTCACCACGCTGATGGGAGATCAGGTCGAGCCGCGGCGGAAGTTCATCGAGGACAACGCGCTCGACGTGAAGAATCTCGACGTCTAGGGTTCTTGGTTCTTCGTGCTTTGTTCTTGGTGCGGGTGCGTGGTGCCTCGCAGCACCAAGCACGAAGTACCAAACACGATGTACCAAGCACAACGCACCGGGCACGAAGCAGCAGCACCTAGCTCCTAGCGCGAAGCACCAGCACCAAGCACCTAGAACAGAGCACCAAGCACCCCAACTATGTCCGACCTCACTCCTGCGCTCCATCCCGTCAACATCGAAGACGAAATGAAGCGCTCGTACATGGATTACGCGATGAGCGTAATCATCGGGCGAGCGCTGCCTGACGCCAGGGACGGTCTGAAGCCAGCCCATCGCCGGGTGCTCTACGGCATGAAGACCATGGGGCTGTCGGCGACGAGGGGTTATCGCAAGTGCGCCAAGATCGTCGGCGAAGTCATGGGGAACTTCCACCCTCATGGCGACGCGTCGATTTACGACACTCTGGTTCGGCTCGCGCAGGACTTCAACATGCGCTATCCCCTGGTCGACGGCCAGGGCAACTTCGGATCGATCGACGGGGATCCTCCCGCGGCGATGCGCTACACCGAATCACGGCTGCAGGCCCTCGCTGACGATATGATGGCGGATCTCGACAAGGAGACCGTCGACTTCTCACCAAATTACGACGAAACGACCGAAGAGCCCACCGTCCTCCCGGCCCCGTTCCCCAACCTGCTGGTCAACGGTTCGGCCGGCATTGCCGTCGGGATGGCGACGAACGTGCCGCCCCACAACCTGCGCGAGGTCATCGACGGCTGCATCTGGCTCATCGAAAACACCCACCTTGGTTCGCCCGATATCGGGACGGTTCTCACACGCGGCGAAAAGCTCAAGAACCTGACCCGTATCATTCCAGGACCGGACTTCCCTACCGGCGGCTACATCGTCGGCCGCGGCGGCGTGCTGCAGGCGTACTCCACGGGGCGCGGCTCAATCCTCATGCGGGCGAGATCCGTAACCGAGACGAGCCGGAAGGGCGATCGCGTGTCGATCGTCTTCACCGAGATTCCCTATCAGGTCAACAAGGCGAAGCTGATTGAGCGGATCGCGGACCTCGTTCGCGAGAAAACGATCGAGGGGATTTCGGACCTGCGCGACGAGTCCGATCGCGAAGGCATGCGCATTGTCGTTGAGTTGAAGCGCGGCGAGGTGCCAGAGGTCGTGCTCAACAACCTCTACAAGCACACGCCCCTTCAATCGACCTTCGGCATCATCATGCTTGCGATCGTCGGCGGCCGGCCGAAGGTCCTGAATCTACTCGAGCTCGTCGAGAGCTTCGTCGATTTCCGGCGCGAGGTGGTGCGGCGGCGTACCGAATTCGAGCTGCGGAAGGCCGAGGCGCGCTATCACATCCTCGAGGGGCTCAAGATCGCGCTCGACCACCTCGACGCGGTCATCGCGCTCATCCGGGCGTCGAAAACCGTGCCCGAAGCGCGCGAGGGGCTCATGAGCAGCTTCGGGCTGTCGACGATTCAGGCGCAGGCGATCCTGGACATGCAGCTGCAGCGGCTGACGGGTCTGGAACGGCAGAAAATCCTCGATGAGCTCGCCGAGCTGTTGAAGACCATCGAACGGCTCCGCGCGATTCTGAGCAGCGAGCGTCTGCTCATGCAGATCATCGTCGACGAGCTCCGCGACGTGCGCGACAACTACGGCGATGATCGGCGCACGGAAATCGTCGACGGCGAATCCGGCGAGCTGAGCATCGAGGATCTGATTGCCGAGGAAGACATGGCAATCACCGCTAGTAACACCGGTTACATCAAGCGGACTGCCATCTCGACGTACCGCAATCAGCGGCGCGGCGGCAAGGGCCGCATCGGCATGCGAACGAAAGACGAGGACTTCGTCGAGCACCTCTTCGTTGCGTCGACGCACGCCTACATCATGATCTTTTCGGACCGCGGCCGCGCTTACTGGCTGAAGGTTCACGAGATTCCGGACGTGGGCCCCGGCGGCAAGGGCAAGTCCATCGCCAACCTGGTGGCGATGGAAGAAGGCGAGCGCATCGCGGCGCTTCTGGCGGTGAAGGAGTTCGACGACAGCCGGTTCATCGTGATGGGCACGCGGCGGGGCGTCGTCAAGAAGACAGCGCTGTCGGCGTTCAGCAATCCGCGGGCTGGCGGCATCATCGCGATGGGCGTCGAGGACGGCGATTCGGTGATCGCGGTCCAGCTCACCGACGGCCACACCGAGCTCTTCCTCGGCACGAGACGAGGCATGGCGATTCGATTCGAAGAGACGGATGTTCGACCGATGGGCCGAACCGCGTACGGCGTGCGGGGAATCACCCTGCGAGACGACGACTACGTGGTCGCGATGGAAGTGCTCCGTCAGGGCGGCGCGCTCCTCAGCGTGACTGAGCACGGCTACGGCAAGAGAACCGAGGTGGAAGAGTACCGTGTCCAGACGCGCGGCGGCGTCGGCATCATCAACATCGCCGCGTCGGAGCGCAACGGCGAGGTGGTCGGTGTCGTGTGCGTTCACGAGAACGATGAGATCCTGCTCATCACTCAGCAGGGGATGATTCTGCGCATGCCGACCAACGACGTCCGCGCGATTGGCCGTGCGACGCAGGGCGTCCGACTGATTGACATCGAGGGCGAGGACAAGGTCGTCTCGGTGGCGCGGTTGGTCGAGAAAGAAGACGACGCCGAGTCAGCGCCCGAGGGCTCGGCCGTCGCTCCGCCGGAGGACAGCGAACCGCCGGCCGAATGAGGCGATGATCCGCGGCGTCCGAAGAGCGATGTCGACGACCGCGGTGACCGCCGCCCTGCTCATACCGGGGTGCGGCGGCGGGCAGGAGTATCTGGTCCTGGAACGCTTCTTCGCCTCCTCCCACCTTCGTGATCGGACCGCCCTCGCCCGCTTCGCGACCACGATCTTCGAGCCCCGGATCGATGGCAACGTCGACCGGTTCAAGGTCGTGGACGTCGGCCCGGACGTGAAGATCGGCACCGGCGCACCTGACGGGTCGGCAGACCGGGTGGCTCGACTCAGCCTCGACCAACCGCTGGATCCAATCGACCTCAAGAGCGACCGCCCGTCGCTCGTGGAACGGACCGTGACAATCGAGGCGGATGTCCGGCGGCCCGACGGCACGAAGGCCACTCGCCGAATCCAGGTGTCATTGGTCAGAGCGAGCGTGAAACAGCCGATGCCGCGAACCGGGCGCTGGATCGTGACGGCCTTCCGGTGAGCCTGGTCCGTTCCGGACGCTACGCTGGCTCGAGCTTTGCGAACTTGGCGCGAAGCGTCTTAACGCCGGCGGTCGAGAAGCGAACCGAGAGCTTGGTGTCTCCGTCGAGCGGCTCGACGGTGATCACAGTCCCCACTCCGAACTGCAGATGTCGGACTTTCATACCGGGCCGGAGCGCCATGCCGGTGGACTGGTCTTCGTCCTCGTAGGCGTACGCCGGTTGTTCTTCCCGGACGCCGCCGCCTCGCCGTCCACGGCCGTAGGGGTTGGTGCGGAACTCGTAGTGTGGGAACTGGTTCTGGTACGGTGACGCCGAATAAGAGGGCGTGATGCGCTCGACGAGCTCGAACGGAATCTCGTCGATGAAGCGTGACACCTCGGTCGACTGATAATCGCCAAACACCCGGCGGCGTGCGGCGCCCGTCAGAACGAGCTTCTGCCGCGCCCGAGTCATGCCAACGTAGCAGAGCCGCCGCTCTTCCTCGAGCTCTTCTTCGTCTTCGCTCGACCGAGAGTGCGGAAACAGGCCCTCTTCCAGACCGGCGATGACGACCGTCGGGAACTCCAGGCCTTTTGCGCTGTGAAGGGTCATCAACCAGATCCGTGCGTCCCGGCTTCCCTGCTCTTCATCGACGTCGGACAGGAGAGAGAGGCGGTCGACGAACCCGCCGAGCGACGGCTCGGCCTCGCGCGATTCGTACTCGCGCGCCGCGGACACGAGCTCAGCGAGGTTCTCGATGCGCGCCTCGCCGTCCTCGGTACGATCCTCACGCAGCGACTGCAGGTATCCGCTTCGGTCCAGCAGCTTGCCAATCGTGATCGACACCGAGTCCAGTCGGGCAATCGCCGTCAACTCGACGATGAGATCGCGAAAGACCGTCAGCGATGCGGCGGCGCGACCGGTAAAAGCACGGTCGGCCAGGCCACGCACGAGCCTCGACCACAGCGAGTTCACCGCCGGCGCCGGCTCCAAACCAGCCGACAACAGCGGCAGACCCTCGAGGTCCTGGTTGTCTTCGAGGGCCGACCCCGGACGCACCGCTTCGAGCGCCTCCATCACGCCCTTGCCGATGCCGCGCGCTGGAACGTTGATGACCCGGCGGAGGCTGACGTCGTCATGGGGGTTGATGACGAGCTTCATGTACGCGAGCGCGTCCTTGATTTCCCGGCGCTCGTAAAATCGGACGCCGCCCACGATCTTGTAGGCGAGGCCCTCCCGCATCAGCGCGTCTTCGATCGTTCGTGACTGCGAGTTGGTCCGGTAGAGGACGGCAACCGTCGCATCCACATCGTCAGCCAGCCCGGTCCTGGCCGTCCGCATGATGAAGTCCGCCTCTTCGAGTTCGTCGCCGCCGCGGTAGTACACGATGCGGGCGCCGCCCTTCCGGTCGGTCCAGAGGTGTTTGTCCTTGCGGTTCCGGTTCCTGCTGATGACGGCCGACGCCGCGTCGAGGATGACCTGCGTCGATCGGTAGTTCCGTTCGAGCTTGACCGTCGCCGCTTCGGGAAAGTCATGCTCGAAGTCGAGGATGTTGCGCAAATCCGCGCCGCGCCACTTGTAGATGGACTGATCGGGATCGCCGACCACACACAGGTTGCGATGAGTCTCCGACAGTCGTCTGATGAGCAGGTACTGCGGCCGATTCGTGTCCTGGTATTCGTCGACCATCACGAACTTGAATTGCTTGGCGTACTTGGTCCTCACACTGACCGCTTGCTCGAAGAGCTCGACGGTCTTGAGCAGCAGGTCGTCGAAGTCCAGCGCGCTCGCCTCTTTGAGGGCGCGGACGTAGTACTCGTAGATCTTCGCGATCTGCTCGTCGCGGCGGTTCCACACCGCCGCACCGGCCATGTCCTGCGGGCTCTCCATCCGGTTCCGGGCGTGGCTGATACGGGATAGCGCCGCCCGCGGCTGAATGAAGCCGTCGTCGATATGCAGCTCCTTCATCGCTTGCTTGACGACGACGAGCTGATCCGAGGAGTCGTAAATGACGAAGTCACGCGACAGGCCGATCGCGGGGGCTTCGCGCCGCAACAGCCGGGCGCACAACGAGTGAAACGTCGACACCCACATCCCGCTGACCTCGGTCCCGAGCAGTGCTTCGACGCGAGACCGCATCTCCTCGGCGGCCTTGTTGGTAAAGGTGACAGCCAGAACCTCGCGGGGCTCGGCGTCGCCTTTGCCGACGAGATAGGCGATGCGGCTGGTGATGACGCGCGTCTTTCCCGACCCGGCGCCGGCCAGGATCAGCAGCGGGCCGCGCAGGTGCAGGACGGCTTCACGCTGCTCGGTGTTGAGCGTATCGAGGAACTGCATGGAGAGACTCCCGCCGACGCGCGGTCTGCGCCGGCGGCCGAGTTGTCGTTGCTATTCGACCGTGACGGACTTGGCCAGGTTACGCGGCTGATCGACGTCGCAGCCGCGTCGGACGGCGATGTCATATGCCAGCAGCTGCAGCGGAACGACGCTGACGATCGGCGACAGCAGGTCCGGCGTCACCGGCAGCTCGATGATGAAGTCGCGCTTCGGATCGAGAATCGACGACAGTTTCTGATCGCCCTGCGTCGTCAGGGCGATGACCGAGCCGCCACGCGCCTTGACCTCCTGCATGTTGCCGATCATTTTCTCGAACACGGCGTCACGCGGCGCAATCGTGACGACCGGCAGCTCTTCGTCGATGAGGGCAATTGGGCCGTGCTTCATCTCCCCTGCCGGATAACCTTCGGCGTGGATGTAGGAGATCTCCTTCAGTTTCAGCGCGCCCTCGAGCGCGATCGGATAGTTGACGCCGCGGCCCAGGTAGAGAAAATCGGTCCGGTTGTGGAAGCGGGCCGCGACCTCCTCGATCGTCGGCGCAAGCTTCAGCGTGCGCTCGAGCAACAGCGGCAGCTGCAGCAGGTCGTTGACGTGAGCGTGTGAGGCTTCGGCCGACAACGTTCCGCGAAGCTGTCCCAACCGCATCGCCAATAGATAGAGCGCCACCAGCTGCGAGGTGAACGCTTTGGTCGATGCCACGCCGATCTCGGGGCCGGCGTGCGTGTAAATGGTGCCTTCGGTCTCGCGCGTGGCCATGCTGCCGACCACATTGCAGATGGCGATGCTGCAGGCGCCGTCCTGCTTGGCCTCGCGCAGGGCGGCGAGAGTGTCGGCCGTTTCACCCGATTGTGTGATCACCACCGAGAGTGCCTTGCGGCTCACGATCGGGTGCCGATAACGATACTCCGACCCGTAGTCGACTTCGACCGGGATGCGCGCCAGTTGCTCGATCATGAACTTGCCGACGAGACCGGCGTGCCAGGACGTGCCGCAGGCCAGGATGATCACGCGATCCACCGCCGCCAGCCGCTCGTCTGGAATCGACATCTCCTCGAGGAAGACCTTGCCGGAATCCTGGGAGACACGCCCCAGGATCGTCTCCCGCGCCGCGGTCGGCTGCTCGAAGATCTCCTTGAGCATGAAGTGCTTGTAGCCGGCTTTCTCGGCCATGATCGGGTCCCAGAGGACACGCTGCGTCGCTTTCGAAACGGGACGGCCGAAGAAGTCGGTGAACGAGACGCCGGCTCGAGTGATGACCGCCATCTCCTCATCACCGAGGAAGACGACGTCGCGGGTGTGGCTGAGAATTGCCGGAATATCCGAAGCCACGAAGAACTCGCCG
>JBKPSC010000069.1:0-8807 GCA_046734915.1 Acidobacteriota bacterium | reverse complement strand
ATTCCGGGTGGTCTACGCGGAGCCCCTCCGACATGCCGACGACACTTGATCAAAACAAGGATCTGATTCGTCGCTGGATCGACTTCTCGAATGCCGGCTTTGCGGGCAACCTCGATGATTTCATTTCGCCCGACTACGTGGGCCATCTCGGTGCCACCACGATGGACCGTCACGAACTGGAGCGCCTGGAGCGACAGTTCTCCGTGGCCTTTCCGGATGCGCATCACACCATCAACGACCTGATTGCCGAAGGCGATCGAGTGGTTCTGCGGACGACGGCCCGAGCGACGCACCGCGGCGACTTCGAGGGCATCGCCCGGACGGATCGTTCGGTGGAATTCACCGGGCTCGTGGTTTATCGGATCCAGAATGGCAGGATTGCGGAGTCCTGGGGCGAGATCGATTTCCTCCGATTGATTCGTGACTTGCGGAGGGCTTGAGACCGCAGAAAGCGTACGCAGGCTCGATGGGAGAGTTGGCCGTCGTCGCGTCTCTGTTCGGGCCGCTCTTCGCGGGGCTCATCTTCCATGGCCTGTGCATCAAGTTCGGATGGCTGCGGGCGCTCGCCGCTCCCATTGACCGTCAGGCCTTGTTTCGGAACCGCCCGCTGTTGGGTGCCAATAAGACGTACCGAGGCGTTCTCGCGGTGGCGCTCGGGTCGGCGGCCGGGTACGCCCTTCAAAGCCTCGCCCCTGAGCTTCAGCCGCCGGTTTTTCGCGCGCTTCCCGTCTTCGCTCTCATCTCGCTCGGCTTCGCCCTGGGGGCCGCGGCCATGCTCAGCGAGCTCCTCAACAGCTTCCTCAAGCGCCAACTCGACATCGCTCCCGGGGCGGCGGGAGATGGCGTCGGAAGGCTCTTCTTCTACGTCTTCGACCAGGTCGATTTCCTGTTGGGGGCCTGGCTGGTTGCATGGCCGTGGGTGGCACCGACGCTGCCTCGAGTCTTGTGGTCAATCCTCTTCGTGCTCGTGGTGCATCAGCTGATCAGCGTCCTTGGCGCCCTCCTCGGCATGCGCGTTTCGGCCAGGTAACACCGGGCCGCCTGACAGGCGCTGCACGCGACAGCCGCCGATGCTATCGTGAGCGTCCGCGGGTGAGCGCCGGTCGTCAGCTGTGAGAGCGCGCATCCGCTGAGAGGGTAGTCATGTGATCCAGGGAGCGCACTCCATCATCTACAGTTCAGACCCTGAGGCGGATCGGGCGTTCTTCCGCGACGTTCTGGGCCTCCCCCACGTCGATGTGGGCGGCGGTTGGCTCATCTTTGGCCTCCCGCCAGCCGAGGTCGCGTTTCATCCTGCCGAGTCGAGTAGAAAGCACGAGTTCTACCTGATGGTTCGAGATATCGAAAAGTTCGTGGGGCAGATGGGAGCGCTGAGTGTTCCCTGCACCGCAATCCACGACGAACGATGGGGTCGACTCGTCGAGATCACGCTCCCAGGAGGCGGAGCGCTGGGCGTGTACGAGCCGCTCCACGAGTCTCCGCCGCCCGCGCCCGCCGCCTGACGAAGCGCCGCGTCACGGCGATGATCGAATCGCCACCAGCCTCTGCCTCGTCACTGTTTCACGGGCATCAGCACGGCGATCGGACTGCCGTCGGCGACGACCACGATCGGCTGCATTCCCTCGGTCATCCGAAAACGCGACCCGCGCGGCGCGATGCGCCGAAGATAGTCGATGTAGGTCGCGTTCAGCGCAATCCCGCTCGGCGATGTGTACGTCTTGGCGGTCGCCGCCAGCGTGAGGTCGGCGAAGCCGTAGTCGTTCTTGTGTGACGCCTTCACGTAATCCTCGAGCAGCTTGGCCGGGAACTCGCGCGCCGGCAGAGCGGCCGGCCTGGCGAGCGCGGCGTCGACGGCGAGGCCGCCGTCGGTGATGAAGGTGCGGCCGTCGCTCATGCGCAGCGTGCCTTGCCAGACTGGATCGCCGGGTGTGCCTGGAACCGTCGGTTTCATTGGCGTCCGTCACTGTGCCGACACGCGCCCGGCGATCAAGAGGGCGGCGACTTCCGCCAGGATGGCGTGTCGCACGGCCGAGTATAGGCCGCGGCCGTCATCGTCGATGGTGAACTCGTCGTCCGTTCGTGGCGCGTCCGGGAGCTGCTGGCAGGAAGCGGGCTACTTCGTGAGGTAGTGCTGCGAGACCGGCCGGCGTATTAGAGCGTCGAGTCGCCGATCTCCGCGGAGTGCATTGAACCGCGGATCGTGCGGACCATAGATGCGTAGCCATGTGGAGTTCGCCTCGTAAGCCTCGGTGAGGCTTGTCAGTGCGTCGTCCAACTGACCGAGCCCTGCCTGCACCAGCGCCACGTGGTACGGATCCATGCAGTGTGGATCCGCTTTCCGAAGGGCCTGGATACAGGTGAGAGCCTCTTCCCGCCGTCCCGCCCTTCCGTAGGCATGCCCGAGCGCCGAATGGCCCAACTGGAAATCGCCGAAGATGGCTCGAGCGCGCTCCAGACTTCGAACGGCTTCCCCAATCTGCCCCAGTTCGGTCTGGACGATACCCAGCCACCACCACCCGAATGAATAGTCGACATCGAGTTCCAGGGCCTGGGCCGCCGCGCGCGCCGCGTCGCCGAATCGACCTGCCATCACATTGACCCAGGCTTCGTGATGATGGACGACCAGCGACAACGGCTCCAACCTCTTCGCCGTCCGTATTGCCGCCACTGCTTCGTCGAAACGGCCCAACGACGACAGCAGTATCGCCAACCAGTCGTGCGCCAGAAAATATCTTGGGCTCAGTTGAACGGCCAGCTCGCATTCATGCAAGCCGTCGTCCCACTGGCCTGTACAACACAGGGCAAAGCCCAAAGCGGCACGCGCTTCCCCGAGCTCCGGATCGAGACTCACCGCCGTTCGTGCCGCTGAAATGGCGGAATCGAACAACGCTCGAATCACTCCCGCGCCGTACCATCCGAACAGTATCCGGGTATCCGCCAGGCCCGCCCACGCCCGGGCAAAGTGTGCGTCGCGCGCAATCGCCGCCTCCAGGCACTCAATCGACCGACGAATCGACTCAGGCGTGCGTTTGTTCCAATGATGACGGGCCTTCAAATACAAGTCATAGGCGGTGGGATCTTCGGTGTACCGATCGGTGATTTGGCTCCCCTCATCGCCCGGCAGCTTCATCCGCAGTTGCTCGACGATGTTCCGCGCGATCTCTTCCTCGACAGCAAAGATGTCCGATGACGGCCGGTTGAATCGCTCGCCCCACAGCTGCTTCGGTTCAGTGGCATCGATGAGATCCGCCTGCACCATCAGGCGGTCACCTCTTTGGATCACCTTGCCGGTCAAGAGGAGACGCGCCTGCAGTTGACTGCCGAGTGCCGACGGGTCGAGATCGGTGCTCTTGTATCGAAACACCGTGCTTCTTGGCACCACTCGCAGGTTGGGAATGCGGGCCAGATTGTTGATCAGGCTCTCGGCAATGCCGTCGCTCAAGTACTCGGCATCGGCCCCCCCGGCATTGGCGAAGGGCAGCACGGCGATCGAATCCGTCGCCTTGTCGTGAGGATGGCCCTTGAGAGTGCTGCGCAGGGCAAACGCAAGATCCCGACCGGATTGAAAGCGCTGTGCGGGCGACTTGGTCACACAACGCTGAGTAATCCGAATCAGCTCGTCCGGCCATTCCCGGGCGAGGTCCTCGAACTCGAGCTGATCGTTCAGGATGGCTGACAGCGTGTCGGCCACGGTCTGACGCTGGAACGCGCGTTTGCCCGTCAGCACCTCGTACATGATGCACCCGAGCGAAAAGAAGTCGGTGGCGGCCGTCGACGGCTGTCCGCGCAGCTGCTCGGGGGACATGTAGCCGATCGTCCCGACGGCTGTCCCGGGTTCGGTCAACGCGGATTTCGTGCCCTCGCTGTCATGCAGGGCGAAGCCGCTCGCCAAACCGAAGTCCAGGATCTTCAGGACGCCCTGAGACGTGATGAAGAGATTCTCCGGCTTGAGATCGCGATGGACGAGTCCCTTCGCGTGCACTTCGGCGATGGCTTCCGCCGCGACCGCCATCCATTCGACAGAGGTTCGCCACCCGACTGTTCCCTTCTCGAGGAAGGCGCGCAACGTCTCGCCTTCCAAGAGCTCGAGCACGACGTACATCAGCGAACCTTGGTCCCCGAAGTCGTGGATCGCGACGATGTTCGGGTGCGAGAGCGCCGCGACGGCGCGCGCCTCGCGGTGAAAGCGCGTCATGGCGTCGCGATCCGCGACCAGCCTCTCCGGCAATACTTTTATCGCCACATCCCGGCCGAGTCGGGGATCCCGCGCTCGATACACTTCGCCCATGCCACCCGCACCGATTGCGGAGAGGATTTCATAGGGACCGACGCGCGCGCGGGGCGTGAGGGCCAAAGCTGGCGCGATTATAGAGTTGCTCGCCGGCTTTCGGTTATGGGCAGTGTGTGGGAGGTCGTTCGGGTCGTGAAGGCATCATGCGGGACCCCTCTGGGTCTGTTGCGCCTGTCGGGGCCCGCCGTGCCAAGAGCGCGTTATGGACAGACCGCGGCTGTGGTGTTGTTGAAGGTCACGTTGGCGGGGCTGCCGGCGACGATATTGAAAAGCTGGGCGTCGTTGTTGTGCACGATGTTCCCGTCGCCGAAGAGGGTAATCCACCGGGCTGTGTTGTGATGGATGCTGTTGAAGTCAGATCCCTGACCTCCAGCAATCGAATACGGAAAAAGGCCGCCGCAGACCGTGTTGTGGTGAACCGAATTGAAGGTGCTGCCGGGATATGGATCGATTTCACACGTATCGATGTTGATGCCCGTCTCCGTCGCGCCTCGGACAATGTTGTGATACACCGTGGTGCCGGAGCTCCCGCACCCCAGGTTCACACCTATACGTCCGCCCCTGATGTAGTTGTGCGCGATTTCGGCGCTCGCATTGCCGCCGATGGCGACGTTCACGCCGATATCATATTTGGCGGCGGAACCCGCAGGCACCAGAGAAAAGCCGGTAACAGTTGCGTTGACCCCGGTGACGGTCACGACACTGTTGACCGCCGCCGCTCTGATGAAGGTGACACCGTACCCGCCGATCGAGCTGACCGTCAGATTGGCTTTGTTGATCGTGATGTTCTCGACGTAGGTGCCAGGGCACACGTTGACGGTGTCGCCCGCGTTGGCCGCACCAATGCCGGCCTGGATGGTTGCGTAACCCGCGTTGCTGCAGCTGGTCCCCGGCGCCGGGCCCGAGGCACTGGGACTGACCCAGATAATCGCAGCGTTTGCGTTCTGCCCGGAAACAAGAACAGCGGCCAGCAGCATGATTGGAACAACAACTCTTCGCATGTTTCTTACATCCCTTCACAGCAAGGGTGTCAAGAGACACGCGTCCGTTTCATCAGGGCAAATGGTTGAGGCGCTGCAGCCTGTCGAACGCAGATCAGAAGGCCTTCCGGATCAGCGGGCGAGCACGACACCCGCGCCAAACCGGAACGCATTCTCGCCGCCATCGTCAGCGAGAATCCGAATGTAGTCCGCGCCGACACGGACCCCGAACCTGTCCGTGAGGCGCAGCTGCATGCCGCCGCCGGCCTGCAGCGCCATGTCCGTGCCGCTGGCCTCGCCGCTGAACGAAAACCCGGGGGAGCCGATGATGCTGGCTGATGCGGTGACCTTCGCCGAACCATTGATCGCGCCAACCAGGAACTGCCCGAACGGAACCACCGTCGGGTGCGCGCGGATGCTGTAGCGCACCCCGCCCATGAACTCATGCACCTTCAGGTCGACCGAGGCGCTTGCCGAGAGACCGCCAAGGGTCGCCGATTCAGTCATGGACTTGTAATTGCCGCCCGCGGCGAACACGACTCCGAGGTGGCGGTTCAGATTCCCGGCAAGATCCACGTACCAGCCGGCTGGCAACGACTGATCGACGTCCCGGACCGGAGCTTCGTCAGTGTCGATACTTTCCAGATCTGCCGAGACGTTGAGAAACTGATAGCCTCCCGACACCTCGATGCGTGGCGTCTGTGCCGCCGCGGGAAGCGCGGCGACCAACGTGGCGACAGTCAAGAGCAGGGTGCGGATTATGGCTGCTGGCTCCATGGCGTCCTTTCCTCGAGGTTTCGACCGGTTCGAACCCGATCCCCACTGTTATCGTCCGATGCGACCCGAGGCGTGAATCCCGAAACCACGAAAGCAATGAGATGAGCCGCCGGATGATCATCGCCGCCGGATATGTTGTCGTCATTGTTCTTGTCGCCCTGGCACTCATCTGGACGCTGCAGCGCCGCCTCATGTACTTCCCGGCTGCTGGCCTGCCGGCGCCGGAAGAGATCGGCCTGACCGGGGTCGAGGCGGTGACGTTCGAAACGAGCGACGGACTCGAATTGGGTGGCTGGTTCTTCGCAGCATCCGGTCCATCGCCGCACATCACCGTCCTGGTCTTGAACGGCAACGCTGGCAATCGGGCGCACCGGGGTCCCCTTGCCGCGGCGCTCCATCGGCACGGATTGCAGGTTCTACTCGTCGATTACCGGGGTTACGGCGGAAATCCCGAAGCTCCATCAGAGCGCGGGCTCGCCGCAGACGGCCGGGCCGCCCGAGCGTTCCTGGCCCGTCGCCCCGACGTCGATCAGTCGCGGGTGGTGTACTTCGGAGAGTCGCTCGGAACAGCAGTGGCGGTCGGCCTCGCCGTCGAGCACCCGCCGGCGGCGCTCGTCCTGCGATCGCCGTTCACATCAATGGAGGACCTGGGACGATATCACTATCCATTTCTACCGGTGGGTCTTCTTCTTCGGGACCGGTTTTCAGCGATCGATCAGATCGAGCGCATCCGAGTGCCACTGCTCGTCATCGTTGGCGGACACGATCGAATCGTGCCGATCGAAAACAGCCGCCGCCTGTACGACGCCGCAGTCGCTCCGAAGACGCTCCTCCTCCTGCCCGACGCCGATCACAACGACTATGAGCTGCTCGCGGGAGACCAGATGATCCAGGCGATTGTCGATTTTCTTCAACCATTCGCCTAACGGGCCGTGGTAAGAGTCTGGACCGCCTGCTAGAGGAGGAAGCGAGTCCCCACGCTATTGGGAACAAACGCCTCGGGCAACTCCCGCGCAAGGGCATGGGTCGCCTTCCATCCGGTGCAGTGTGCCGGGACAATCACTGCCGGACTGAGTTCTTTGAGGGACGCCACCGTCGGCGGAATAATTCGCTCAAAATGCGCGCCGGTGAGATGAAATCCGCCGATCACGGCGTAGATCTTGTGGACTCCGGTCAGTTGTTGGGCGTGGCGAATGGTGTTGATGACCCCCGCGTGCCCGCAGCCCGTGAGGACGACGAGTCCTTTGTTCTTGACATGCAGCACGACGGCCTGGTCGTCATGAATGAGGGGGTCCGGCCGCCACTGCTCGTCCAGACGTGCGTAGTGGATGGGAAACCCCTGCTCAAAGGGCGTCGAGCGCTCGATCTGTCCCGTCACCAGTACAAGACCAGAGAGCAGGTACGACGGTTTCCGCTCCTCGATAAATTCGATGCCTTCTTGAGACAGAACGCTCCGATTCGGCGGGGGAATACGCATCTCACGGCCATCCGGAAACAGGAGCTCCCGCTCGAGGAATGCGTCCGGATGCAGCAGCAGCGGCATCCGCCGCTCCCCTAAGCGCGCGAGCATCCCCATCAGTCCGTTGGTGTGGTCCACGTGTCCGTGGCTCAACACGATGGTGTGGAGTTCGTTCGGTCGAACCTCCAGTACATCCATGTTGTGCATGAGCCCGTTTTTGCTCAGTCCCGCGTCGAAGAGCAGGGAGTCCCACGTATTGCCACGGGTAACACTCACCAGCGCAGCAAAACCGTGCTCCGCCACAAGCGTCTCGCGTGAGAGGGCATCAGGGAGAGGGAAGCGCTTAGCCTGCTGCGTGCTCGCCAATAAAATATCAATAGTGTTGTCGAGAATCAGGAGGATCTCGGCCTTGTCCACCTCCTTCAGCCGCATTTCAGCCATAGGAGACCTCTTAAGTGTTGCTGACCACGTAGAAACGTAGAAATCTGGACTGCTCTCGCCGTCTTTCCGTTCCGGTGTCCTGATCACAAAACTTGATGGCGGTGGGCGCTTGTGCGAACGCGAGGCCGAACTCACACAGAAGAAGCGGCGGGCCGCCCCGTGAGCGGCGCCGTCTATCCGTCCGTCGACAGCGTGTCCAGGTTTCTACGTTTCTTCAAGGTCGGCGACACTTAAGCCGCTACTTGTCACACGTGCCCTTGGGTTGCCAATCAGATGGAGTGACCCTCGGTTTCGTGGAATCGTGAACGACCACGAACAAAGCATCGCGTCTGGATGATCCCATGATGTTGAGTTGCATCGGCGTGTTTGCGGGTGCCACCATCCCCTCGCCGGCTCGCGCCCGAGTAGTACCGTTCGGGGTTTCCAAGCATTGCTCACCAGTGAGAAGGTAAAAGACCTCAGGCCCCGGGTGGGTGTGGACTTGACGCGCCACTTCGGCCTTCGCCTCGGGGCCGAAATCGGCTTCGTTGACGTCCAGCACGTAGCTCGCGGCCGACGGAACAGCCGGAACGGGGCCAATCTCCGCGACGAACGTCCCACCTCGAGAGCGTTCTCCTTTTTCCCCGAGCGTGAGCAACCAGATCTTTCCAGCCCACTGAACCACGGCGCTGGCTGAAGTGGCTGCGTGCTGCGCCGCCTCCGACGTCGAGAAGTTCTCGAGTCGCAGAAACAGGATGCCCTTCGGCAACGTGGTGAATGGCTTGACCGCAAGCTGGCGCGCACCGAGAGGGCCGCGCGCCTGCTGACCGTGATCGGAGGGATGGTGCTGCGTTGTCTGAACGGCCGCGCGGCCTGAGAG
>JBKPSC010000068.1:0-13236 GCA_046734915.1 Acidobacteriota bacterium | reverse complement strand
TCCGACTCCTCGCCCAGATACTGCTTCGTCGCCTTCCGGCTCGGGATGATCGTCTTCAGGAACACCGTGTGCTCGTCTTCGACGAACGGGACCTAGTCGGCACCTCCGATTTGCCCGGTGACATCTACGGTCACGCGTTCTTCTGGAGCCGGAAGACGGGCACGATCGACCTCGGCACGCTTCCGGGAGACGTCCGGAGCGGAGCGGTCAGCATCAACGACTTCGACACGATCGTTGGCGTCTCGCTGGACGAGGAGTTTAACCTTCGCGCATTTATCTGGCAGGATGGCATCATGCGTGACCTGAACAGCCTCGTTCGCACTCACGCGTGGCATCTGCTATTGGCGACTTCGATCAATGATGCCGGCCAGATCGTCGGACTCGCCGTTGACACACTGACAGGCGAACTCCACGGTTACCTCGCCACTCCGGCCCGTCGTCAGTGAGGCGTGCGCCCTCCTTTGTCGTGGCCCTCGCCCGGGCGACAGAAGCAGGGCTCGACCACGTAATGCGAGGGCGGCGAAACGGGCGGTCAGCGCCCGCTCGCCGCCGACAAGAATGCGCACCACCGCGGCTTGACATTGTCGTAGGCCACGCGCGCCGGGACGCCGGCGACGTGCGCGAATGCGCGGACATGACCGTCCGGAGAGGTGATCTGGTCCTGTGCTGCTTGCGGCCCTCCACGCCGTCGATTCGGCGAGCGATTCGCTTCGCGACCTTCTCCCACACGGGTCGCGCGCGGGCCTTTCGTTTCTCGCCGGATCGGGACCGCTTTGGTCAGGTACTTAGGACCGTCCGCCGCGAGAGGCCGAGCTCTTTCGCGACCTGCCGCTGTGAGCGGCCTTCCACCAGCACTTTGTGACGCAGGACATGGACCTGATCCACTTTGAGCATCCCTCCCAGCGGATGCCGAAGCGCGGCGCCTCGGCAAGCCCGCTATCAGGCCCCAGGTGGCTCACTTTCTGAGCGGCGGGTGGATCACTTTCCGAGCAGCGCGTCCAAGGACGCACCGCCCCTTTCCCTGTCAGAAGTAGATATCGATGATCCTTCGAGCACACAGACTGCGCCTGTCTGTATGGAGGGCGCATGAAACGACCATTGACACGATGCTTACTGGTACTCTGCTTCGCGCCGTCCGGAAGTGTGGTTGAGCGCGCTGCGAGCGAGTGAGACTTCAGCAGTATTGATATCCCGGGTGCCAATAGCACTCAGGCCTGGAGCATCAATCCGCGCGGTGACATTGTCGGATTTTACTCAACCGCGGGTGTCATTCACGGATTCCTGCTCCGTGCGGGCACTCTCACGACGATCGATTTTCCCGGAGCGAGCGCAACGTTCGCATACGCAATCAATGCGGGCGGCGACATAGCCGGGGCCTATGTGAGTGCCGGTGTGACGCACGGGTTTCTGCTGAGCGGACGTAGTTTCGCGAGCGTTGATTTCCCAGGTGCGGCGAGCACCGAAGCTCTCGGGATCAATAATCGCGGCGAAACTGACTGGCGACAAGTGTCAGTGGCGAATCCCTGCCTCTCGAAAGCCGGACACCCATCCCTCGCCGCGGGCCAGGTCCCGGACCATGAACGCGTCACCGTTGCTCTCGCTATAAGCTCCTCAGAAATGCGAGCAGCGCGGACTTATCGTCGCGCTCGAGCGTCAGTCCGAACGTGTGCCCAATGACCGCACGCGTCGTGGTCGCCGGTGGATTCCATCCTTTTGAGTGATAGTCAGCGCTGAGGCGCGCCGGACTGAACATTTCCTCGAGACTCGCGAGCGATCCATCGTGGAGCAGCCGCGGCCGATACCACACCCCGCGCAACGAAGGGATCTTATAAAAACCCGTACCCTTGCGAGTCCTCAGCGCCAGACCAGGATCGGTACCGACGGACACCGGCAGGATGTCTGCTCGATTGGGGTGATCGGGCGGCGATTGCCATCCCTCCGCAAGCGTCAGTTTCGCACTCGTGTACTCGGGCGGCGTGTGACAGGTCGAGCAACCCTCGCGCTGAAACACGCGCTCGCCATGTGCCAGCAGGTCGGGCGACGCTGTATCGGGATTACGCGGTGGCTCGAGCGACAGCAGATACGCGCCGATCGCGTACAGCACTTCGTCCGCGTAGCGGAAGCGCAGCGTGCGTTGAGCATCTGAGAGGATGTGATAGGGCCCAAACTGCATGGGATCCGCGCCTGCGATCAACGCGGCATACCTCGCGACGTCCTCGGGACCGCGAAGACGATGCGTCGCGGTGGCATCCACGTAGCGGCTGTAACGTAGGTTCTGCAGGTCGGGAATCTTCGTCGCATAGAACGGACTCCCGTGAGGACGATTGAATACGCCCGGATCGCCGTTCGCGAGCAGGCGGAGTTCCTCGGGCCCGGCGTTCTCTGCGCGTTCGATGCGATCGTCGGGCGCCCACGGCGTCGCGAACATGCGCGAGACGATTGTGCCCCGTGAATCACCGACGAAGTAGCGTTGCAGGACCGGCGGCGAACCCTGCGCGCCCGGAACGCGCGGGTTGAGCAGGGGCGATCCGGGCGGACGCGGCCCGCGCGGCCCCGCGACGCCTACCGTGCCGTCACGGCGATTTGAGAGATGACAGTTCGCGCAGGCAACCCACGACAGCATCACGCCCCGATCGGTCACGACCCAGCGTGGTCCGTGCGCCGAGCCATCGGGCAGCTTGAACACATTGGTGAACGATCGCGGATCGCGCGCCTGAGCGATCGCCTGCGGATCGGCGGTGCGGCTCCAGAAGCTGTCGGCCTCGCGGAATGCGCGCGCGCCGGCGGCAATCCAGTCTTCACGCGTGCGCATCCTGGACACATCGACGAGCGGTTCCGGTTTCTTGTGCCTTAGTTCCTCCCAGTACTCGGGCGGTTCAGCATCCGGGTGGTAGACAGGATACGTACGAAAGTTGTCGGCGGGCACGGCATAGTACTCGGCTTCAGACAGGTGCGCAGGCCGCACATTGAGCGCGGCGACCGGTGTCGCCCACTCGGAAAGCTCGTCGTCGGTCCAAATTCGCGGCGAAGGCGACAATTGCGCGAACATCGTCAATGAGAGCGCCGTCGTCAGGGCGACTGGGAGGAGAGTCTTACGGATCATGATGCATCCCTCTCTGCATCCTGATCCGCAGGATCGACGACGAGAGGGACAATCAGTGCTGGAAGGGCGACGTCCAGTTGAGCAGCACGACAATCGGCGCGGGCAGGTCGGATCCAGCCGGCATCCGTACGAGGAAACGCTGGCCGTCGCGGGACACGTCGTACCGACTGCTGAACAGCGGATTGTTGAAGTCGAGCGCCAGCGTCGGCTGGCTGAAGAGCCTGCGGCTGTCGGTAATCCGGAACGACGATCCGACGCTGAGTGACGCGCTCATCAGCGCTCCTTCGGGCGTCACGTAGAACAGCTCTCGTCCATCGCCACGCCAGCGAGGATGCCTTCCTCCAGATCGCGACACACGCCACACGCCGCCGTTTTCTCCGAACGGGCGCACGTACACGTCCCAGCGGCGGGACTCGTCGGTCGCCGCATACGCGATCCAGCGCCCGTCCGGGGAGAGGTGGGCATCGGTCTCATCAGCCGCCGAGGCCACCGGATAGGTGGCAGTCTGGCTACCCACGCGGGTCGTGAACAGGTCATAGCCGGTGTCGGCACGAATGACGCTGCCAACGATGAACTGACCGTCGCTCGACCAGTCGCTCGGATACACCTGTTCGAGAATCGGCAAAATCATTTCGCTCGGTCCACTGCCGTCGACCGCTCGGATGCTCACGGATGTGGGACCGCGCCCGGCGACCCCTCCCGTAAACGCCACTCGTGTACCGTCTGCATTCCACACCGGAGACGTGGCGCCGCGTTCGGGCAGCGGTGTCGCCGTCCCGTTTTCGACATCGATGCGCAACACGCTGCCTCCCCGCACCGCGAGCGCGTAACGCGCGTCCGGCGACAGCACCGCAGTTGAATACGCGGCGGCCTCTCCGATCCGGCCGACCTCGCGGCCAGCACGATCGAACCACGTCAGCTGCGCCAACTGGTTCGCTCGTGGACGGCCGGTGCGGTACGCGAGGACGCCGTTGGGCGCCACGTCGAACGCGGCACGGCCCGGCGCGGTCTGCTCGATGTCCTCGGTAATCTGTAGGGGCTCACCGATCACTTCGAGCCGGGTCACGTCGAACCGCTGTACCATCAACCGTCCTTCGTCCACCCAGAAGAGATGGCCGTTCGCATAGACGGCGCGACGGGCGTCCGCTACCTTCTTGATCTCGGTCTCGTCGAGCGTACCAATATAAACGGCCATCGACTCCACGGCGCGGCTCGCATCGTTCGTCAGCCCGATCCGCGAGTAGAGATAATGACGCCCATCGGGAAGAAATCGCGGCCAGCTGTGGAGCCCTTGCATACCGTCCGGAAACGTCGTGATTGGCGCTGGCGTGCCGCCTGACGCGGCGACTCGCATCAGTCCGGCGGGTGACAACACCGCCGATTCCGGCGCAAAAATGATCACATCATCGGCATTCCACGTGCCGCCTCCGCCACGTCCGGCATCGCACAAGACCCTGACGACGCCACTCGCGACGTCGAGGACCTTCAGTTTCCGATCCGCGAAGAAGCCGATCGATCGGCCATCTGGAGACCAGAAGGGATAGTTGGCTCCTTGCGTGCCGGCAAGCCGTTCTGACGCGAGCGCATCAAGCGGACGGAGCCATAATGCGTTCACACCCGCCGCATCAGCCGCCGTGAAGACGAGGCGCCCGCCGTCCGGCGCGATCGCAAACAGGCCGGCGTACCTGGTGTCTTCAGCGGGCACGACCGGGAAGCGATACATTGGCCGCGACGCGGCCCGTTCGCGATCGGCAAACCAGGTCGTTGTGAGTGCCACTGCGCCGACTGCGGACACGACTGCCGCAAGGACCGCGGCGTAGGCTCGCGATGGAGATCGCGAAGCGCCGTTCGCGCGAGTGGTCGGCGCAGGCGCCTCGCGAAGCCAGCGCAGTTCACTGGCGAGATCGGCAGCGCTCTGCCATCGCGCATCGGGCGACTTGGCCAGGCAGCGGCCGAGCACGCGATCGATGGCGGCCGGCAGGTCCTGACGCTCCGGAGCCACGGCGGGCGGATCCCGTTCGAGTACCGCCGCAATCACGCTGGCGGCATTGTCGGCATCGAACGCCTTTCTCCGTGTGAGCATCTCGTACAACATCGCGCCCAGCGCGAAGATGTCGGTGCGTTCGTCGACATGCTTTCCCTGAATCTGCTCGGGGGCCATGTACGGCAGCGTGCCGAGGATCGCACCTGGTGCGGTCAGCTCATCGTCGAAGCCGCGCACGGATCCGCCCGCCGGACGCAGCACCGCGAGGCCGAAGTCAAGCAGCTTCACACCATGTGACGTCAGCATCACATTAGCCGGCTTGAGATCGCGATGGACGATGCCGTGGCGATGAGCGACAGCGAGCGTGTCGGCAATCTGTGCGGCATATTCAAGCGCCTGTGCGACCGGCAGAGGCGCGCGTTCGAGCCGTGCCGCGAGCGTCTCGCCGTGTACGAGCTCCATCACCAGGAACCCGAACGGTACGAGCGGGTCGCGTCCGATGTCGTGCAGCGTGCAGATGTGCGGGTGATTCAGGCTGGAGAGCGCTTTGGCCTCGCGCTCGAATCGTTGTTGCGCGTCAGAGCGGCCTGCGAGCTGCGGCCGTAGTACCTTCAACGCGACGCTACGATCCAACCGGACGTCGCGGGCTTCATAAACATCGCCCATCCCGCCCGCGCCGATCGG
Organism: Acidobacteriota bacterium; assembly: GCA_046734915.1. Classification (GTDB taxonomy): domain Bacteria; phylum Acidobacteriota; class Vicinamibacteria; order Vicinamibacterales; family CAVVIG01; genus VFZL01. The sequence continues at coordinate 7,465 of JBKPSC010000068.1, read as the reverse complement.
CGCGACGATTTCGTAGACCCCGAGTCGAGTGCCTGGTTCGAGCGGCGGCGTGGTGACGGGCGGACCGTCGTGCGCATGTCTGGTCAGCGCCTCGTGCAACAACGCAGCATCCAGGCGATCCGGCCATCGATCGGCGTGGCCCTCCGCAGCGAGGAACGGCTCGACGATGTCCCGAGGCACGCCTTCGCTACGGCACGTCTCATCAACGGTCTCAGGAAACAGCTGAAGGTTTGTGTCGCTGAGCCGGTCGAGCACAGCGCCGACTCGCCGCCATTGATCCGCGGTCAAGGCGCGAGGATCTGTCGGTTTCATGCCGGTGGCCGCCTGGAGATGGGCATCCACATGCAGATCCGGAGAACAGGCGCGTCAGGGGACAAGCGACAGCGTGTGGTAGAGAAAGGCGCGTGCTTTTCGCCAGTCACGCTTCACCGTGCGCGCGGATACGCCGAGTTCTTTGGCGATTTCCTCGAGTTCGAGACCGCCAAAGAAGCGCAGTTCGACGATTCGTGCCTGGCGGCCGTCGAGTATTTCGAGCTGTGCGAGCGCCTCGTTCATCGCAATGAGATCGATCGGCGAGCTGTCATCTGCCGTGACATGGCCCGCATCGAGCGTCACCAAGGGTGCGCCCGGATCGCGTTTGTCTGCCCGCCGCCGCCGCAGGTGATCAATGACCACGTTTCGCATGGCGCGTGCCGCCACCGCGAAGAAATGCGACCGATCGACGACGTCTGGCGCGGAGCGTTCCGCGAATCTCATGTACGCCTCGTGGACCAGAGCGGTTGGTGCCAGCGTTTGTCCCGGGCGGAGCGACGCCAGCTGACGGCGGGCGAGCACACGAAGATCGTCATAAACGGCCGCGAAGAGCGCGTCGGCGGCATGGCGGTCGCCCTCGTGCCACGCCTCGAGCAACTGCGTGATGCTACCGGGCACGCCCTATCCTCTGCGAGCGCCGAGTGGTTCCGGCATGAACATCAGCGCGCCGCCGGCGGCGCCTATGAGACCACATGCGTCAGCCGACCGAGTGCGGACTTTGTCCGAACCATCAACGCCCGGTCGCGTCCGGCCTGCAGAGCATCACATAGGGGCGCGGTAAACCAAAGCTCATCAGCGGACCCGGCACATGGTTGTTGATCCTGGGCGCCGCGTTCGCGAAGAGTCGTCATCCCCCGGATGCTGGTTGCGTGGGGCAGGCTGCGATCCGAGCGGCGTTGCGGGAAAAAGGCGCCAGAACCTTGCCGTGGCAGCCACCCTCGAGGACATGTTCGCGAAGGGCGAACTAGAACAGGCGCTCATCACGTTTCAGACGGAGATCGTCAGGCTATCGTCCGAAGAGATCGCCAGGATGAAGGGCCAACATGGACAGAATGGTCGCATCCATCGCGGTGCATCCCCGCCAGATGCGCGCGCTCTCCGCATACCGATTCGACCCAGTCGCATGAAGTCTGTCACGATTCCGACGCTGTTGTTGCTCGGCCGGGACACAAGGTCGCCGTATGCGAGACGTCGGTTGCCGCACTCCGCGACTCGCTGCCTGCGCCGACGCTGACGGTGCTCGAGCGGCAGGAACACAACGCGATGGACGCGGGACGCGACGTGCTCGCTGACGCAATCCTCAGATTCGCGGGGGCGCAGAAGTAACTCTCGACTACCTCAACCACCTCGGCCTTCGGTCTTCCGGGAGCGGGCTGTTTCCACGCCATCGAGGATCCATGTGGGCCCTGGGGGCAACGTTCTACTTCTGAAAAAATGACTGGCCCACTGAAGATCCCACGAAGGCCGCCGCCGTCTACAATGCCGGCGGAGACGGCCATGACCCGAGTCTTCGTGCAGGTTGTGCCTGGTTCTGCCGGTATCGGCGTTGACCCGTCAAGGCCTCTCGAGAGCCGACGCAATCAAGGTCACGCCCGGCCAGTTCATCGCAATCACCCGACGCTCATTCAATCTCGGCTTCGAATGGCGCATTGACGGAGACGCCAACCGCAACGCCAGCGTCGAAGTGACCTACCGGAAACAGGGCGACCCGCTCGTGGAAGCGAGGGCTCCCGCTGCTCCGCCTGCAAGGCGAGCGCATCTACCAGGCCGACTCGTGGAACCTGGTCTCTCCGAACATGTTTGCCTGTGCAACCAGCCGACTGCGGGTGGGCCGGTTTAATGGATCCGCAATATCGCCTATCACGCTCCCGGCGGATCGACGCGCATGACGAGTGGCTCGGCCGGGGTACTCTTCTATAACAACACCATCCTCACCGAGACCAGTGCAGGTTCGTCGGCCAACACACACTGGCGCTACAACCTGATCCTCGGCGAGAACTCGGCTCCGGCCATTTCCAGCGTCTCGACGCACACCAACTACAGCTCGTCGGACCACAACGGCTTTCGTCCGAATGGCGCCGAGTCGTTTCAGTGGAATTCGCCGTCGACGGGCGTGGCGGCGTCGTTCGCCGATCGCGATGTCACACCTAAACTGGAGAGCAGATCGTTCGACACATTGGAGGCGTACGCGCAGGCGACGAAACAGGACCAGCACAGCGGCCGTGTCGATTACGACGTGTTCGTGAACGCGCCGCCGCTGAACGCGACGGATCGCGCAACCGTGCAGCGTGTTTACACAGCGCAGGACGCCGACTTCCGCTTGAAGCCCGGATCCGCGGCGATCGATCGCGGCGTCGTCCTTCAAACATCACGGATGGCTTCATCGGTGCGGGGCCAGACCTGGGAGCAATTCTCGCCAGCGCGTTCAGAGCTGATTGCGCCTTGGCCGCGCGCACGACTTTCCAGCCGCCGTCGGCCCGTCGATGCCTGAGGTCCATCAGGTAGGCGTACTCCGGCGTGAGCAAGCGGTGTTCCTCGACCTTCGGATCGTCCACGCCCGGGCGAACTCCTCGAACGTGGGCGCTTCGCCGCGCCTCCAGAACTCCATCGCGAGCACTCGAGCGACGGCGCCGTCACGGAACCGGCCACCTGTTAGATTGCGGAGTAGCCGCATGACGCCCTGGTGTTCCTTTGCGTACCAGCGATAGAACAAACGATCGCGAGGGTTGAGCCGCGCTGGCGGATCCTGCGCGCGGACAATCGCCGCGGAGATGAGCGTCGGTTGACCGACTTCGCCTTTCGTGAGGTAGTGTCGGACTCGGGCGAGCACGATCGGTTTTCGATCGGTGTCCTTCGTGGCTTTCACTTTCTCATGCGCGTGCTCGGCCATGACCGACGATCTCGAGAAACGACCGATCTGCAGGCCTCAAATGCCCGCCGACGGCGAGCGGATGCCGCGATTGTCACAGGCGAGGCGCGCCTCAACACACGCAGAAGTGGTAACCTTTCGACGGCCAAGCGCGCTTCGGCTGCCATCACATGCCCCAGGACGATCAATCCACCCAGCCGGCGAGCAAGTCGACCGTCGGGAAGAGTTCGGAAGCTCCCCTCACGTCTGCAGATTGGGACAATCCGTACGAGCAGTTGTTCGACGTCAACCCGATTTCAGCGGTCGTCAGCCGACTGAGCGATCACCGCGTGCTCGCAGTGAACGAGCGGGCCGCACAACTCATCGGAGTACCGCAGCGCGAGGCCTTGGGTCTGGCGGTCACCGACTATTACGTCGAACCCGCGGAACGAATTCAGCTCGCCGATCGATTGCGACGTGAACGGCGCATCGACGACCTCCGGCTGCAGCTCAAACGTGCCAACGCCGAGCCGCTCTGGGTGCTCGCTTCGTTTCGACTCGTCACGTGGCGGGGCGAACCGGCCGTCCTCGCCGTCTTTCACGACATCAGTGGTCAGCTCGAGGCCGAAGCCTCGCTGAAATCCAGCGAGCGACGGCTGGTTGCGCAAAGCGATGCGTTGACGTCACTGACCGCTCGCTACACCAATCCGAGCGACCGGTTTGCCGAACGGCTGCGGAGCATTCTCGAGATCTCTGCACGTGCGCTGCGGGTCGAACGTCTCAGCATGTGGCGCTTCGATGAGGACCGATCGTCGATCACCTGCATCGGACTGTACCGTCTCACGGGCGACGCCTACGAATCGGGAACCGTTCTGCATTCGCAGGATACACCGGAGTACTTCAGGGCGCTCGAGCGCGATCGGGTCGTGGCAGCTAGCGATGCCCGCACAGATCCGCGCACTCGCGAGTTTCGCGACGGATATCTCGTTCCGAACGAGATCGGCGCGATGCTCGACGTGCCGCTGCGACACGACAATGCGACAGTCGGTGTGCTCTGCGCGGAGCACGTGGGGAACGTGCGGCCGTGGACCGTCGACGAGCAGAACTTCGCAGTGTCGGTTGGCAATCTGATCGTGATCGCCATCGCCGAAGAGGAGCGCCGCGCGGCGCTTGCGCGGTTTGCCGAAAGCGAGGCTCGGGCGCGTCTCATTGTCGATACCGCTCACGATGTCTTCATCGGGATTGATTCGACCGGCGGGATCGTGGCGTGGAACGCGCAGGCCGAACGGACATTCGGGTGGACGCGCGACGAGGTGCTCGGCAGGAAGCTCGAAGAGACGATCATTCCCGTCGCCTTCCGTGACGCGCATATCAACGGGCTGCGCCGCTTCCACGAAACGGGCGAAGCGCCAGTCGTCAACCAACGTCTCGAGCTGACAGCGATTCATCGCACCGGACGCGAGTTCCCGGTCGAGCTCACCGTCACCTCGCCGATGCGCGTGGAAAACGGGTTCTTTTTCGGCGCCTTTCTCCGGGACATCTCCGATCGCCGCGAACGGGATGACGAGCTCCGCCGCGCCAAGGACTCGGCCGAGGCTGCGACACGGGCGAAGAGCGAATTCCTGGCCAACATGAGTCACGAGCTGCGGACGCCGCTGAACGGCGTCATTGGCCACGCGCAGCTGCTGCAGCGCGATCCCACGCTGAACACCGCTCAGCGCGCGGCATTGGACGCCATCTCACGGTGCGGGTCGCAGTTGCTCGATCTGATCAACGACGTCCTCGATCTCTCCAAGATCGAAGCGGGGCGGCTCGAGATCGAAGAAGCGGCGACGGATCTCGCAACCCTGGTCGGCGACCTCGAGTACGTCTTGGCGGAAGTCGCCGATCGCAAGGGATTGGAGCTGACGCTGTCGATGGCGCGGGATGTGCCGCGATCGGTCGTTCTGGACGGCAGGCACCTGCGGCAGGTGCTGCTGAACCTCTTGGGCAACGCGGTCAAATTCACCGCCGCCGGTCACGTGCGGCTCGCCATCACGTGCGTGGACTCGACGCGACTGCTCTTCGAGGTCAGCGACACGGGTGTTGGTATCGAACCGGAAGCGTTGACGGAGATCTTCGGCGCGTTCGCGCAAACGAAGACCGGCGCTCGCGCCGGCGGCAGCGGTCTCGGTCTGACGATCTGCAATCACCTGATCACGCGGATGGGCGGCGAGCTGAAGGTCGAGAGCGCTCTCGGCGAGGGAAGCCGCTTCTGGTTCAGTTTGCCGCTGGTCCAGCGACCCGACGCGGCGCGATCACGGTCCGGCGACGCCGAACGCGCGCTGCCCCCCTTGGACGCACGGCTCGCTCCGGGGGAGCGAGTCAGCGCACTGGTGGTCGACGACAGCACGGCCAATCGGCACATCCTCGCCGGCCTGCTCGAGAGCGCGGGCGTCTCCGTCATCACCGCCGCCGGCGGTATCGAAGCCATCGAATGCGCCCACGCCCATCGTCCCGATATCATCTTCATGGATCTCAAGATGAACGACCTCGACGGATTCGAGGCGACGCGGCGGCTCGCGCGGGATCCGAAGACGGCGTCGATCCCGGTGATTGCCGTCACCGCGAGCGCACTCGACGACAGTCGGAAGACCGCGCGTGAAGCCGGGTGCGTTGATTACCTGACCAAGCCGGTTCGGGTCCAGCAGCTGTTTGCGACCTTACGCACGCATCTCGGTGTGGAACTGGTGAGCGGCAGTGATGCGGCGGATCCGCCGCCGCCGCGCCCCATCGATGTCGAGCGTCGGGCGACGGTGGCGGAAAGGCTTCGGAACGCGATCGCCCTCGGCGACGTCAGCGACATTCAAGAGCTCGCCAAGCGCCTGATGGAAGGGGATAGCGCCGAGGTCGCCGTCGGCGAGCGCATCAGCCGCCTGGCGATGAACTTCGATTTCATCGGGCTCAGTGAGCTCGCCGACTCTCTGACCACGTGATCGTCGATTCCGGGAAGGGCGCTGCCGACCGAGTTCACGAACAGGGCGAAACGGTGACCGCACAGAAAGCGCACGGGCCACAGGTTCTCCTGGTAGACGACAACCCGACGAACCTTCAAGTCCTCTACCAGACGCTCCAAGGCGATGGTTATCGTCTGCTTGCCGCGCGCAGCGGCGCAGACGCCATGTCGATCGCCCAACGCACCGTTCTCGATCTCATCCTGCTGGACGTCATGATGCCAGAGATGGACGGCTTCGAGACGTGCAGGAGACTCAAGGCCGATCCGCGCACGCGCGAGTCGGCGATCATCTTCTTGTCAGCGTTGACCGAAGCCAAGGACAAGGTGCGCGGTCTGGAGCTCGGCGCGGTGGACTTCGTGAGCAAGCCGTTCCGGCCCGAGGAAGTGCTGGCGCGGGTGCGAACCCACCTCACGATTCGCGACCTGCAGAAGCAACTGCGCACCCGCAACGACGAGCTGGAGCACGAGTTGACCGTCGCGCAGGAGCTCCTGCGCGAGGCACGGGATCGCGGCGACGGCTTTCTGCTCGGCAGCAGCGCCGTGGTCGCTCGGCTTCGAGAGGACATTCAGCAGGCTGCCGCGTCGGATCAGGCGCTCCTCATCAGCGGACCCCCGGGCAGCGATCACGAAGCGGTAGCGCGTGCAGTGCACCATGAATCCGCCCGCTCGTCCCGCGCCATCATCTGCGTCAATTGTCTGTCGCTGGCGCAGGAATCGGCATCGTGGGCCGAGCGCACCGGCGGAGGACCCAATCTGCTCGACAAGTTGCGGCTCGCGCATGGCGGAACCCTGTACCTCGAGGGCATCCAGCACCTGTCGCGCGAGACGCAGCGTCTGCTCGCCGACATACTCCGCACTCTGGGCGAGGGCCGCCAGGCCGGTGTCGCGCTCGATCCCGACGTCAGGGTCATCGTCTCGACGACGCGCGACGTGGACGAGGAGTTGGCGACCGGGCGTCTGACTCCAGAACTACACCGGGCGATCCCGAAGACACTCGACGTTCCTCCCCTCCGGGCGAGGCTCGACGATCTTCCGACGCTCGCGCCGCACATCCTGCGGCGGCAGGCCGAGCAGGCGGGACGCACGGTTCCGATCATCTCCAACGCAACGCTCAATCGCCTGAAGGGTTATCGATGGCCAGGCAACCTGCGCGAGCTGCGCAACGTCCTGGGATCGGCGCTCGCCTCCAGTCAAGGTCCGGTGCTCGAGATTGGCGAGCACTTGCTCGATAACGGCGTGCGCGTCGGCAGCTACAGTCTGATCGAGCAGCTCGGCGCCGGAGGTATGGGTGAAGTGTGGCTGGCACGCCA
>JBKPSC010000067.1:0-12377 GCA_046734915.1 Acidobacteriota bacterium | reverse complement strand
AGCATGGCCCAGGCCAAGCCGGGCGTCATACACCTGTCCGGAGTCGATCCGTACGCCCTCGAGGCCATCTCTAACTTCAAAGTCGATCCAGACAACAGCGACGGCTTCGTTCTGCGAAAGAGCGATGGTCTCTTCGACGTCCTTGCCGCCGACGATCTCGCGAAAATTGTCGCCTCCGCTCCGGTGAAACCCACCCTGGTCGCCCTGACGTCGTGCTTCAGCGCGTCGCGGCTGGCCGGGCTGTCGGTGGCGAGCGGTGCCCGTTACGCCATCGGTTTTCTCGACACGCTGACCGACGCCGACGCGATGCTCTTCTTCGGTTGTTTCTATCGTGCGTGGATGAATGGCTGGGACGTGCTGGCCGCGTTCGTCAAGGCGCGTCTCGAGTGGGCGGCGCAGGCATCGCCGCAGAGCGCAGCCGGCGTCGTGCTGTGGAGCGCTCGGTCGCTGCTGGTGGCAGACGTGCCCGAGACGGCGACATCTGAAGCGGACACCGGCGAAACGCCAAACGTCACGGCCATCACCGTGGCCGCGAGCCCGGTCGAGCCGAAACGGGCAACAGTCGGCGACCTTAGGCTCTACGTCGACCTCATTCCGGATCGGGGGCCGGGAGGAACGCGGGCGACCAGCACCAGCCTGAACTACTCGCTGCTCCACAACGATCGCACGCCGTTCAAGACATTCTTTGTCGAAAAACCGCTCGCCGGCCGACTGCCGCCGCTCCAAGTTGAAGTGGCGCTCGAAGTCGGCGACGAGCGGTGCCGGTTCTCGGAGGATTTGCCCGAGGCCGCCGTGCCCACCGAGTTGGCGCAGCGCATCCGTTTGCCGCTCGTGGCCGGGCTGCTCCGCCACTGCACAGAGAGCCTTCGCACGAACCTGTACATCAAGGTCACCTGCGGCGACCGTCTGCTGCGCGAATCGAGCGAACGGGTGACGGTCCTCCCGGCCGACGAGTGGAGGGACGACGGTGAGGACCACAAGTGGCTGCCGAGTTTTGTGCTGCCGCGTGATCCGGCTGGTTCTGCGAGGCGTACGCGCAGCCGTCGATGAAAAGACGGGTGGTATTTGTCGGCTCGCCGCTGGCCGGAACGAGCTTTGCGGCGGCACCAAGGCTCAAGAGCGCGCTCGACCTGCCGACCAACATCGCCGACGTGATGCGCACCGCTGGCGATCTCGTGTCCGCCAATCCGTTGTTTCTCGCCACCAACGGGCTCTTGCGGGTGATCAGCGCGCTGACTGGACTCGCTGCCAAGACGCCGTTGCTCGACGCCGCGATCGCGTGGTCCCCGGCCTCGATGCTCAATCACGCATCGGCAACAATCAGGAGCTGCTGCGGCTGCGGGCGAATTCCGGATCCAGCGACTTCACGACCGGACAAATTCGGTACTTCGCGGTACGGTCGAACTCCGAGCCCAGGGACATCGGCTGGAATTTTCTTCGCTGTTCTCGAAGCCGCTGCAGCGCGCGGGCGATTGGGCCGCGGATATCATCTTCCAGGATCACAACGACCTGATCGTCGACACGGGCTCGATGAGCGAGGTGGCGGACAATCGGCTCGTCACCGTCGCGCACGATTTCGGGACGACGGCCCGGGTCCATCACACGAACTACTTCGAACAGGTCGAAACGACGGAGGCAGTGCGCAAATCGTTCGCGATTGCCTAATCGCTCACCTGAGTTGCTGCAGGACCGCTTGCGGAATGACGCAGCTAACAGTTCGGGTGCTTCCCACCAGATCGAGCGTGATATCGGCGGTCGGCGCGAAGAATGACGTGTCGAACGTGTACCGGCCCCCACCGCCGCTGATCGACCGATCGACGGCCACAGCCGGCTTGCCAGCCCGCTTGACCGCGAGCTCTTTCAGAACATTCTTGGCGCCCTTCACCGGTGTCACCCCGATGGTCACGCGTGTGCGCTGGGCGGCCGGATAGCTCGGTTGCGGCGGCGGCAGGTTCTTCCTGATCGTGAGCCACACCTCGTAGGCGACCTGCTTGTACGGCGTGTACCACGCCAGCGCGAAGTCGTCGTTCGCGCAGAAGCCGGTATCCCAGAACACACATGGTGGATCGTCGCCGGGCTGCTTGCCGCACTCGATCGCGTTGTAGTAGCTCTCTGGGCTGATCGGCAGGATCCCCTTGTTCCACGGTGGCGTCGGCGCCGGTCTGGCCCGAGCCTTGACCTGCGCCAGCGCCGGCGTGGCCGCGCCGGCAGCGAACACCAGCAACACGACCAGTGAGCACAACGGAAGCACGCTGCGAACGTCGCGAATGGACATGAGTAACTCAGGCGGGAGTATAGCGGGGATCGACGTGCAGTAGACTCTGGACGCCGCGCTGTCCCGCCGGTCATGACACGCCGCCAACGTTCCAGACCGCGTGCCTCTCAGCCGCAGCTTGAGAAAGTGGCGCCACCACCCAACCGGCCGCGCCACGTCTGGACTCTCGCCGTCTTTGCCGTCTTATTCGTGACCCTGGAGGTCATCAGCTACACGCGCGAATCGGCCACTTACGACGAGCCGATCCACGTCACCAACGGCTACTTCTCACTGGCCCTCCAGGATTACCGCGTCGACCCCGAGCATCCACCGTTCCTCCGCCTGTGGTCCGCGCTTCCGCTGCTGACGCTGTCGGAGGTCAAGGCCCACCCACAGGTCATCGACTCGATGACGCCGGCAGACTGGGCCCTCAGCGGTTTGTTCGATTACGCGCACCAGTTCATGTACGTCGACAACGATGCTGACCGGTTGTTGTACCTCGGTCGCCTGATGGTCGTCCTGCTCGGACTCGCGTTGGGCGGCGTCATCTACTGGTGGGCCTTCGAGTGGTTCGGCTGGACCACCGCACTGACCGCGCTCGCCCTGTACACGCTCGAACCCAATCTTGCGGCTCATGCACGCCTCGTGACGACGGATTTCGGGGTCACCTGTTTCATCTTTGCCGCGGTCTTCTTCCTCTGGCGGACCATCGAGCGTTGGCGGCCCGCAAACATCGCCGGGCTCGTCTTCTGTGTGGCGCTGGCGCTGACGAGCAAGTTCTCGGCCGTGATCCTCGCGCCGATCCTTGCCTGGCTGATCGTCGCGGCGGTCGTTGCCCGCCGGCTCACCGCCGCGCGGGCGGCCGGCCTCGTCGTGCTGCTGGGCGTAACGAGCGTGACGGCGATCTGGGCCGTCTACGGATTTCGCTATCTCCCGAGTCCATCCGCTGGCTGGCAGTACGCGTTCCACGCCGACCCGTATGCCATTGAGCGGGCGCCGACTCTCGCGCGCATTGCCGGCTGGGTGGACGGCCACCGGCTGCTGCCGAACGTGTACACACAAGGCATGCTCCTCAGCCAGGCGCGGGCGCAGCTCCGCAGTGCCTTTCTCGCCGGCGAGTACACGCAGGAAGGCTGGTGGTACTACTTCCCGATCGCGGTCGCGTTGAAGACGCCGCTGACGCTGCTGCTCCTGGCGGCGCTCGGCGGCGCGCTCTGCGTCAAAACACACAAGCGACGCGGCACCGCGTTCGTCATCGTGCCGATTGCCATTTATCTCGGATGGTCGATGACCGTCCGAATCAACATCGGCGTGCGTCACGTGCTGCCGATCTATCCGTTTTTGATCATGCTGGCGGCCCTCGCCATCCATCATTTGTGGGCGCGTGGACGCCGCTACATGGTTGCGGCAGCCGTCGGTTTGTGCGCGCTGGAAGCAGGGACGGCGTATCCGCATACGCTCGCGTTTTTCAACGTCCTCGCCGGGGGCCCTTCCGGTGGCATCGCCTATCTCGGCGACTCCAACCTAGATTGGGGGCAGGATCTCAAAGGGCTCAAGTCGTGGATGGACGAGCACCGGGTCGAAAGCATCAGCCTGGGCTACTGGGGTCATGCCGATCCCGATTACTACGGCATCAACTGCACGTACTTGCCGGGCGCACCCGGCTGGATCGATTTGAAGCTGCTGCAACGGCCACGGCTCCCCGGCTATGTCGCGGTGAGCGCAACGCTCCTGCAGGGAATTTACGCGGAGAACGAAGGCCAACGGGACTACTATCGGCGGCTCTTGTCACACGAGCCCATCGCCATCATCGGTCACTCGATCTACGTGTACTATCTCGACCGCCAGTGGTAGTGGGAGCGACGCGACCTACAGCTTCGCCAGGATCGCATCGCCCATCTCCGCCGTCCCGACTGTCGTCGTGCCCGGAGAAGCGATGTCAGCCGTTCGGCTGCCGTCCTTGATGGCTCCCGCCACGGCGCCTTCAATCGCCGTCGCCGCGTCGTGCTCGCCGAACGAATAGCGAAGCATCAGCGCCGCCGACAGAATCTGCGCGATGGGATTCGCAATGCCCTTGCCGGCGATGTCTGGTGCGGTCCCGCCGGCCGGTTCGTAGAGACCGAACGAGGCTTCGGCGAGGCTCGCCGACGGCAACAACCCCATCGACCCGGTCAGCATTGCGCACTCGTCCGACAGGATGTCGCCGAACATGTTGCCGCACAGCATGACGTCGAACTGGTGCGGGTTCTTCACGAGCTGCATCGCGGCGTTGTCGACGTACATGTGCGAACAGCGCACGTCGGGATACTGCTTCGCGACGCCAGAAACGATCTCGCGCCAGAACACCATGCTCGTCAGCACGTTCGCCTTGTCCACCGAGATCACGCTCTTGCGACGGGCGCGGGCCGCCTCGAACGCTTTGTGCGCGATGCGCTCTATCTGTCGGCGCGAATACTCCTTGGTGTCCCACGCGCGCTCGTCCGGTCCGGACCCATCGCGACCCTTGGCCGCCGGACGCTGGGCGAAGTACGCGCCGCCGGTCAGCTCGCGCACGACGAGAATGTCGAATCCGTCGCCGACGATATCCGGCCGCAGCGGGCAGGCGGGTGCCAGCGCCTGGTACACCTTGGCGGGACGCAGATTGCAGTACAGGTCGAAGTGCTTCCGCAGCGGCAGGAGCGCGGCCCGCTCCGGCTGCTTCTCCGGTGGCAGCGATTCCCATTTCGGGCCTCCCACCGATCCGAACAGAATCGCCTGACTCTCCTCGCAGGCCCTCAGCGTCGGCGGCGGCAGCGCCTCGCCGTGCCGATCAATGGCCGCACCGCCGACGTCCATCTGCCTGATGGCCGTCTCGAAGCCGAACTTGCGGCCGGCAGACTTGATCACACGGATCGCCTGTTCCATCACTTCGGGGCCAATGCCGTCCCCGGCCAGCGCTGCGATCGCGAAACGTTTCATCGTAACGGGACTCCTTCAGCGAGGTTCGCAGTGCACGGGTTCACAGGTGCACCCGTGAACCGTATCCCGCCTAGAGTATTCCATCCCGCGGCCATCGTCCTCGGGCCCGCGGTACAATGCGGCCTCCCCTTTTTGTCGAGGATCCGGTTTGGCTAAGCGGAAACGGCAAGACCCGTCACTGTTCGACGGCATGGAGACTGCCGGCAGCCTGTCCGACGGGCGCGACAACGCTATTCGATCGTCTCTCCTTCCCGGGCCCGCTGGCGGCGGCGGACCGGGCAGCATCGAGAACGTTGCCTTGCACGAAGCCGCGCAGGCCCGCTACCTGAACTATGCGTTGTCGGTGATCACCGCACGTGCGCTTCCCGACGTCCGTGACGGCCTGAAGCCGGTGCAGCGGCGGATCCTCTACACGATGTGGCAGCAGAACCTGACCGCGGACGTCAAGCATCGTAAGTGCGCCAAGGTGGTCGGTGACGTGATGGGTAACTTCCATCCCCACGGCGACGCGGCGCTGTATGAAACGCTCGTCCGCATGGCGCAACCGTTCTCGCTGCGATACCCACTCGTCGACGGCTCCGGCAACTTCGGCTCGCTCGACGGCGACAGCGCCGCCGCCATGCGCTACACGGAGTGCCGGCTCGCGCGCATCAGCGACGAGATGCTGTCGGAGATCGAGCAATCGACCGTGCCATTCCGGCCGAATTACGACGGCACTCGCACCGAACCAGTCGTCCTTCCGGCACGTCTCCCGAACTTGCTCGTGAACGGGACGACAGGCATCGCCGTCGGCATGGCAACCAACATCCCGCCGCACAATCTCGCCGAGGTCTGCACTGCCCTCATCAAGCTGCTCGAGAACGAGGACCTCAGCAGCGCCCAGTTGTGTCGGTACGTCAAGGGCCCGGATTTTCCGACCGGCGGCCAGATTCTCAACTCCGCTGAGGAGCTCAAGGAGATCTATAAGACCGGCAGCGGAACTATCCGCCTGCGCGGCACCTGGGACATCGGTCCTGAAACGCGTTCGACCAAGACTATCTATGTCGAGAGCATCCCCTACACCGTCGACAAATCGCAGCTCGTCGCCCGCATCGGCGAGATCGTCGAAGGGCGCAAGCTTCCACAACTGCTGGACGTCAAGGACCTCTCGACGGAAGACGTGCGCATCGCCATCGAGATGAAGAAGGACGCCGACGAGAAGATGGTCATGGCGTATCTCTTCAAGCACACGCCGCTCCAAATCAACTTCGCGGTCAACCTCACCTGTCTCATTCCGACCGAGAACGCCGAGGTCGGCCGGCCGGAGCGGCTCGACCTGAAGTCGATCCTGTGGCACTTCCTGCATTTCCGCCTCGGGGTGCTCACCGCTCGGCTCGAACACGAACTCGCCGCGCTCAAGAAGCGGATTCACATCCTCGAAGGATTCGAGAAGGTCTTCGACGCGCTCGATGAGATCATCCGCATCATCAGGAAGTCGGACGGCAAGCCCGATGCGGCCGAACGGATCATCAAGCGGTTCGAGCTCGACGCCGAACAGACCGACGCCATCCTGGAGCTGAAGATTTACCGCCTGGCCCGGCTCGAAATCCTCATCATCCGTAACGAGCTCGAGGAGAAGCGCAAGCGGGCCCGGCAGATTTCTTCGCTCCTCCGCAACGAGGAGAGCCGCTGGAAGCTGGTTCGCGAAGAGCTCGAAGAGGTCCAGAAGACCTACAGCGACGGCCGCAACGACCGCCGCCGCACCTCGATCGTCAGCGACAGCGCCGAGCCGGAATACTCAGCCGATGACTTCATCGTCGAGGAGGACAACATCGTCATTGTGTCTCGCGACGGATGGGTGAAGCGGCAGAAGGAAGTGAAGGACCTGTCGACGACGCGGCTGCGCGAAGGCGATTCGGTGTTGGCCGTGATGCCGGGCAGCACTCGTGCGACCTGTGTATTCCTCTCCAACTTCGGCGTCGCCTACACCTGTCGCCTGATCGACGTCCCGGCCTCGACCGGCTACGGCGAGCCGATTCAACGCCTGTTCAAGTTGAAGGACGGAGAGCGGATCGTCTCGGCATTGAGCCTCGACCAGCGCGTGATCGGCGACGTGAAACCGAGGTCGAGAAAGGGCAGCGATGACGTGGACCCCGCGCCCGTCCACGCGCTGGCCGTTTCGAGCGACGGTTACGGGCTGCGCTTCAGCCTCGATGCGCTGGTCGAACCCAGCACGCGGGCAGGCCGGCGCTACGCTCGTCCCGCCGAAGGCGCCGAGATCGTCGGCGTCGAACGTGTAACGGGGAAAGAGATCGTGATCGCGGCGACGGCGGAAGCCCGCGGACTGCTCTGCCAGGTGGACGAAGTGAACTACCTCGCCGGACCCGGCCGCGGCGTCATCCTCATCAAGTTGACCGGAGGCGAGGATCGGGTACTCGGTTTCATCGCATCCAGGGGCGATCGCGACCTGCTGACGGTCGAAACGAGCCGTGGCGCCGAGCAGACCATCAGCACCGCCAAGTACGAAGTGACCGGCCGCGGCGGGAAGGGGCGGGAGCTCCTTCAGCGTGGACGGTTCATCCGGGTGATTTGGCCGCTGCCCGAGCTGCCGCTCCAACCTTTGAGCTGACCGTTCCCGACCGACTTGGGTTACACTGTACAAGCCTCGACGTCGAGGCCGGGCTCGACCGCTGCGAACATCGTGAGGCTGGCAGGTGCCAGCCGCTGTCGCTCGAGCACTCCGGCCGCGCAGCGTCCTGCTGCCGTTCGAGAGTCAATCTCCAACTCATAGGATTTTCCGTTTGGCCCACCAAGAACGCGTCAACATCGCGGTCTTCATCGACTTCGATAACATCGAAATCGGCGTCAAGACCACCCTCAACG
Source organism: Acidobacteriota bacterium (assembly GCA_046734915.1). GTDB lineage: Bacteria > Acidobacteriota > Vicinamibacteria > Vicinamibacterales > CAVVIG01 > VFZL01. The sequence goes on along the minus strand of JBKPSC010000067.1, from coordinate 4,303 downwards.
AGCATTTCGATATCGGGACCATCCTCGAGGCCCTCAAGGAGCGCGGCGAGGTCGTCACGAAGATCGCCTACGCCGACTGGACTCGCGCCGGCGAATACAGTCGGAACCTCACGCAGCACGCCATACGCCTGGTGCAGCGCAACCTCACCCCTGGCGGTGACAAGAACGGGGCGGACATCAACTTGGCGCTCGACGCCCTGGAGATGGCGTTCACCCATCCTCATATCAACGCGTACGTCATTGTCGGCGGCGACAGCGACTTCCTCTCGCTGGTCGAGAAGTTGAAGCAGTACGACAAGAAGGTGTTCGTCGTCGGCGGCCGCGCCTTCACCAGCGTCATCCTGCAGCGAAACTGCCACGAATTCATCGCCTACGAGAACCTGATGCGCAAGCCCTCGTCGCGCGGCGGGCGGCCGATGGCGCCCACGACGGCAACCGCGCCGATCGCTCAGGCCTTCCCCATCGTGCGGCGCGCGCTCAAGATTCTGGCGGACCGCGAAGTATCGCCCCAGACCGGATTGCTGAAGAGCACGCTGTTGCAGCTCGATTCGACCTTTTCGGAGCGCAGCTACGGCGCCTCGTCGTTCCTCGACTTCACGGAGAAGCTGCAACAGGCTGGGCTCGTCCAACTGAAACACTCCGGACGGAGCGTGATGGTCGAGCTCAACCCGTCATTCCCCGAGGACGGCGACGGGACGGCTCTTCCAGCCCCGGCGGTGACGCGAGTGCAGACGGAGGCCGAGAGCGAGACGGCGGCGCGTCCCGCCGGCGAGCCGCAGACCGTCCACACACCGACTCACGGCAGCCAGCATCAGCCGCAGCCGCAGGAAGCCCTGCCGCAGATTGGCGACAACGCAGAGGGTGTGAAAGCCGCCGGGCAGATTCTGACGGCTGCTGTGAATGCCCGCTGGCCGATGTATCTCCGCAACGTGAAGCAGATCTTGCGGGCCGGCAGTTTCGACGAGCGCCGTTACGGCTTCGGTGGGCTGATCGATTTGCTGCGAGCCTGTCAGCGTGAAGGCCTGGTGCGCATGGAACGCGATCGTCGTGGCGGACTGCGAGTCTTCCAGGGCCAGGCGCTCAGCCGAGGGTTGCCGCCGCGCGGCGAATCTCCCCAGGGTGTGCCCCATGTCGGCGCTCACCGCGACGACGCGAGTGGAGACGATCAGACGTTGTTCATCCAGCCGCTACAAGCGGTCCGGCCGGCCGAAGTCATCGACGTGGAGGAAGACGTCGTCGAGCCACAACCGGTGACCGTCGTCGATACCACCGCAGAACTTCTGGGGAGGGCCAAGGCCCGCAAGCCTCGATCGCGGGCTGCGGCGTCGACGTCCGACACGCCTCGCGCCCCGAAGAAATCTGCGGCCCGCAAGCCGGCGCCGCCGCGCCGGACGCGCTCCAAGAAGGCGGCGGAGACGTCGGAAGAGTAGCGGGTCGAGACCTCGTCAGGGCTGGCGGCTGTCTTCGAGATAGGCCAGCCACTGGCGCACCAGTGCGGCCTGCTGCCCTTTCGCGGTCTTCAAGTACAGGTCGGCGTACTTTCGCGCCAGCGCCTGATCCTCGGCGCGCGAGCGGGCCATCGTGCCTCGCACCCTCAGGTGATACAGCCACTCGACGGCCAGCATGAGACCATCGCGATCTTCCGGATTGGCGTCGAGATGGCGCTCCAGCATGCGCATCGCCTCGCGCCCCTGCCCGAAGGCCGCGTAAGTCAACGCTAACGGCTTAGCGAACCTCACGTCGTCGGGCCACTGGGTGATGGCCTCCTCGAGGATGGAACGGGCCTGCGCGAGCTCATGCGAGCGTAGCAGCGTGTCGCCGAGCCAGACGTAAATTTCCGGCACGTCAGAGCCGCCGACGAGCGCGGTCTGCCAGGCGCCGGCGGCCTCGCTGTCGTGCCCGGAGGCGGCGAAGACCGCTGCGAGGTAGGTCAAAAGAGGAGTGCTGTCGGTCTCGATCTGCACGGCTCTCTTCAGCAACGTCTCGGCGCGCTCGTAGTCACCCCCTCCGAGCGCCTCGATCCCCTGATCGAAGGTCGTCACCGCAGATGAGGCGACGCGTTCGCGGAACGATTTCAGGACCTCCGGTTTCAGGGCATCGGCGCGAGAAAACGGACGGGCGAGCATTTCATCGATGACGGGGAGGTAGATCTCGGACAACGTCGCCGACGCGATGCCGACGCCGCCGGCCGAGGTCATCAGGACCGCAGGCGCCGCGACCTCGAAGCCGCGGGTGAGCGTTTGGACGACTTTCGGCTGGCTGCCCGACGTGTCGCTGATCAACGCGCGCAGCACATAACGGCCCGGCGGCAACTGCCGCGTGGCCATGACGTCGCTGAAGATGACGCGGCTGTCTCCGACCTTCTTCGGCTTGACCTCGAGGTCGACCAGTGTGGGTCCGGTCGGCGTTGCCGACAGTTCGAAGGTGGTCGCCAATGTGTCGATGCGAGGTCCATACGCCTCGACGTAGCCGTGCACGCTCCCGAACGAGACCAGGTGGCTGACGGTCGGCTGCAACAGCTCGCGCGCGTCGAGCGGTCCGCCGACCATGAGGTCGCTCAGCGTGACGCCACCCGTCTCACCCAACCCGGCGCGGAACGTGTGCTCGACCGAGCCCACCTTGTCGCCGTCGACCGCGGCCAGCTTGACGGTGTACTCGCCCGGCGGAAGGCTCGCACCGGTGACGAACTGCAGCGGCGATGGCACGCCACGGACGACCGGTGGCAGACGCGCGTCAATCGCTTGCGAGTCGACGAGGCGGCCGTCGGGGTCGGAGATGTAGTAGGCGAGCGCGATCTGCTGCGGCGCGGTGTAGCCATCGCCGACGTCAGCATGAATCAGCAGTTGGATCTTGTTGCGCTCCGGACCGCGGAGCGAGAACGCTGCCACTCGCAACGGCAGAGCGGCGATGGGCAGCGGCGTGCTCAGCGCGGCCGCGACCTCCTGTCGTGGCGAGCGCGTATCATCTCCGGGAAGAGTCTTGAGAACCCGGCGCGAGCGCACGGTGGCGCCACGGCGCGAGACCTCGACGCGAATCTGATGGGCCGTGCCGTCCTTGTCAGCCGGGCCCGACTCGACGCCGAGCAGGTAATACCCGGACAGCTCCGATTCGATCCGATCGAAGACGCCCTGTGCGCCGCCAGTCACCTCGAACATCGCCCCACGCGCCGCGCCAGTCAGCGTGTCCAATCCTTCGATGAGCGCCTGACGATCGAATATCGGCGCAACCGGCAACCTCGACTCGGTGATGTCGAAGAGCCGACTGTCGAGGCGCAGCGCGTAGATGCTGGTGCGTGCCGCCCCCGAGAGGCTCCCCAATTCGAGCAACGCGGCTCGCTGTTCGTCGGCGGGAAACCCCTCGGACACGAAAATGAGGGTCTTGGGCGCGTCGATGGCCGCCAGACCGCGTAGGAGGCCGCGCATCGACGAGACCGTGAGCTCACCGTTCATTTGCGCGTCGGCCGCCATATCCGTGGCTTGCATCAGCACCTGCGACTGACACACCATGAACTCTTCGGTGGACATCCCCGCGCATTCGCGCGTCAGCACCCGTCCCAAGGCGGCCTGGTCGCCGCGCCTGATGTCGAGCGCCTCGGTCTGCGCCACGTCGTGATCGTAGAGCGCGAATTGCTGATTTGTTCCGGTCATGCGGCTGATGGCCCGCTTGACGCGCTCACGGTCCGCCGTGAACGGCGTCGACGCGTTGCCGGGGCCGAGACCCACCGCGGCAATGCGATCGGAGGGCTGCAGCCGATCGATGAACTGACTGACCGTCCGCTGGATGCTCAACGTCGCCCCGAAGCGGATGTTCGGCTGGTCGATCACAAAGAGAATCAGACGGCCGCCCGACATCGCTTCGTTGGTCGAGTACCCCTCTGGCGGCGGGGGTGGCGGCGGCCCGGTCTCAGTCATGAGCGGGGTCCACTCGGCCGAGACTACGCGCCGCTGCGCATTGTCGATGCGAACGGTGAACTCCTCGGGCTTGAGATCGAGGATAGGTCGGCCGCGTCCGTCGACAACCGTGACGTCGATCGAGGTGACGTCGACCGATGAGCGGAACCGTGGCGGCTCCTGTTGTGCCCAGGCCGCTCCGGCGGCCGTGGCCAGGAACAGGGCGCTTCCTACACAGGATGTGTCAAACGCCTTCATCGTTTCTGCGGAACGGCGCGGTAGCCCTGACGCGCGCGGATGTTGAGTGGCTGTCTTTCGATCTCCACCCGGATTTCGTGCCAGGTGTCGTCGCGGACGGTGTAGGTCGGCTGGTAGCCGAGCAGATATTGGTTCGACAGCTCTTCGAGCAATTC
>JBKPSC010000066.1:0-12206 GCA_046734915.1 Acidobacteriota bacterium | reverse complement strand
GCGTAAACCATGAACTTGCCTTCCACCTGGTAACGAGCCATCCAGTCCACTCACCAACCAGATGGACGAGGGTCGCACGCTGCGGTCCGCCCGCGGGCGCAGCTCCGCGAAGTTCTGTGCACGTCGTGCGCGAGGACACTCAGGGGATCTCCGAGCAGGACTCCCCCCTCTGCCGGATATCGCGACCGCATCGATGACCGATACGCTGTACGAGGGCTTGCGCGAATCCGCGCACCGCACCGTGACCTGTCGCCTCGATTGCCAAGTAACGCTCGTTGTCAGTTTCTCCGCCGGCCGCCGCCCCCGTCGTCGGAACCTTCGGATGGGACGTGTCGCCGCGTGGGCCGTTTACGCCCTGATGGCTCCCCTCGACGCCAGCGCGCAAGAGGCCCTGATGTCGACGACGGTGGCCTCGCTCGGATCGGGTATTGCGACTTCCCGAATCAACCTCGACGAACTCAATCCCAAGCCGGCTACGCATCGTGGTCTGGCGGTGCCTTCCCTCTCTGTGCTTGACGACGGGAGCGGGCCCCGTGTGAGGAGCCTCATGCTGCAGATGCCGGATCTGGATCTCGGCGGGATCTCCGTCGCGTCCCGACTCGGCGATCAGCGGCTGCCGGCTGTCTTTCGCGCCGGCGCGCTGGCCGGCCCGGCACTGGCATCGCCTGAGCGCGGACTGACGCTCACGACCACAGGTAGCGCGCCGTTGAGCCTGTCCTTCGGGGAGCCGCCGGCACCGGCCGCGGGCAAACCGCCAACTTCGCCGGCTTTCGCCGCGGCGGCCGTGAGCTTCACACCGAGCAGCCGCCTCTCCGTGACGCCCCAGATCCTCATCCCCAGTGGCTCGCCCGATGCGCAAACGAGTGTCGCGACGGGGATCCGGGCGAACGTTGTCGGCAACCTCGCCATGGCGACGGACGTGGGCATGGCTGGGAGCCCCGACACCTCCTGGGCCCCGGTGGCGTCGGCGCGTCTCGTCGGTCAATGGCCCCGGGCCGGAATCGAGACCATCGTGCTGCGCGGCGCCCCCGCGCCCCGCACTGGGGGCAACACGGCGTTGGTCTCGTCACGGGACCGCGAGGCCGCGCAGGCACAGGTGCAGCCGCTGCCGGGCCTCACCCTTGCCGCGCTCACGAGCGTCTCGCGCCCTTCGTCCGACCCCGCTGGGAATGACACGACACTGAGATCGCTGCGGATCGCCTACGACGGGCTCCAGAGCGGCCAAGTGGCCGCGGTTCAGCAGCGGCAGGCGACGGCCTCGCTGGAGTCGGACATCACCTCGCTCGAATGGCGGCAGCGACGGTCCGGCCGCATGACCGTCCGCTTCGTGCGTCAGAGCGCACCCGACCCGGCGCTGGCCGAGACCAACAAAAGCTCGTCTCGCGTCGAAGTCGACCTTCCGGTGCTTGCGCCCCGTTCCGCGGGCAGCCTGGACCTGCGCGCCGCGCTCACGGCGGGCTCCATCTCACAGGGGGAATCCGGCGTGAGTTCCAAGTTCAGCGGCCGGATGGCCCTCATCGACAATGCGGCGCTCACGGGCGAAATGGAGCTCGGCCTCACCGGCAGGAGCGGGCAGGTGTTGCGCAGCCTGCGCGTGACGACGGAGATGCCGGTCGTCCCGGCGACCCGTCTCCAACTTTCCTACGCCTACGGCACCGGCGCGCAATTCCCCTTCGGCCAGGTGATCGAAGTGCGCATCTTGCGGCGAGTCAGTCTGGGCTGGTAGGCGAAAACCCACCTCACGGCTGCCCGGGTTTCAGGGCTTTGGAGGTTGGGGCGGCGTCGCGTAGATATCCACGATAGCCGGCCGTTCACCCTCGGTCGAAAGCCCCGCAGCCAGCATGAGACGAGTCACGGCGTCGATCGTCGGCCGATCCGGCCGCGGGAGGCGCCCGTGATAGCCCTCGGCAATGAACAGCGGGGTCCTGCCGAATTTGTTGCGCTCCTTCCAGACTTGCGGGTCGGCGCCGCGGTCTGCCAGCAGCTGCACGACGAGCGGATAATTGCCGTACGCGGCGCCGTGCATCGCGGTGTCGCCGTTGTCATCTATGGCGTTGATGTCGGCGCCGAGGTCGAGCAGCATCTTGACGGCTTCGAGCGCTTCAGCTTCCTCGCCGGCTTCTTCGAGCGGTTCCGTCGTGCCGAGGCCGGCGGCAGCCATCAGGGGCGTGGTCCCGGTGAAGTTCGGCAGCAGCGCGTCGGCGCCAAGCTCCACGAGCAGCCGCATCAGCGCCGTGTCCGAACGATCGGCGGCGAGGAGAAACGGCGTCGCCCCCTCAGCGTCGATGCGCGAGGACGTGTTGGGAACCTTCGGCGTGCCCCTGGCGAGACGCAGATTGACGTCCGCGCCCCGTTTCACGATCTCGCGCACGAACTGAACGCTCGTCAGACGGCCCGACCCGATCGGCGCAGGTTCGCTGCCATCGCTGGAATCCGGCTTTCGCACCCAGGTGATGGTGTGAAGCGGCGTGAATCCCGAGCGCACGTCGTTCGGATCGGCGCCCATCTCCACCAGCGCGATCGCCAGCTCGAAGTGGCCGTTCTGCACCGCCAGCAACAGCGGGCTCGTGCCCCGCACGGCCGGCTTGTACGGCGGGGTGTTGACGGGCCTTCCCGGCTCGCTCTCGCGGCGCTGCAGCGTCGCGTTCACATCGACTCCCGCATCGAGCAGTGCTCGCACCGCGGCGATGTGTCCCTCGCGGACGGCGAAGAAGAACGGCGTGAAACCGGAATCGAGGGTCGCGGACACGTCGGCGCCGGCGTCAATCAGTGCGCGTACCACGGCCGCGTGTCCCTCGGCGGCGGCCCACATCAGCGCCGTTTGCCCGCGCCGCTCGCGCGCGTCGTGTCTGGCGCCGCGCGCAAGGAGCGCCTTGACCGCCTCGAGATTCCCCGAACGCGCCGCTCCCATGAGGACGGTCTCTCCACCCTTCAGCGTGGCGTTCGCATCGGCGCCGGCCGCCAGCAGCACCTTCACGACATCGGCGTGGCCAGTGGCGCACGCCAGCGACAAGGGGGGCACGCCGTAGCGGTTGATGGCGTTGACGTTGGCGCCCGATCGCACCAGCAGCGTGGCCGTCTCCGGATCATCGTTGTACGCCGCCCAGTGCAGGGCGGTGGTCCCGTCGATTTGCGAGGCGTTCACGTCGGCCTTCGCGGCGATCAGCGTACGGACGAGCGCCGTGTCGCGCCGCTCCACGGCATCGGCAAGCGGCGCGCGGTCCGCGGCCGAAGCTGCGGCGGCCAGGCTGAGCGCCAGGAGCGCGAGTCCACTCGTTCTTCGCCGAGGCATGTCCACCTCCCGCAAATTGGCTACACGGCGACGGGATCGAATAGATCTTCGACCTTGCCGTCGCTGTCGGCGAATGAATCCAGAACGACGCCCGCGCGATCGAGCAGCGTGAGGTGGAGGTTGGCCAGCGGCGTTCCCTTTTCGTACTTGATATGGCGGCCGCCCTTCATGCCGCATGCGGCGCCGCCCGCCACCAGAATCGGAAGATTCTCGTGATCGTGCAGGCTGGGGTTGCCCATCCCGCTTCCGTACAGATAAACCGTGTGATCGAGAAGCGAGCCGTCGCCGTCGGGAGTCGCCTTCATCTTCTCGAGGAACTGCGCGAACAACGACACATGGAAGGCGCTGATCTTGGCGCACTTCGCGATCTTTTCGGGATCGTTGCCGTGATGGCTCGTCGGATGGTGCGCGTCAGGCACGCCGATCTCGGGATAGGTGCGATTGCTCAGCTCGCGCGAGAGCTGGAACGTGACGATCCGCGTGATGTCCGCCTGGAACGCCAGAACCTGGAGATCGAACATCAGCTTCGCGTGATCGGCGAACGCGGCGGGAACGCCAACCGGGCGATCGAGGTCGGGCATCGCGTCGTCGGTGGCCGCCGCCTCGGCACGCTGAATCTGCCGCTCGATCTCGCGGATGCTCTCGAGATACTGATCGACGCGAACGCGATCGGGCGCGCCGACGCGCTGCTTGAGCCGCGCGATGTCTCCCATGAACGAATCGAGCAGGCTTGCCCGGCTCCGCAGCGCCGCCCGCCGCGCGGCGGCGTCGCCTCCCTCGCCGAAGAGCCGGTCGAAGACGATGCGCGGATGCGCCTCGGAGGGGAGCGGCGTGGTCGGCGACGACCAGGAGAGGCAATTCTGATAGACGCACGCGTATCCGTTGTTGCACACGCCGGCGAGCGGGTTCAGATCCATCGCGAGCTCGAGCGACGGCAATTGCATCTCGCGGCCGATCTGCTTCGCCGCGATTTGATCGATCGTCGTGCCCAGAAAATAGTCCGAGCTCTCGGTGTGCTTGGCAAACGCCGCGCTGAGGAAGCCGGCGTTCGAGGTGTCATGCGTCCCCGGGTAGGCATTCTGCAGCCGCAGGTTGGTGATGACGGTCACCTGGTCCTTGACGGACTCGAGCGGTTGCAGAATCGGCGAGAGTTCGGTGAGCCTCTCCGCGGCCGGTGGGTCCCAATGTGCATGGTCGCAGCCCATCGGCATGTACACGAATCCGAGCCTCCGCACCGGTTTGGCCGGCGTCTTCGCCCAGGCCGTGGCCGCGGGAATCATCGCGTCGAGCAGGGGCAGCGCCAGCACGGCGTGCGCGCTCTTCAGAACCGTCCGCCGGGACATCGCCTTCTTCGTGACGATCATGACGATCTCCTGTTTTGAAACGGAACGCTCTTCACGATGCCCAGGATGAGCGACGAGAAGCGATAGTCGTCTGGTGCGGCCTCGCGAACGATCTTGCGGACGGCGGGGGCGTCGTAGTATTCGACGCCTCGTCCCAGCGCGAACGTCAACAGCTTCTCCGTCAGCGTTCCGGCGAACAGCTCAGGACGGCTCAGCAGCCCCTGTTCGAGGCCGGCGACACCGCCGAACTCACCGGTACCGGGCAGAGCCCCCGACGCATCAATCGGCTGGTCGTCCCCTTCGTGGTCCCGCCACTGCCCGATCGCGTTGAAGCTCTCGAGCGAGAAGCCCACCGGGTCGATCGTGCGGTGACAGTTGGCGCAGACGGCGTTGTTGCGATGTGCTGCCAGCCGCTCGCGCATCGGCAGGCTGGCGGCGACCGCGTTCTCGTCGAGCGATGGCACGTTTGGCAGCGGAGGCGGCGGCGGCGCTCCGAAAATATTGCTCAAGACCCACACGCCTCGAATCACCGGCGAGGTCCGCGTGGCGTACGAGGTGACGGAGAGCACGCTGCCCTGCCGCAGCAGGCCTCCACGCTTGCTCTCTGGCGTGAGCGTCACGCGGCGGAAACGGCTGCCGTACACGCCGGGAATCCCGTAATGCTTGGCCAGCCGCTCGTTGAGAAAGGTGTAATCCGCTTTGATCAAATCGAGCACGCTGCGATCCTCGCGCAGCACGCTGTCGATAAAGAGCTCGGTTTCCTGCCGGAACGCCTGCCGCAAGTTGTCATCGAAGTCCGGGAATTGATTCGCGTTCGGGTTCACCGCCTCGAGATTGCGCAGCCGCAGCCACTGTCCGGCGAAGTTGGTGGCGAGGTTGAACGAGCGGCGATCGGCGAGCATCCTGCGCGTCTGCTTCTCGAGCTCCTCGGGCCGGCTGAGTTTTCCGCGAATGGCGGCGTCGAGCAGTTCATCGTCCGGGATGCTGCTCCACAAGAAGAATGACAGCCGGGATGCCAGCTCGAGATCGCTGATTCTGTAGGCGCCGCCGGCTGGTGTCTTCTTCGGCACGGCTTCCACGCGGAACAGGAACTCGGGGTTGATGAGGACCGCGCTCAACGCCCTCCCGATTCCGGCATCGAAATCTCCGCCGGCGCGCCCCTCGCGATAAAACGCCATCGGCCCCTCGCCGTCCGCCTTCGAGATCGGCCGGCGGTAGGCGCGCCGCATCAGTGTGGTGAGAATCTCCTTCGCGCACTTCTCTTCGTCGCCGACCGGTTGGCACACGAACAACCGGCGGCGGCTCGGGGTGTCCCCGGCGCCTGTCGCGGCATACGGTCCGGTCACCGAGATTTGGTCGATGGCGGGTGAGATCCGCGGATGACGCCTGTCGTTGTAGTGCGATTGCAGAGGCTGCCGTCCCGTTTCGAGCAGCGACGACCCGTCCTTCACGAATGTGACGGCGAGCTCGTGCGGTCCTGCGGACACCGCGACGCGCGTCTTCAAATCGCGATCGATCAGCGTATCGGCGACATCGGCGGACTTCTGGATCGTGAAGGTCGCGACCGGCGCGCGGTCGATCAGCAGAATCATTTCGTGCGGGCGCGGTTCTCGCAAACCGGAAACGTTCCCCTCGAGAGAGCGCGCCAGCCAGACCTGGATGTCGTACTCGCCGTTCTCGGCGAACGTGTAGGGCACCGCCACCCCGCCGCGCGTGCCGATCGGCAGGCCGGGCAATTGATCTTCCTGCGTGAGGTCGGCCGGCACGCGAATGACGTCGCTCTGCAGAGACGACTGCGTGCGGCCGATCGCCAGGCGGCTGATTTTCTGCGCGGCCGAGATGTAGCGGTCGAGGAGCGTCGGCGGCAGGTCGCTGACCGTCACGTTGTCGAAGCCGTGGCCGCTCTCATCGGGCGGCAGCAGCGAGGCCGCGTCGATATCGAGGGCCAGCAGGTCTCTGATAGCGTTCTGATACTCCGTCCGATTCAGGCGGCGCAGCGTCTCGGTGCGACCGGGATTCGGTCGGGCCGCGGATGCCGCATCCAGCTCTGTTTCCAGCCATGTCAACAACGCGCGGCGATCGGCCTCGGAAGGCTGCGGCATGTTGGCGGGCGGCATGATGCCCGTGTGCAGCTTGCGCACCACCTTCTCCCAGACCTCCGGCTCTACATCGGGTCTGGAGACGTCGATCTGGTCCAGCCTCAGGCCCGCAGTTTTGAGGCGTTCGTTGTGGCAGCTGACGCAGTACCGATCGAGGAGGCGACGGTGACTCGACGGAGGCGCGACGGCGCCGGCAGCAGACGGTGAAGCAGGGCCTGTCGTGGGCCGGCGAGCTGGCTGCTCCGCCGTCGTGTCCACCTGCAGGCCGAGAACCAGCGTCGCAGCTAGCCAGGCAGGCCCAAGCGTCAGCACTCTGTTAAAGCGAAATGCGAACGTCATCTGCCTCCAGACGGGACCAAATCTCATCCTTCTACGCGCCGGGATTGGAAGTGTCAAGGCCGATTGTCGGCCAAATTGCTGTCGTTTCAGTAGGCACACCTGCTCTATCTGTGATCAGTTCCCGCGCTGACGACGGGGAAACACCTTGACGCCCCGGCGCGTCACCTTCACGCTGATTGTGTGCAGGTCCTTCGATGACGTCGGGGGCGAGTACCCGAGCAGGTAATGCTGACCGGCATCCTGCCACAGCCGATCGAGCACGGAACGCATGTCCTCGACGCCGCGAAAGACAGCTCCGCCGGTGGCCTCTACAAGACCGGTGCCCGACACGCTGGCCGGCACCCTCAGCAAGGCGTACACACTGACATGGGCGCGGGCCGCGGCGCCGACGGCATCCTTCCATTCGTTGTAGAACGTGCCGCCAAAGCCGTTCGGTTGGGTGACATTACAGAGGTGCTGCGCGCCGATGCAGACCAGAACCGTTCGCCGGCGGCCAGCCGACTCGAGCTGCCGTGAGACGCTGGTCACGAGCTTCAGCACGTCTTCCGGAGAACCCGCCGGCGCGTAGCGGATCGGCGCACCTTTGTACTCCGCGATGCGCGCGAGCGCGGTCAAGCGATCGCCGAACAGGTCGTCCAGTTTTCTGAAACTGATGACATTCACATCGTCGATCGGCCGGGCCTGCATCGCCAGATAGTTCGCCAGGTCCTTGACCGCATCGACCGCTTCGGGAGGCATCGTGACATCGTCAAGCAGGATCACCAGCGAGCGGCCGCCATCGGGCTCGGCGCCTTCAGCGGGCACCACCGGGCTGAAGGTCTTCAATTCGACGCGCTTCCCGTCCTCACGGACGTCGAACTCCTCTTCCAGCAATCCAATCACAGAGCGGCCATCGCCATCCGTGACGACGACGTCGAGGTCGACGAGATTGCTGTTCTGGAAGGATGGTGGCTTCTGGGCAGACGCTGCCACGTCAAGAGCGGCGACGAACGTTGCGGCAACAACGACGCGTCCCCTGATCATGGGCATACATTAGATGTCACGGCGCGCCAGCTCAAGAGCTTTCAATGTCCCGCGCGCCCGAGCGTGTTAGGCTCTGCGCCGCTCGACGTTTAAGGAGCAAGCTATGACAAATCCTGCCAGGCGCTATCTGCCTCTCATCGGAATTGTTTGCTTGTCGGCGTTCATGCCTGCTCATGACGCCGAGGCGACAACCTTCTTTTGTGCGGCCGGAGACGTCCCGTGCCTGATTCAGTCGATCAACGAAGCGAATACGAACGGGCAGCCCAAGAACACGATCCGGTTGGCCGCAGGCACGTACACCCTGCTCGACGTTGATAACAGCACGAACGGGCCGAACGGTCTCCCATCGATCACGAGCGCGCTCACGATCGGTGTCATCGGAACGGGGACAGCGCGCCTCGAACGCGCATCGGGCGCCCCGGTTTTTCGGCTACTTCATGTGGCGTCGATCGGTCGGCTGATCCTGCGAGGAGTCACCATAAGGAATGGCGCGGCCCCTTTGGTTGCAACGGGGGGCGCAGGACTCTTCAACGCTGGTGGTGTCGTGACGATGAGAGACAGTGTTGTCAGCAATAACCACGGCGGTTCTGGCGCAGGCCTTCTCAATAATGGCGGCATCGTCACGATTGCCGGGAGCACCTTCGCCAACAACTTTGGCGATAGCGGCGCCGGCCTCCTGAATCTCGGCGGGACGGTGATCATCGCCGACAGTGACTTCGAACAGAATGACGCGCTCGACGGTGGCGGGCTCAGCAACTGGAGTGGCTATCTGCGAATCAGCGGCAGTCGGATTGCGCAAAACCAAAGCCATTTCTTCGGTGGCGGTCTCTCTGTCGGCGGTGGCTTCGTATCCGTCGGTCAAACAACCTTCCGCGGCAATAGCGCAGACCCGGCCGGTGCCCTTTGGGTGAACCCTGAAGCAACAGTCGTCGTGACAAACAGTTCGTTTGTGGAGAACGCAGCGGTCGGTCCGGGTGGGCCCGCCGCGATTGGCAACCTAGGCTCCTTGTGGGTAAGAAATACCACGTTTGCTGACAACGCCGGCAATCCTTTTGGAGGAGGCGCCATCAGCAACGCCGGTCAGTTGACACTTGTCAACAGCACGATCGTTGGAACCAGTCCTTCAAGCACCTTCATCCCTTCCAGTACGCTCAGCACGGCGCCGCCGACTGCGATAACTGTTCTAAAAAACACAATCATCGTTCATGACCCGGCCGAACCGCTGATTCGCGACTGTTCTGGGCCCGTCACATCACGAGGGAACAACCTGATTGGCGACTTGACTGGATGTACGGTGATGTTCCAACCGGGTGATCGGACCGGCGACGCCGGTCTGGGCGCGTTCACGGATGACGGCACTCCGGGCAACGGGCATTTTCCCCTTCTGAAGGACAGTCAGGCGGTCGATGCGGGAAACGATGCGTTCTGTCCGCGACGAGACCAAATCGGTCAATTGCGGAGAGGGCCATGTGACATTGGCGCCATCGAGTTCCGCGTGAAGAAGTTCGGTCATCACAGATGGAACGACGACGACCACGGTGAAGGTGAGGGTTCATCGTCTGGCGACCTGCTCGAGGAAGGACTTGATCAGCCCGACGGCACTACTCAGACGAGCGTCATCTGGTCGGCACGCGCGCTTTCAGCTCCTCGAACCAGTTTTGTACCAGCACCAACTCGGTCTGCGGTTCCGGCGCGGGATCGAGCGTTTGCACCATGAGGAACCGCTGGCCGTTGGCCGTCACGTCGTAGTTTTGCAGCTGGCCGGCCGCGATGAATCGGCCGCTGAACAGCGCGCGAGGTGGACCGATGAGTAGTCCGTCAGCCCTCGCGCTGACCGACACGGCCATCATCGTCATTCTGTTCCCCGGCCTGTCCGGCGTCGTGTACCCATCCGGCGTCGTGTAGAACAGCTCCGCCCCATCCCGCCGCCATGCCGGAGCGCGACCGCCATCTGGCGACACGGTCGCGGGCCGGCCCGGACCGGGATATGGTTGGACGTATACCTCTTGCCGACCCGAGTCCATCGACGAATAGGCTATCCACCGCCCATCCGGCGAGAACGCCGGATCTCCCGCAGCAGCGGGGCCTCGCACCAGGATACGTTCACGGCGATCGGGGGTGGTCATATCCAATACTGAGATACCGCTACCGCCATCGCCCGAGACGGCCAATGCCTTGTGCGCCTGGGACCACGAGCCCGGTCGCGTGGACCTTCTGTTAGTGGTGAGCCGCTCCGACGGGCCACCGTCGGTCACGCGCCTCGTGGACAGATTCAGACCAGCGCCTCTGAAGAATGACGAAAAGAAGATCCTCTCGTCGTCCATCCAGATTGCCCACGCTCCCCGTTCGTCTGGCGGCGTGAGCGGCACGGGCTGCGTGCGGCGCGCAAAATCGTACATCCAGATGCGCCGATTGGCGCCGGTATAGGCGTTGAAGAACGTCAGGTGACTGCCATCGGGTGACAATCTCGGGAAGATGTAGTCGCGCGCCGGAAACCCCAGCGGTTCCACGTTTCCCGTTCGATCGACCCAGACGAGTTCGCTCTGAGCTTGGGGCGTGACACCGCCGCTCGCATATACAAGTGAGCCCCCGGCGACAGCAAATTGCCCCGCGCCGGAGTCGGCTGTCGGCCTGCCCATATTGGCCGCTTGCATGACACCTTCGACGAGCGTGACCGGTCCGCCCACTTCGCGTCTGCTCACGTCGAACGGCGCAGCCATCAGCGCACCCCTCCGCACGAACACGAGATAGCCAGGCACATAGCGTGCGTCCGCGGCATCCTCGAGCAAGATCTTCTGTTCGCCGGTTGTGATCGACCTGATGGCGATCTGCGCGTCGTCCCACCTCAGCACTTCCCGTGCGACCGTAAAGAGAACCAGCTCACCTCCTGGAAGGACATGGGGTAGCCGATGGCCGTACTCGTCGGCCGCCGGCGTCGTCAGGGCCTCCGGCTGCCCTCCACTGGCAGACACGCGCCACAACAACCCATCGGACGCGAACACGACAACATCGCCGTCTCCCCAGCTCGCGCCGAACATTCCGGGTGCCGTATCGCGTGCCGTATCGCTGCGGGGGAGCGCGCAGATCCGGCTTGGCGGCCCACCAGAAACCGGCACCTTTCGAAACTCGCCTGCTGCCTGGAAGCCGATCCACGCGCCGTCCGGCGAGAAGAATGGCGTGTCGGCGCCCTGTGTGCCTGGAATGGGTGCGGCTTGCAGTTGGTCGAGTCGCCGCAAGTACAGGTGCACACCGTCCTCACTGGCGGCCGTGAATACCAACGTGCGCCCGTCGGGGGACAACGCGATGGCACTTCGATTCGGTCGGATGTTGGCTTGCGCCGCAGCAGCCCCGCCGCTGGCTGTCAAAGCGTCTTGGCCGGCACCAGGTGTCGCCCGACGATCGAATGGGTGAACGGCGAGAAGCGAGCGCGTCACGAGGATCGCGGGCCTGGGTGCCGAGCGCGCAACGGCCCACGCGCCATATCCGGCGAGCAGGGCCGTAACAAATATGGCAAGGCCAACCGGCAGCAGGCGGCGCCGCCACGATGGGGATGGTTCGCGCCGCGGCTCATCGGCCGGCACGCTCAACGCGTCTTTGATGTCGAGCCGTGCCGTGCCGAGGTCCGCGAGCCGGTCTTTTCGGTCCTTCTCCAGGCACCGCCGAAGCAATCGTCGAACGCCCTGAGGCGTCGCTGCCGGTAAGGCGGTCCAATCAGGCGTACCTTTGAGCACCTCGGCGAGAGTCTCGGCCAGGTCGCCGCCATCAAACGCGCGACGGCCGGTGAGCATCTCGTAGAACACACAACCAAACGCCCAGACGTCGCTGCGCTTGTCGGCGAGTCTGCCCTTCGCCTGCTCCGGCGACATGTAGGCCGCCGTCCCAAGCAGCATGCCGATGCGAGTCAAGTTTGCTGGTGACGTAATCGTCGGCGACTGCGTGAACCCGCCTGGAACCTGGAGCCCGGAGTCCGGGGCCTGGGCGAGCTTGGCGAGCCCGAAGTCCAGCACCTTCACCGTGCCGTCCGATCTCAACTTGATGTTGGCGGGCTTCAGGTCCCGGTGGATGACCCCCTGGTCGTGAGCCGCCTCGAGCGCGTCCGCGATCTGCGCG
>JBKPSC010000065.1:0-6909 GCA_046734915.1 Acidobacteriota bacterium | reverse complement strand
AACCCACGTTCCCGGGCCCGTGTTCCCCAGCATCTGGTTGATTTTCACGCGGAGGTCCTCGAAGGTTTGCGCGAGTGCGCCGCTGGTGCCGCCGTACTCCGCCAACCCCTGGGCGATGATCAGTGCCAGCGCCACGTTCATATCGGGCACCTATTGTGTGATGCGGAATGGTCGCGCCGGGCGCATGCCCTCGCCTGTGGCGACCGGCTGCAAGGACACGGTGAGCTTCGTGTATTCGGTCGTTCGGCCGTCGCTGCTCTCCGCGAATGTGATCGGCTCGTCGAGTTCCTGGTACGCGATGTCCCGGGTGAATCGACCGCTGATCCAGTTCTGTCCCACCATCATCTGCACACGATAGGTTCCCGTGGCGACATTGCCGAGTGTGACCTGCTCGCCGGCGCGAACGTAGACGGCTCGCTCGTAGCCCGTCGGTGTCTCCAGCGCGATCACCGCGTCACGTCGTGATGCGTTGCTCACAACGAGCGACCCGCCGCCGCTTCGCTGCGGCTGCAGCATCTCCGTTCCCGAATCCGGCCGCGGCGCCTCGAGTGCGTTGCGGCTTGCGATAGGCGGCAGCCGCTCGGCCGTCGCCTGTGACCCGTTCGTCGAACTGCGTGGCAGCGGCGCGGCCGTCGTCTCGGCGACCGCGGGGGACCCCTGACGGTCTCGCGTGACGAGCAGCATCACGGTCAAGACGCCGGTGACGACGAGGCCAAGTCCGACGCCCATGACGATGCTTCGGGCCAGCGAGGGGTGAGATTGTGTAACGCCGGCGTCTGTCGTACTTGGCCGCGCCGCGAACGGCGGATCGGGTTCAGGCGGTTGCCATTCTGCGCCGGGTGGCTTGGCCGTGCCCGACTGTCGCGATCGCCCGCCGCTCGCCTGCAGCACGGCGTACGCCTCGTTGATGTCCCGAAGCTCCCGCTCTGCCCGGGCAGTCAGCCGCTCGTCGCTTCGAAATCGATCCGGATGCCAGACTTTGACCAGATCGAGGTAGGCCTGCCGCGCCTGTTCAGCGGAACACCCGGCCTGCAGATTGAGGATACGCAGCGCGTCGCTCTCGGTCATGGACGGACGAGTCGGACCGTATTGTATCCGCGCGTCGCCTGTGCCCCGAACTCGCGTTCGCCCCGTGGGATCTTGCCGTTACTGCAGCCAATCGACGAGGGACCACACCACCAGCACCACGAAAATGCACAGCAGCAACACTTCGACCCATGCTCCGCTTGAAGACCCGGTCCGCGCCATGATGCCCCACCCCCATCTTCCGGGCGAATGGTCACGTGTGCAATAGAGTGCCATCATAAGTCGCCTGCTGACTTATTGGCAGTTTCTGTTCGATCCGTCGAAGCCATTGGTCGGGGTGCAGCAGCTGCCGGTGGACGGTTGGCAGAGCTGTCGCGATTGGACGCAGTCCTGGCTGTTCTGCCAGATCTGTGCGCCGGCGACTGACTTGCAAACCTGCGCGACGCTTCCGTTGCATCGTCGCTCGACGTCGGGAAGCGAGCACTGGTTGACCGTGTCGAAATCGCGGTACTGCACCGAGTTCGTGCCCCGCTCGAAGATGGTGATCTTCCCGCATTTGGCGAAATGGTTCCGCGACACGTACGGGCGGTCCGCCTGGTTCACGTCCGGCTCCCATCCGTCTGCCGTGTTGGTGACGAACGACTTCACCTCGAACCAGAAGGTGCCGCCTATGTTGACTGCCGTCTCGCAGTCCATGTCGACATCCAGCATCCAGTAGCCATCGCCCAAATTCGCGTCGGCGTTCTCCTTCAGAAACCCGAAACCTTGCCGTACGACAGCGCTCGGGTTCGTGGAATTGTTCGTCGTCCAGTCGAGAGGCGTTCCCTGGGCGAGACCGAGTTCGTTGTAGGTCGGACCGCGGCGCTGATACGTCTGGAACTCCTCGCGGCCGTACCAGTCGAGATATGAATCGTTGACCTGCCAGCGGTTCGTGATCGCATACGGTTCGTGGTCCGCGCCGTTGTTGAGCGTATTGCGATGTTCGATCCTGACGGCGCAGTTGTAGTACTTCGGATCGCCGAACTGCGGCCCGTCGACGTCAGGGCAGTTGCGTCCACGCGAACTACCGACGGCGTGGTCGATGCCCCCACGGATGAACAGATCCTGGCCGGGCCGCGTGTCGGCCTTGATGAGGACCATCGTGCGCCGGATGTCGCGAGCAGTAAGCCGGGGTGCCGTGTTGGCGTAGATCACCACGCGGTTGTTGTAGGTCGCGACATACACGCGTCCGTTCGCGACGAGCGGCGGCTGGAACTTCGACGCCGTCCCGACGGCGTCGGCCACGTCGATCTCGCTGTTCCACATTTCGTTCATCGACGTACCGGAGGGAACGACGTTGAACGCGCGCAGGATGCTTTGACCTGGAATCTCGTTGGCCGCCGGGTCGCGCCAATTCGATTTACGCGGCGAAATCGACCAGATGATGCCGTCGGCGCCGGAGGCATTGGCTGACGATACCGACAGAAAGCCGCCTGGCATTCCGCCAGGTGCCGCCGTGTCCCCGGATGCCGCCGTGATCGGAGTCGACTGCGCGATCGGCGTCGTCGTGAGCACGGTTCCGTTGTATCGATACAGGCGGAGGGTCGAGTTCTCGCCCATCACAGCGACGAATCGCTGGGAGCTGCTCTCGAAATATACGGGGCCACCGTGAAAGTGCCGTGTCCGCCCGCCGTCGGCGGGATGAGGAATGAACGTGCGATCGCCGCCGCTCCCACCGGTCGTGCCGTCGGTAGTCGTGGCCTGGTTCGTGTTCGCGAGATAGTTGAACGGCGAGACTGGTGCGAACGTACCGACAAACGCGGGCTGCAGCAGGTTTGCATGCGAGAGCTTGCCCATGCTGGTGCGGTCGACGTTGTAGAAGATGCCTTCCTTGCCGCCCGCGAGTACGCTCTTCGCGTTCGGGATCAGTACGACGGTGCCCGCTGCAAGATCCTGATCCTGATGATCCGCGTCATGTGAGGCGTCCGTAAACGGCGTGAACCAGTCGACGACGTTGAGGGTGTTCGCGCCGGGATCGAATCGCAGGCGGACGACGCTCTCGCCAAGATCGTCGGCCCCGAAGGTCGGGTTGTAGGGACCGTTCCCCGTCGCGAAGTAGATGTCGCGGTTCGGGTCGCTTTCATCGACCGCGAGGCCCTGGGATGCCATCCAGATTCCCGCGCCGCCGGCCTTCGGTGTGCTGCACCAGACCGCCGGCGTCACGTTTCCGCCTGCGCGCAGCCGGGCGATGTTGTACGCGATGATCCATCCGTTCGCGCCGTTGACGTCTTCGCCGCCGGTCGCGCCGAAGATGACCGCTTTCGCGCCTGCCGCATTCCTCCAGATCCCCAGCCCCGTGCGGATGATTTGTTCTCCGTTTCGAAAGAACTTGCCGTTGCGCTTCACGGAGAAGCCGTCGACCGCCTGTGATTGAATCTCCTCGCTGCCATCCGCGAGGCGCAGTCCGAACAGCCGATACACTTTGTTCACGCCTTCCCAGGCGAGCCGGACGACGTAGAGCGTGTTCGTGTCGGGATCGACAACCGGCGTCGACGTAATCCCCCACTTCTCGTAGAGCGCCGGTTTGAGACCTTGAACCGCAGGGCCCAGGTTCTTCACCCACACTTGCGCGTTCGTGGTCGCATCGAACGCGTACACAGTCGCGTTCGTCGTGCTCACGATGATCAGGTCGCGAACGCCCGAGCTCGTCGGCACTCCCTCGACGAACAGCGGCGACGCTTCAATCTTGTCGTCGACGCGCAGCTCGCCGACTTTGTGAAAGGTACTCGCGGTCACGTTCGACGGTTTGAGAACCGTTTCGTTCTGATTCCAGCCCGTTCGCCCGAGGTTGTAGCTGCGAGTGGTGACGCTGATTGCGCTGACCGTCGATCCGAGAGCGACGCACACAAGGACGAGGTGCAACAGCGATCGGATTCTGGCGAAGTCGCGACGGAGTTGGATCTTTCTCATGGCCGAATCAACGCATCGGGCGGGGTGACGTAACTTACATCGGAATCCGTTGGACCTCTGGCTGGGCTTGCGTCGAGATCGTTGACGGTCCTCTATTTGAATCGATGACCGACGATGACGGCGAACGGCGAGCGGCGCCACGGCACGTCGACAGCGAAACCGGCACGCTCGAGCAGTCGGGTCTCCTCGGCGAGCGGCACATACACGTCCTCATCGGCCCACGATTCGTAGACGCGGCGTCCGCGAGAGCGGCCCCCGAACGTCTTTCCGAGATGCGTGAACCAGAGGTCGAGATCGCGCGCGAATCCGCGCGGCGTCGAGGCCGGTGCGCAGTCGCCGTTGATCAAGATGCCTCCAGGACGAAGGGCGCGGTGGCAGCGGCGATAGAACGTCAGCTTCTCGCGGGATGTCCGGATGTGATGCAGCGAGTAGCTGGCGACCAGCACATCGCACGACGGCAGCGCCTCTTCGAGGAAGCTGCCTTTCGTCATCGTCACGCGCCGTGAGAGCCGCCCGAGGCGGGTGCGCGCGATCGCCATCATATCGGGGTCGGCGTCGATGCCCCAGACACGCGAGCCTGGTACGCGCTCCAGGCATGCGCGCGCGAGGGCGCCGGTGCCGATCCCCAGATCGACGATGGTTCGTACCGGACGCGTCGCATGATCGAGCGCGCCAGCGACTTCCGCAATCAGCTCGTCGTAGAGCGGGATCAGCGATCGGATGCGCGCGTCATATTTCGCCGGCGAGACCGCCAGGTGCGAGGCGACCGACATCACGTGGATTGTATCCGCGCCGGTTGGGCGGCCTTCGCACGGCCGCCCCTCGCCACCGCGGCGATAACGCTCAGGAGGCTTTCTTCGCGTGCAGCCCGAATGTGGCGCCCTGCGGATCGGTCGCGATCACGACCCGATCGCCGCCGGGAACCTCCATCGGTCCGTTGACAATCTTCCCGCCGTTGGCCTTGATGCGTTCGGCGGCCGCATCGACGTCGGGGACGCGGAAGTAGATCACCCAGTTCGGCGGAACGCTGGCCATCTCGGGAGGCTTGTTCATCATGCCGCCGATCATTCCGTGCGGGCGGTTGAACATCTGATACTTGCCCATGTTCCCCATGTCCATGGACTCGCTGGGCTGCCAGCCAAACGCCTGCTCGTAGAACTTCATGGCCGCGTCCATGTCCGTCGTCATCAACTCGTACCACGACGCCTCGCCGACTTCGGCCGGACCCTCGGGCCGCCGCTCCGAGCTGGCCGGTTCGATGATGTAGAAGGCTGCACCCTGCGGGTCCATCATCATCTGCATACGACCGACGTCGGGTATCCAAATCATTTCGGTGTGCGTCTTGCCACCGAGTCTTTTGATCGTGGCCACGGCGTCTTCGAGCTTCGGCACGGCGATGTACATCGCCCAAAACGGCGGCGCCTTCACTTCGGCGGGCTTGTTCATCACCCCGCCTACCGACACGCCACCGCCGCGATTGAACGCCGTGTAGGGCTGACCAGCGCCTTCGAACGGCTCCGTCGTCCATCCCACCACCGTCTTGTAGAACGATTCGGCAGCTTTCATGTCGGTGGTCATCAACTCGGACCAGACCGGTCGTCCGAGCAACGTCGATGCGGCTACGGCCATAAAACACCTCCGGGAATTACGAACACACATCACCGAGCTCGACCGCGGGTGTCAGAGCATCGGCAATCTCGTAGTCTGCCACCTACCCGAGGAGACGTGGCTCGAGCGTGAAAGAATTTACCTGTGCGTGATGCGCTGAGCTCAGTCGGACGGAACCAGCGAGGCGGAGGGTTGCTGGACGAGTCGTGGCCGCGCCCAGTAGTCGAGGCACATTCCGTGCGCTTGGAAGGGATCAAACCTCGCGACGCAAGGTTTGGCCCTGCCAGCCGTAGCTCGGAATGGGTTTGAGATGTCCGCGTCGCCGCGCGCTATCGGGTGGGCAGGCGGAATGGTCGCGCCGCTCGAACGCTGCGCATGCTCTTCACCGGCGTGCGCAGTGCGACCGTCAGACGCGTGTATTCCTTGCCTTGTTCGTCCCTGCGCTCGATGAAGCGCGCCGGCTTGTTCAGCTCGCGATACGACGAGTTCCGGTCGAAACCATCCGTCGCCCAGTCGCGCCCCAGCATCATGACGACGCGATACGTCCCGGCGGCGACATTGGCCAGTTCGACTTCCTCGCCGGCCCGGATGTACACGGCACGCTCGAACATCCTGGCCCTGGTCAGAGCGACCACTGCATCGCGCCGCTCGCGGTTGTAGATCACCAGCGAACCGCCGCCGGTCCGCCGCGGCGACAGCATTTCGATGCCTGATGCCGGCCGCGCGGGATCGACGGCTCCCGTCGTCGCTTCGGGCGTCGTCACAGGCTCTGATGCCGTACGCGCCACGACTGCGGCGACCGCGTCAGACGTTGCCGGTGCCGCGATCGACAGGGGTGCCTCCGCCGGCTTCGGAGACGAAGCCACCTGGGACGCCGGTGCCGGATCGGCCGGCGGCGCTGGAAACATCAGCGTGGTCCCAAGCGCGACGACCGCGAGACCCGCGGCAATGCCGATGGCCACGAGCTGGATCAGGGGTGTCCCGGCTGATTCTTCCGCCGTCTCCGGCTCGTCGTCGCCCTCAATCGGTTCCTGCAGCGGTTCTTCTGCGGCGGCGGCCACGGGAGCGTTCGGCGCTTCATGCGCGGCTGTCCAGGACGTCTCGCTGACGGCATCCGCCTCGCCCTGGAGCAGTGCGTAGGCTTGGTTGATTTCCTGAAGGGCGCGCTCCGCCTTCTTCCGGAGGCGCAGGTCGCTATGGAATCGACACGGGTCCCAGACCTTGACGAGATCGGCGAAGGCTTCCCCGATCTCCGCGGGTGAGCTGCCGTCCCCCACGTTCAGGATTCCGAACGCCTCGTGCTGCGTCACTGTTGCTGCTTGTGTC
>JBKPSC010000064.1:0-19064 GCA_046734915.1 Acidobacteriota bacterium | reverse complement strand
CCCGGGGCCTGCGCCCCGGGCCATGACTTACTGAACGCTCACCACGCGGATGACCGGGCTCATCATGTACTTGCCCGACGACGTGCCGCCGCTGTTGCCTCTCCCGTTGCCGCCGCCTGTTTGCCGCACCGATTGATCGCCATCGAAATCGAGCGTAATCGTCGTGCCGGCCCCGGCCAGCGTGAACTCGTTGTTCAATTTGATTTCCCCGGACGGAATCGTCACCGGTTCGAAGTCGCCGCCGGGCGGCGTGATGCTCGCCGCACAGGCAGGACCAGATGAAGGGGCGTCGAAATAGATTGCCGCGGTCGAGACGTTCAATCGGATCTGCGTGTACTTGCCGGCTGGCAGCGAGGCGACGCCGAGGACATCAACCGGTCCGTTCAGCTTCTTGAGGTCGCACGTGCGCGGCGCATTGCTCACCGTGCGCCACTCCCCTGGATCCGCGCGGTGAACGCTGACATCGGTGAACGTGACGAGCAGTGCCTGCGCCTCGCTGAACGGGCTGTCGGTGAGCCGAATCGTCAGCGTGCCGGTTGCTGCTGAACCGCCGCCCGAACCTCCACTCGACGAGCCCCCGTTCGACGAGCCGTTGCCGCCGCTCGGCGCCGCGGGCTGGTCGCCATGGCACGCAGAGAGTCCACTGGCAACGATCGCGACGAGCATGAACGCGGCAGAACGTAATCTCAAACTCGGCATGCGTTGCTCCTCTTGGAACTCAACCGACGACTGTCGGTCGGTGAAGCAAGCCGCATTCCGACGACAATTCGTGCACATTGAATGTCTTCTGGTGAGTTTTGCCACAGGTGGGCGGGCTCGTCGTCTCAGGTTGGGCATGCCGGGTTGCAACTTTCGCCGGCGGCCTCTGCACCGTCTTGCACGCCTCTTGTAGAATAAGGGCCCCTTCAAACAGAGGTAACTATGGGCCTGGCCGACTTCATCCGCAGTCAGCTGATCGAGATCATCGAGTGGACCGACGATTCACGCGACACGCTCTCGTACCGGTTCCCTGACGATGACAAGGAAATCAAGCGGGGAGCACAGCTGATCGTCCGTGAATCGCAGATGGTCCAGTTCGTCTACATCGGCGAGTTCGGCGACACGTTCCCGCCTGGCAAGCACTCGCTGACGACCGACAACATCCCGGTCCTCACGCGGCTCAAGGGGTGGAAGTACGGATTCGAGTCGCCGTTCAAAGCCGACGTCTATTACATCGTCACGCGGCTGTTCACCGGCAACAAGTGGGGCACGTCGAACCCGATCATGATGCGCGATCAGGATTTCGGCATCGTCCGCGTGCGCGCGTTCGGAACCTACGACTTCAGGATCGTCGATTCGCGCCGCTTCCTCAAGGAAGTCGCCGGCACCGACAACCACTTCCGGCTGGACGAATTTGCCGACACGATGCGATCACGTCTCGTCAGCGTCTTCACCGAAGCGCTCGCGGAGAGCAAGGTGCCCGTGCTCGATGTGGCGACGCGCTACAGCGAGCTGGGCGAGGCCCTGCTGCCGGTCATCAACCCAATCATCGGCGCGAAGTACGGTCTCGAGATGGGGAGCTTCGTCATCGAGAACGTCTCGGTGCCGCCAGAGGTCGAGGCCGCCATCGACAAGCGGTCGAGCATGGCTGCCGTCGGCAACTTGAACGACTACGTAAAGTTCCAGATGGCTCAGGGCCTCGAGAAGGGCGGGTCGGGCGTCGGCGGCATCGGCGCCGAGATGGCCGTGGGCATGGCCATGGCCAACCAGATGGTGAACCAGCCCGGTGGCATCGCGGCCCAGGCAACACCGCCGGCGGCGCCGCCGCAGCCAGCGGGCGGCGGATTGCCCGAGCTGCTCGCTCCGGGTGATGCGGCCAAAGCGCTCGGCGTCACGGAGGCTGACGTGCTCGCGAGCCTCGAGTCCGGCGATTTGAAGGGCAAGAAGATCGGCGCCCAGTGGCGCATCACCCGATCAGCCCTGAACGACTTCCTCAAGTAGCGCGTCCACGTGGCCGAAGCGCCAGAACTGCAAGATTCCCAGAACTCCGGGTTGTCGCCGACCGACGAACGGTCGGCGACCGCGCTCGCGAAGTACAACTGTCCGGCCTGCGGCGCCGAGGCGCATTGGAATCCCGGGAAGCACGCCCTCGTCTGTCCGTATTGCGGAACCGAGTCTCCAGCGGAGCTGCAGGTGCGCGGCGCGGAGACCGTCATCGTCGAGCACGATCTCGTCACGGCATTGCGCGAGGTGCCCGACTCGGCGCGAGGGTGGGACACGCGCAAGACCTCAGTCAAGTGCCAGAGTTGCCACGCCATCTCGGTGTTCGATCCGGACAAAGTCGGGAAGCGCTGTGATTTCTGCGGCTCGGCGGCCCTCGTCACCTACGTGGAAGTCAAGGACGCGTTCAGACCGGAGTCATTGCTGCCACTGAAGATCTCCGAGCCGCAGGCGCGGGATCTGATCCGGAGCTGGTACGGACGCCAGTGGTTTGCGCCGAACAACCTCAATAAGAAAGCGATCACCGACACCGTTCACGCGGTCTACCTCCCGTACTGGACGTTCGATGCCAAGGTGTTCGCCCGCTGGCACGCGGAGTCTGGCACGTACTACACGGTGCGTGAAGGCGGAAAGGCCGTGCGCAGGGTGCGCTGGACGCCGGCGTCCGGCGAGCTGTCGCATGCGTTCGACGACGAGCTGGTCTGCGCATCGACCGGCATGCAGCCAGCAATGCTCCGGCGCGTCGAGCCGTTCCCGACCGGGACACTCGTCCCCTACGACGCTGGCTATCTTGCCGGTTGGACCGTCGAGCGATATCAGATTGATCTGGTTGCTGCGGCGCAGCATTCTCGGGAGATCATGAACGCGAAGACCCGCGAGATGTGCTCACGCCGGGTTCCTGGGGACACGCAACGCAACCTCCAGGTCGACGCCACCTTCAGCGATCAGACGTTCAAGCACATCCTCGCCCCGATCTGGCTCATGACCTACGTCTACGGACCGAAGTCCTATCAAGTCGTGGTCAACGGCGTGACCGGTTCCATTGCCGGGGGGCGGCCCTGGAGCTGGATCAAGATCGTGTTGCTGATTCTCGCGATCCTCATCGTGCTGGCGCTGATCAACAACTAGCCAGATGGTGGGACTGTGGCCCGGCTTGACTGGCAGCTCATTCGATCGGCCGTCGGCCGTGGCTGGCGGAAGCGCTGCCCTCACTGCGGCGAGGGGTTGCTCTTCAGCGGTTGGGCCGGCAAGCGCCGCCGCTGCGACGTGTGCGGTCTGGTCTTCGAACGGAATCCGGGCGACACCTGGGCCTTCACGATCATCGGCGACCGGATTCCCGTGGCCGCCATGGTCGTCATTGTCTACTTTGGCGTGTTCCGGACGCGTCCGCTCGTCGGCTCCGTTCTTTTCCTCCTGCTGGCGGTGGCCTTCGTCGTGACGACGCCGAATCGGTGGGGCGTGGGCATCGCGCTGCACTACGTGTCGCGCGTGCTGTCTCGCGACGTCGACGATCCGACGCCATTGCAGCGCCGCTGACCGTCGGTCAGCTTTTGAGCCAACGCGCGAGCATATCCATTCCGGCGGCCACCAAATCTGGACCGGGCGATCGTTCGGGATCGAATTTGGCGAACGCCGCCTCCACCTCGCGACGTGCCCGCTCGAGCCGGAGCGGCAGGTCCGGATCGATCGAGCGGTGCCCATCGTCGGCCCGTTGCAGCTGCACGATTAAGCGTTCAGCCTGCTTGACATCCAGCATCGACAGCGGGGATCCGCAGTGGCCGCACGTCGAGCCGTGCGCGAGGTCCACCGGTGCGCCGCAGTTGGAGCAGTTGACCGCTTGCACGCTGCGTCGCAGCGCCTCGATCTGCTCGCCCGACAGCGGGCGAATGAAGTCCTTCTCGCGCAGGAAGTCGAAGAATGCCGTCAATCGGCCGTGGTCGTGCGGGCAACGCAGGTATTGAAAGCGCACGTTACGCTGCATGTCGTGGGTCGTGACGAGACGCGATCCGCAGCGCGGACACTTGGCGGTGACCGACAGAGACGGCCGGCCGGCGGCCGCGTGCTCGCCGATCAGGTGGAACAGCTGGAGCGTGGCACGCGGGGTGAGCTGCAAGTTCTCGTACTGGTCGAACCAGAACACCTGGCAGGGGCCGCACACGTCGATGTCGACTGCTCGACCCAGCCGGCCGTCCAGAGTTCGCGTGGTCATCGTGGCGTTGCAACTGGGACAGTTCATGTGTACCGCGGTATAGTACGCCGTCTCTGAGAGGGCAGGTAAGGCAGTAGGAGCGCCTGCGGCCACGCCGAGCCGAGGACATGAAGATCCGAGGTGAGGCGTCAGCGTGAGTTCGCGCTGGGGGTGGGGCCCCAGCGCCAGTGCTTGATGAGGCTGTGATGAGCAAATCGATTCTCACACCCGATGGGATGGGACGAATCAGCCGCCGATCGCTGCTGATGACGGTCCCGGCGATGCTGGCGGCGCCGCGGTTGATGGCCCAGGGCACGGGTGGCGCCTTGAAGGTGAAGGCCTTCAATCACATGACGCTTGGCGTCTCTGACCCGAAGCGCTCGCTCGAGTTCTACCAGGGGCTCTTCGGCATGCCGGTTCAGGCCAGGCAAGGCGCCACGACCGTGCTGCGGATTGGCTCCGGGCCACAGTTTGTCGCCATCGGCGCCGCCGGCAGCAACCCCCCGAGCATCACTCACTACTGCTTGACCGTCGAAGACTTCAACGTCGATCGCATTCTGAAGGTCCTCGCCGACCACGGCGTGACCAAAGGGGAAGGCAACGGTCCGCTGAAGTCCCGTGTCCGCATGCGGGGACCCGAAGCCGGCGGCGCTAAAGAGGGTACGCCGGAGCTGTATTTCGGTGACCCCGACGGTATCGTCTGCCAGTTGCAGGACCCCCGTTACGGCGGCGGCGCCGGGGTGCTCGGCGACGTGCTCAAAGTGGAACCGTCCCCGAGCAAAGGCCTGATCGCTGTCAAGGACCTGAGTCATTTCACGATTTCCGTCTCAGACTCGCAGCGATCCAACGCGTTTTTCCAGAAGCTGTTCGGTCTGTCGATTCGCTCGTATCAGGGACCGACGGCGCCAACCCTGGCGATCGGCCCGACCGTCCAGTTCCTGATGTTCACTGGCGGCGGCGGAGGTGCGCGGGCGGGAGCGCCGCCGGCCCCGCCGCGGCCCGCGAGCATCAATCACGTGTGTCTCAGCATGGAGAACTTCAACCCGGATCAGATCACGAAGACGCTCGAAGGCTACGGGCTCAAGCCGCGTCCCGCGAACACGCCGACCGCGCCGATGCAGTGGTACATCAGCATGCGCATGGAGAACCGCGGCGGCGCGAAGGAAGGGACGCCCGAGTACTACTTCACCGATCCCGACGGTCTCCTCATCCAGCTGCAGGACGTGAAGTACTGCGGCGGGGGTGGATATCTCGGCGACATGTGCCGCTCGTAGCGTTCTTCCTCTCGGGTGCAGCCGGTCTCATCGTCGAGATGGTCTGGCTGCACCGCACCAGCTCTGATCTTCGGCAACAGCATCGACGCGACCACAGTCGTTCTCACCAAGTTCATGGCCCGGCCTCGCCGTCGGCCCCGGTGAAACGTGGTCAGCGAGGTCCGGAATCGCCGAACGCATCGAGCAGAATGGGCAGCAGCTCGTGCATCTTCGAGATCCGCGGCGCCGTGGGTTCCAGCCCTTCGCGGAAGCGATGCGCCGTCAGTCGATCCAGCACCTCGCCACGGCTCGCGATGACGTGGACCGGTACGTCCCAGGGCTGACCCTCGCCGCTCACGAGTGCGGGCGGTTGATGATCGCCGAGGACGATGAACACGAAGTCGTGGTCCTTGCGCAGGCGGAGATAGCCGCCGAGCGTTTGGTAGGCATAAGCCACGGCATTGCCGTAGCTCGGCCCGAGATCCATCCAGTCAGGTTGCTGATCGAACGCCTGTTTCACGACCGCATCGTCGAAAGGATGCGCGGTGATGACCCTTGACCAGTCGGGTTGATAAGGCGGCGTCGGCGTGAACGGCGTATGCGTGGATACCGTTGGGAAGAAGACGAAGAGCGGCGCTCGCGGCTGACGGACAGCCTCGATTGCATCGAACTTCGCCAGCGTGAACTGGTCAGGCAGCGCCCACCAGCCAAACTCCGGTCCTTTGTAGCCGAGACGTTCGCCGCCATAGATGTCCTGGAATCCGTAGAAGGAGCCCTCAGGCCATGGATCCCAGAGTCCGGGCATCAACGCGATGGTGCGAAAGCCGCGACGGGCGAAGGCCCCGACCATCGTCTCGCGCCGCTGCGTCATGAGGACGGCGTTGGCGTTGGGGTCGCGAATCTCGATGCCTGAGAGGAGGCTGATGTGCGCGAACCACGATGAGCCGCCGTAGGTCGGCGACTCGACGTATCCCGAGACCACGCGGCGGCCGGTCTCACGGATGTCGTCACCCAATTGCCGCCGGGGCTCTGCCAGTCGTTGGACAAAGTCGGGCCGCTGCCACGTGACCGCGCCGTACGACTCCACGAACATGAGCACGACATCCGCGTCGGCCACACGCGAGAGATCGGACGACATCGATGGCGTTGGCGGGAGCGCGTTGGGATCGGCGGTGAGAACTTCCCGGACGAGCCGTGCCTGCTGCAAGTAGGTGACGGTAACCGGTGTCGCGAAGCGTGGAATCCGTTCGGCTTCGGGCTGGAGCACGGTGAGAATGAAGGCCGCGAGAATTCCTGCGGCCACCAGGCCCAGCGCGATCCGCTCGGTCTTCATCTGAGCGGCCGCAACGATGCGCCGCACCGCCCAGCGGAGCAGCAAGTACACGAAGCTCACGAGAGCCGCGATCGCGACGAACCCGAGCGCGACGGCCCAGATCGGAGCAGCGCGCACGAACATCGCCGTGACGTCCTTCGCGTAACGGACGTCCCAGACCAGGTTGATCGGACGTCCGAGCAGCGCGGGTGTTGTCACATCTGCGTAGTGGCCGAAAACGAAAATGACCCAGATCACGGTCAGCCATCGCACCAGCGCGGTCGAAGCCCCGCGTCGCGCGGTCGTCGCGACCAGCACCAGAGCGAGGCACCCGGCCAACTCGATCGATAGATCTCCTGACCATCGGAATGCCGGCGTCGGCCAGATATTGCGGAACGTCAGCGAAGCGTTGAGGACGAGCAGCGCGATGGCGAGGGTCAGCCAGCGGCGCGAGCCCGAAGCGGATCCGGTCACGACCGCCAGAGCCAGCGAACGTCCACCGCGAACGAGTAGACGAGGGCGATGAGCGCCGTCGACGCGATCCACGTTGTCAGCGGCGGAGCCACGGCCGGCAGCATCACGACAATCAGAGCCACGATTTGCACGACGCAGGCCGTCTGACGGCGCCGGCTGGGTGGTAGCGCGCGTTGCAGCCACGGCCATGTCCAGCCCGCTGCGAGGAACACGTAGCGAATCAGTCCGGAGAGCATCACCCAGGCACCAGCTTTCCCGTGATGCCAGGCGAGCACCGACAACGCCAGGATGAGCAGCGCGTCGACTTCCATGTCGAATCGCGCGCCGAACGCGCTCGACATGCCCGATCGTCTCGCGAGCCTGCCGTCCAGGCCGTCGAGTGCGGTCGCCGCACAGGCAAGAACGACGGCGGCGGCGGCCACTTGAGGTGTTGCCGGCTCGCCAATGAAGCTCGCAACGAGCGAGGTTAGCGCAGCGCGGACCGTGGTGACTTGGTTGGCGGGTCCGAAGCGAGGAAAGGGATGGAACTCGGGCAGATAGCGGATCGCCAGCACCATGATCGCGACAAAGAGCGCCGCCGCGCGTGGCACGTGCAGGACGTCGAGCTGCAGTGGCGCCTTCAGCGCCGACGCCGTGAACAGGACGAGCAGCAGGCCCTGGGCGGCTGTCGAGATGACGCGCGTGTTGGGAACTTCGGCGCGCGGTGAGCGACCCATCTCTCGGGATTGTATCTCGGGGCGCAAAGCACCAGAATTGAGGACCGGCTCCCCGAGGACAGGCATCGCCATGGCAGAGCACGAAGCGCGCGCGTTCTGGATCGCCGCGCCGGGAAGAGGTGAAATCCGAGAAGAACCGCTGCCACCGCCGCCTGACGACGGTGTCGTCGTGCGGACGCTGTATTCGGGCATCAGCCGTGGCACCGAGTCGATCGTGTTCCAGGGCCGTGTGCCGCCCGGCGAGCGAGAGCGGATGCGTGCGCCGTTCCAGGCGGGCGCCTTTCCGGCACCGGTGAAGTACGGATACTCGAGCGTCGGCGTGGTCGAAAAAGGGCCCCGGCGCCTGATGAATCGACACGTCTTTGCGCTCTATCCGCACCAGACGCGGTATTGCGTGCCGGCCGCCGCCGTGCATCCACTCCCGCCCCGAGTGCCTCCGGAGCGCGCCGTGCTGGCAGCGAACCTCGAGACCGCGATCAACGGACTGTGGGACGCGCCGGTGCTCGTCGGCGATCGCGTGGTCGTCGTCGGTGCCGGCGCTGTTGGCTGCCTCGTCGGCTGGCTCGCGGGCCGGGTGCCCGGTGCGGAGGTCACGCTCGTCGACGTGAATCCGGCGCGAGCGGAGGTCGCCGCCGCGCTCGGCGTCGCCTTCGCCGTGCCGGATTTCGCGCCGAACGAAGCGGATCTGATCGTGCACGCCAGCGGGTCGCAATCCGGGCTGGAGCTGGCGCTCAACCTCGCGGGATTCGAAGCCACTGTGCTCGAAATGAGCTGGTACGGCGATACGGCCGTGTCGCTTCCGCTCGGCGAGGCGTTTCACGCCCGCCGTCTGACGATTCGATCGTCGCAGGTCGGCCACGTCGCCGGGACCAAACGCGCACGTTGGGATACTCGGCGCCGGCTGGGACTTGCGCTCGCGCTGCTCGACGAGCCGGCGCTCGACGTCCTCATCACGGGCGAGAGCGCATTCGACGAACTGCCGGCGCTCCTGCCGCAACTGGTGGCCGCAGGCGATCGCACGCTGTGCCACCGCATCCGATACCGCTAGGCGAGGCGCGCCGCATGTTCAGCGTCACGGTCCGCGACCACATGATGGTCGCTCACAGTTTCATCGGTGAAGTCTTCGGCCCGGCTCAGCGGCTTCACGGCGCCACCTTCGTCGTCGACGTGGAGTTCCGGCGTCCCGAGCTCGACGCGGATGGTGTGGTCGTCGACATCGGCCGGGCCTCGGAGCTCCTGAAGTCTCTGCTCGGAGAGCTCAACTACCGCAATCTGGACGAAGTCTCGGAGTTCAAGGGTCGCAACACTACGACCGAATTTCTCGCTCATGTGCTCCATGGCCGCATTGCGTCGGCAATTCGCGGCGGCAGCCTGGGTCCAGGCGCGCACGGTATCGCCAGCGTACGAGTGACGTTGCACGAGTCTCATATCGCCTCCGCGTCTTTCGAGGGCGACGTCACCGCGTAGACATCCAGATGCCGAGCGTGACCTTCCTGATACCGGGCGATCTCACGACCCGGACTGGCGGATACGAGTACGACCGCCGGATCGTCGACGGCTTGCGCAGCCGGGACTGGAATGTCTCGGTGCGCGCGTTGGACGGCACGTTTCCGCGGCCTTCGCCTCGTGCCCTTGCCGACACCGGCGGAGTACTTGACGCGCTGCCCGATGGCGAGCTGGTGGTGATCGACGGGCTGGCGTTCGGCGCGATGCCTCACCAGGCCCTGACCCACGCACACCGGTTGAAGCTCGTGGCGCTGGTCCACCACCCGTTGGCACTGGAGACCGGGCTCGAACCGGACGCCGTGACCGATTTCCTCGAAAGCGAGCGTCAGGCGCTGTCGTGCGTCAGACGCGTCATCGTCACCTCCGCCGAGACTGCCAGCACCCTGCAACGCGAGTACGACGTCGGCGCCGGCCGACTCAAGGTCGTTCAGCCGGGGACCGACGCCGCGCCGCTGGCCCGCGGCTCCAACGGCGGGCCGCTGTCGTTGGTCTGCGTCGCCTCACTGTCGCCGCGCAAGGGCCACGACGTACTGTTTCGCGCGCTTGCCGCGCTGGTCGATCGATCGTGGGAGCTGATGTGCGTGGGAGACGACCGGCGTGACGCGCCAACCGCCGATCGGCTGCGGTCGTTGCTCGAGGAGCTGAAGATCGCCGATCGCGTCAGCCTTTGGGGCGAGGCAGGCGCGGCGGAAACCGCGGCGTTCTACGACGCGGCAGACGTGTTCGTGCTGGCCACGCTGTATGAGGGATACGGAATGGCGGTCGCTGAAGCGCTTGCGCGGGGGCTGCCCGTGCTCAGCACCCCAACCGGCGCCATTCCCGCTCTCGTCGGCGGGGACGCCGGATTGCTCGTCGCGGCCGGCGATGTCGAGGGCTGGATTCGCGCGCTCGCGCGAGTGTTCGATCCCGGTATCAGGGCCGGCTTGACGGCGGGCGCCCGCGCCCGCCGGCTGCTGCTCCCGGATTGGGACCACGCCGCCGGAGAGATGGCGGAGGTCCTGCAGCAGCTATGAGTGACTTCACTCCGGACTGGTTGTCGCTGCGCGAGCCGGCTGATGCCGCGGCCCGATCGGCGGACGTCGCGGCTGAAGTCTCCGGCCGCATGGCCGGACGCGATTGCGTGCGCGTCCTCGACCTCGCGACGGGAACCGGCGCCAACCTTCGCTGCCTCGCGCCGCAACTTCCGTCGCCGCAGCGCTGGCTGGTCGTCGATCGCGACGTGGAACTGCTGGCGCACGTCCCGCGCCGGGTGTCGTCATGGGCGCTGAGCCGCGCGTGCACGGTGGCAGGCGATCCGGCGGGATTCGTTCTGCGCGGTGCCGCGTTCGAGTGCCGGGTCCAGACTCGCCACGCTGACTTGTCGAAGCTGACGGACGCCGCGCTCTTCGAGGGCCACGATCTCGTGACGGCGTCGGCGCTGCTGGATCTCGTGTCAGAGGCCTGGCTGCGTGTGCTGATCGGCTACTGCTCGACCGCACGCGTGCCGATGCTCTTCGCGCTCACCTACGACGGCCGCATGACGTGCACGCCGGAGCACCCCGACGACAATTTGATCCGGAACCTGGTCAACCGCCACCAGCGCCGGGCCAAGGGTTTTGGCCGCGCTCTCGGACCTGACGCGATCGACGCCGCCGTTCGCTGTCTGGAAGAGGCCGGTTATGCCTGGCGTCGCGAGAACAGCGACTGGCAGCTGACGCCGGCACAAGGCGCGCTCCAGCGACAGCTCGTCGAAGGCTGGGCGCGGGCCGCCACCGAGATGGACCCGAAGGCTGCGGATCACGTGGCCGCGTGGAAGAGCCGGCGCCTGGCGCTCATCGAAGAGGGAAAGAGTGAGGCGCTCGTTGGCCATGCGGATTTGGCCGCGTGGCCGGGCTCGTAGTTAAAGGATGCGCTCGAGCAGCGGCTGCGGATCGAGGTCAGCGCCGTCGCTGCGCAGATCGCAGTCGAAGAGGACGTCGCCGCCCATTCTGAACACACGATAGCGCGGCCGGCGGCAGTCGCCGAGGGTTGCCGGCGGCTGTAGCCGGATCGCCGGACGGCCCTCGCCGATGATGAGCGGCGCAATGGCCATCTGCAGGCGATCGAGCAGGTTCGATTCGAGGAACGTCGACACGGTGACGCCGCCGCCTTCGATGAAGATGCGATGGCAGCCGCGGCTGCGGAGCAGCGCCAGCACCCCGGCCGCGTCGAGGCTGCCGTCCTCGTCGTCCACCGGCATCATGGCCGCGCGGCCGAAGTGGCTCTCGCCAGGTTGAGTCAGCGATTTGGGGCAGACGTAGAGCGTGTCTGCGGCCTCGTCGCTGAACACCCGGTACTGATCCGTGAGACGGCGGCCGGGATCGAGAATGACCCTCAACGGACTCGGACCGGGCACATGACGGGTCGTGAGCTGCGGATCATCGGCCGCCACCGTGCCGGCGCCGACAACGATCGCGTCGCAGAGAGCGCGCATACGGTGCATGTGCCGGAGATTTTCACGGCCCGTGACGAACTGCGACTCGCCGGCATGCGTGGCAATGAACCCGTCGAGGCTCGCACCGAGATGGCCCACGGTGATCGGTCGGGACTCAGTCGCGTTGCAGATCGGCAGATAGAGGTCGATGAGCGGGTGTTGTCGATGATCCGGAGAGAGCAGCAGCGACCAGCCCGACTGCGGGCGCCAGGCAATGACCGCATCAGGGTGATCGGCCGGAACCGGTTGGAGGTCAGCATCGCCGCCGGAGGCAAACGTCATGGTCCGCCCGGCCGTTTCGCACATTTCGGCGGCGGCCGCAGCGCCGAGGACGACCGTCCAGGCCCAGTCCTCTCCGCGGTCCTGCCGAGGCGTCCGCCCGTGCGTGGTCCCGACCGTCTGCGACATCTGACAAGTGTATGCTATCGCGCGGCCCGGAGCCCGAAGCCCGGAGCCGACAAGGATCAGATATGCGATGGATGGTGCTTGGTTTCGCCCTGCTGGCCACGAGCGTGGGCGCGCAATCCTACCCGCCGCCGTATCCACGTCAGAACGCGACGAAATTGCTCGAAACGAGCCAGTTCATCGTCTGGCGGATGGTCTGGCCGAAAGGCCAGCCGACTGCCCTGCATCGGCACGTCCACGATCAGGTCGGCACTTACTACGAGAGCGGCGGCCGCCGAATCACCTCGCTGGAGGGTGAGGCGCGCGAAGCGACGACTCCGGTCGGAAACCTGTCGACGACCAAGCGCGGCACGACGCATATCGAAGAGGGCACCACCGATCCGCCGCTGCGGGCAGTCTTCATCGAGCTCCTGCATGACGGTCCATCGGGCCCGCCGGTGGCCAGCTCCGCGACGGCGCCGCTCTTTCCCCGTGAAGGCGCGAAGCAGACGTTCGATGACGAACGCGTCACCGTCTGGGATTACACGTGGCCGGCGGGAGCCGACTCCGGGCCGATTCGTTATCCGCGCAACACGGTTATCGTCTGGCTCGGCTCTGGCACGCTGAAGTCGACCGCGGCGACGGGCGAAGTGAACAACCTGACCGTCAAATCCGGTGATACTCGATACGTCGAGGCGGGCAAGGCCGAATGGATTGCGGTGGTCTCCGGCTCGCCGCGCGCCATGGCCTTCGAGTTCAAGTAGCGTCGGTGCCGGAACGCCACATCGTTCCGTTCGGAGGCCTGCGGCCGACTCCGGGCCGGACGCATCCGCTGGTCGAGTACCTGCTGGATCTATCAGGCAAGCCGCGGGCCCGCGTCGCCTTTATCCCCACGGCCACCGGCGACTCGTCCGAAGTGCTCGTCAACATGTACGCGCGCTTTCCGGCGGAACGAGCCGAGCGGTCGCACCTGGCACTCTTCAATCGCACGATAGACGACGTCGAGTCTTATCTCCTCGCACAGGACATCATCGTCGTCGGCGGCGGCAACACGGCGAACATGCTGGCGGTCTGGCGTGTGCACGGCGTCGACCGCGCGCTGCGATTGGCGTGGGAGCGCGGCGTAATCCTGACCGGAGGAAGCGCCGGCTCGCTCTGCTGGTTCGAGTGCGGCACGACGGACTCGTTCAATCTGCTGCGTCTCGCTCCGCTGCACGACGGACTCGGATTCCTCCCGGGCAGCCATTGCCCGCACTACGACGGAGAAGAGCAGCGCCGGCCTCTCTACCATCAGCTGATCCGCGACGGATTTCCGGCCGGCTTCGCCATTGACGATGACGCCGCGATTCGCTTCGACGGACGAGAGGTTGCCGAAATCGTGACAGCGCGTGCCGGGGCCGGTGCTTATCGAGTCGAGCGGGTTGACGGAGAGGTTATCGAGAGCCGGCTCGCGGCGCGCCTGCTCGACTAAAGCGACGGCGGCGGACGGCGGGCCTGGGCGCGCTGTTCGAAGGCATAGCCCATCGAGAGGAGCAGGCTCTCGGACCAGGCCGCACCCACGAACGAGAGGCCGACCGGCAGTCCGCGCACCTGTCCCATCGGGACCGTCAGGTGTGGATAGCCGGCAACCGCGGCGAGGGTTGTTGCGCTGCCTAGGTAGTGGTCCCCGTTGACGAGATCCGTGGTCCATGCGGGACCTGTCGTCGGCGCGATGAGCGCGTCAAGCTTGCTCGCTGTCAGGAGGCGGTCGATCCCATCGGGGCCGGCAGCCTTCCGGTTGCCCTCACGGAGCTTCTGATACGCGGAGGGATCGTGATTCGCGGTGGCCTCGGATTGGGTGAACAACTCCTGCCCGAAGTGTGGCATCTCGCGTGCCGCGTTCTGCTGGTTGAACGCGATCAAATCGGCGAGCGACCGGGTGGTGACGGCCGGTGGCGTCGCAGCGAGATACGCGTTGATCTCCTTGCGGAAGTCGGTCAGCAGGACCGTCAACTCGTCTTTGTTGATGCGGTCCATGGCGTCGAACCTGTCGATGACGACGACTTCGGCGCCGGCGGCCTTGAGCTGCTCGACGGCGCGATCGAAGAGCGCGTCGATCTCGGGAAGGTATCCCATCGAAAACTTCATGATGCCGAGCCGCTTGCCCGACAGTCCCTCTTTGGATAGCCGATTGACGTAGTCGTCACGACGCCGGTCGGCTTCGCGCGTCGCCGTGTCGCCGTCGTCGGTGCCGGCCATCACGGCCAGGAGCGCGGCCGTGTCGGCAACTGTCCGCGTCATCGGTCCCGCCGTGTCCTGCGCCGAGGTGATCGGCACGATGTGCCGCCGCGACAGCAGGCCGACGGTGGGCTTCAAGCCGACCAGTCCGTTGACCGCCGCGGGACATGTCACCGAGCCGTCGGTTTCGGTACCGATCGCGGCGGTGGCCAGGTTGGCGGCAATGGCGACACCGCTGCCCGAACTCGAGCCGCAGGCGTTTCGGTCCAGTTCGTAGGGATTTCGTGTCAGGCCACCAACCGCGCTCCATCCGCTCGTCGAACGAGTCGATCGGAAGTTCGCCCACTCGCTGAGATTCGTTTTGCCGAGCACGATGGCGCCGGCTTCGCGCAGCCGGGCGACGATCGGCGCGTCCCGTCCAGTCGTATTCTTTGCAAGTGCCAGCGACCCGGCGGTGGTCGGGAGGGGATCGGCGGATTCGATGTTGTCCTTGATCAGAATCGGAATGCCGTGCAGCGGACCGCGCACGCGCCCGGCCGCGCGCTCTCGATCGAGCCGGCGGCCTGTCTCTTCGGCGTCCGGATTCAGCGCGAGTACGCTGCGAAGGTTCGGTCCGCTCTGGTCGAGCTCACGGATGCGCGAGACATAACGCTTGACGAGCTCTTCTGAGGTTATCCGCCCAGCGGCGAGATCGCTCTGGATGCCACTGATCGACTGCTCCTCGATCGCGTAGGGCGACGTCTCGGGCGGCGGCGGGCTGGCCGTACATGCCGCCAGACAGGCCAGCGCCAACATCGCGAGAGATCGGTTGCTGAACCGCAGAGCCGCCGCAGAAGGCGTGGTGGGAATGGCCCATTTTACGTGTAGAAATCGCTTGCCATTCGGCGAACAAAAAGCGAAAATCTCCGCTTTCGAAGAGGAGGACCGATGTCACTCGCTCAACAGGCCGTCGCCGAGCTTACCGCCGCCCACGAATTCTTCAATCGGTCGACGCGCAACCTCACTGAGGAACATTCCAGCACGACGCCCGCTCCGGGCATGATGACCGCCGCACAGCAGGTAGCGCACGCCGCTCAGACCATCGACTGGTTCATCCAGGGCGCCTTCAGATCCGAAGGCTTCGACGTCGATTTCGAGAAACTGGCCAGCGAGGTCAACAGCTATACGTCGCTGGCCAAGGCCCGTGAGTGGTTCGAGCGGGCGATGGCGTCGGCAAAGGCAACGATCGCGGCGAAGAGCGACGCCGACCTGCTCGCGCGGCTGCCGGAAGGTGCGATCATGGGCGGCGCGCCAAGGATGGCGATTTTCAGCGGGATCACCGATCACACGGCGCACCATCGCGGCGCGCTCACGGTCTACGCGCGCCTCAAAGGGATCGTCCCGCCCATGCCGTACATGGACGCGTAGCGCTCGCGGCTACGGCTGAGCGCGGCGGGCGGAGTAAAGTATTCGCGCACCGCATGCCCGACGTCGCGCTCAGCTTCGTCATCCCGCTATTCCACAGCGCCGAAACCATCGGCGATCTCGTTCGCGAGATCGAGGCCCTCGATCTAGAGGGCGGGCACGAGATCGTGCTGGTCAATGACGGCAGCACTGACGCGACAACCGAGGTCTGTCGGGCGCTCGTCCAGAGCGCGCGCGTGCCGATCACGCTCGTCGAACACGCTCGCAATTACGGCGAGCACAACGCGGTCATCACCGGCTGGCGGCACGCTCGCGGCGCGCACATCGTCAACCTCGATGACGATGGGCAGAATCCGCCGCGCGAGGCGGTGCGGCTCTGGCGACACGCAGTGGCCAGCGGGCTGGACGTCGTGTTTGGTCATTACCGGGTCAAACAACACTCCGCCTTCCGAAATGCGGGCAGCTGGCTATCGAACAAGATGACCGACTGGGCGCTCGACAAGCCGCCCGGCTTCTACCTTTCGAGCTTTCGTTGCGTGACGGCGTTCGTCGCCCGCCGCGTCGCCGACTATGCGGGGCCCTATCCGTACATCGACGGCCTGGTCCTGCAGGTGACGCAGCGTATCGGATCGATCGAGGTCAGCCACGACGTGCGCCGGGCAGGTCGCAGTACGTACACGCTGCGGCGCCTCGTCAGGCTCTGGCTCAGCGCGTGGATCAACTTCTCGGTCCTCCCGCTCAGGGCGGCGACGCTGATGGGACTGTTGCTGGCCGCCGCCGGCGTGGTCGCGCTGGTGACGGTCGCCGCGCTGTGGTTCAAGGGGGTCGGCCCGAGCTACGGGTTCGGATGGATCATGGCGGCGCTGCTCGTGTTTTCAGGCACGCAGCTGGTGATGCTGGGCCTCATCGGGGAGTACCTCGGTCGCATGTTCCTGACCGTCAACCAGCGGCCGCAGTCGGTCGTGCGCGAAGTCGTCTCCAATCGCCCTCAGCCGTAAACCCGCCGCGCGATCCGTCTCAGGCGCCGCCAGGCCGGGGAGATGGCGGTGATAGTCGATGCCAGCCCGCCGATGCTCAGCGCGATGACGACGATGTCCCAGAGAGGCCTCCTGTAGTAGAGGAAGGGGAAGTCGAGGCTGTGGAAGCCGTGATACAGCCATCGATTGACGCGACTCCAGCGCTCTTCCTTCCGGACGATCGTCCCGCGCCGCGGATCGACGTAGAGCCACGTGTTCACCGGATCGGTGAATCGCACCCGCAAGATCGGCAGTGACAGCTCACCGTCGCGGTCGTAATAGTACGCATCGTACCGCTCCAACCAGACGGCATCTTCGACCGCCGCGTCCGGCATGGCAGCACGGGCCGAGTTGAGCATTTCTTCATCCGGGAATCGATCAAAGGATTCGTGACCGCGTGACAGCGGCGCCAGACGAGACAGGAGCGGTAGGGCTGGCCGCCGTCCGCCCAGGTACCGCTGGCCGCGCACCTGAATGATCTCCACCTCGCGAGCGCCGATTTCCGAGACGAGACGCGCCGCTGCGGTCGCCAGGGTCGAGGCCGAGACGTCTGAGACGTCGAGACTGCCACCGTCGAGGGCCAGGCGCTGTTCGGCGGTTGGCGCGGTGCCCGGATGCCAGTCCCACGGATCCATCGACAGCAGTCCGCTGAAGATCCACGTAAACGTCGTCACTCCGAAGATGAGGCCAGCGTAGTGATGCCAGCGCATCATGCCCGCGTAGGGCGTATGCGACTCGACACGTTTCAACCGGTATCGATCGAGCGGAGCGTAGCGCCAGACGCCCCAGACCAGTCCGGACACGCACATGACGCAGCCGGCGATCGAGAGCCAGATGATCAGGTTCGACCAGAGCGGCCCGTTCTGGCGAAGCGGCGTGAAGTACAGCCAATGCAGGACCGCGCCGACGTAGCCGAGCCGCCGGCTCCACCACGTGGCTTTCAGCACCGCCTCGCCGCTCGTCGCCGACACGTAGATCGTCGTCCCCTCGTCGTCGCCGAGCGCCAATCGGTAGATCGGGAACGCAGCGCGCGGGACTGAACCCACTGTCCACTGGTCAGGGGCGGTCAGCGTGGCGTCCACTCGCGGTCGCGGACCGCCGGCTGGTACAAAAGCAGCCGCGGCGTCGACGGCGTCCACTTCGGTCAACGGCGCGAGTGCCTCACCGTTGTCGGCGAACACTGCGCTCTGACCGCGCACGGTGGCGATGCGGTAGATCGGGCGCCCGGCGAACATGGCCAGCCGGACCGTCCGAGGCGTTACCCCAACGATGGCGGCCGCTTCAGCCGGAGCCAGGCGGAGACTGCTGACGTCGAGCGGAGCCAGATGCGCCAGACGCTCGGCGGCTCCGAGGGCGGGCATCCGGGAATACATCATCACGACGCCCGACGTGAACCAGACGATAAACAGCAGGCATCCGGCAATGCCCAGCCAGCGATGCGTGTAGATGAGAACCCGCCGCCAAAGGTAGTGCGGCTGGCCAGTCATGGGCGAATCGAGGTCACGGGTGCGAATCGTAGCGGCCGCAGCTAAAATCCCGCAAGCGCCCGGCCCGGGCGGCGCCGCAACAGCCTGTGTAAAGGGGTTTGTTCGCTTTTCGGCTGCCGCCCGTTGTCTGAAATAGGGCGGGTCCAGGGTGGACCGGCCCCAGGGGGAGGCGTATGGCGCTTGACAGCAGCGACGAGATAGTTCCACAGCCGGCGTGGCCAACCGCGTCGCTCACGAGCACGGTGGAACTGCTCGAACGGTTCAGGAGCGGAGACGAAGAAGCGGTCGGGCTCCTCGTCGAGCGATCGCTGCCGCCGCTCAAGCGGTGGGCCCGCGGCCGCCTGCCATCGTGGGCTCGCACGCTCGCCGACACCCAGGACCTGGTCCAAAACGCCGTGGCACGCGCGCTGCCGCACCTCAAGGCGTTCGAGGCCCGCCACCCTGGCGCCTTTCAGGCTTACTTGCGCCAGGCCATCGCCAATCACATCCGCGACGAGATTCGAAAAGCGCAGACCCGTCCGGCCCAGACCGACCTCACCGAGGATCAGCCCGACCCCTCGGCGTCGCCTCTCGATCGCGCCATCGGTCGCCAGGGAGTGGAGCGCTACGAAGCGGCGCTCGAACGCCTGCGGCCATCCGATCGCGAAGCCATCATCGCCCGCTTCGAGCTGCAAC
>JBKPSC010000063.1:0-13995 GCA_046734915.1 Acidobacteriota bacterium | reverse complement strand
TGGAAGTGGATCGGCTACGACAACGCCGACGTCCAGGTCGACGGCAAGACGATGAAGTCGGTGCCCGGCGGGACGCGATGGGGCGGCGGGCTCTGGATGAGCACGCGCGATCACGCGCGATTTGGCCTGCTCATCTCCCGCATGGGTAACTGGAACGGAAAGCAGATCATTTCATCGAAGTGGCTCAAGGAGGCAACGACGCGCGGCGGGCCGGCGACCGACTACGGCTATCTCTGGTGGCTCAACACCAAGGGTGGGACGAAAGGCGTGCCGACCACTGCATTCGAGGCGCGAGGAAACGGCTCGAACACGATCTTCATCGATCCGGATGACGACCTCGTGATCGTGTGGCGCTGGCACGGCAACGGCGACTTCTTTGCCCGCGTCGTGTCTTCCATCAAGCAGTCCTAGAGATCACCCGCCAGCAACGCGAGCACGGGCACGGCCCAGGCCGGGCCCGGCTCGCCGGTGGACGTGTGCGCGTTGCCGGGCTCTACGACATCCACGGCAATCTTCCAGCCCTCGAGGCGGTGCTGGCTGACGTGCGTGCCGCCGGGGTCGACCAAATCCTCGTCGGAGGCGATGTGCTTCCGGGACCGATGCCGCGCGAGGCGCTCGCGCGGTTGATGGCCCTCGACGTCCCGGTCCAGTTCATTCACGGAAACGGCGAGCTGGCGGTGCTGGCGCAGATCGGCGTAGCAGATCCGGCAGCGGTGCGGTATTGGGGCACGACGAACGGCGAGCCGCTTCCAGAGCCGCTTCGACTGATGCTGCAGTGGACAGCCGCCGAAATCCATCCCCAGTACGACCATATCCTGAGAGGCTGGCCGAAAACGTGGCGGCTCGAGGTGCCGGATCTGGGGCCCGTTCTCTTCTGTCATGCCACGCCGCGCAGCGAGACCGAATGCTTCACGCGGATGACCCGGCACGACTTGCTGGCGCCGGTGTTCGACGGAGTAGACGCGGCGGTTGTCGTGTGTGGCCACACGCACATGCCCTTCGATCGGATCATCGCTGGCGTGCGCGTGGTCAACGCGGGCAGCGTGGGCATGCCGTTCGGCGCCCCGGGCGCTGACTGGGTCCTTCTGGGACCGGCCGTGGAGCCTCGACATACAACCTACGATCTCAACGACGCGGCGGCGCGAATTCGCGCCACTGGCTATCCACAGGCGGACGAATTCGCCGCACGATACGTGCTGGATCCACCGGCCGAGGCCGACATGATCGAGGCGTTCACCAGCGTGTCGTTTCGCTGATCCCGGAGAGAAAAATGGCCTTCATTCGGGCGGTTCCACCTGCTGAAGCTGAAGGCGCTGTGCGTCAGATGTATGAACAGGCGCGCGAGCGGTTCGGCTACATCCCGAACTGGGTCCAGGCGCTCAGCCTCAGGCCGGAACTCCGAGAGATCTGGGGCACCCTCGTTACGTCGATCCAGTCGAGGCTGCCCGTCCGGACGTACGAACTGGCGACGCTCGCCGCGGCACGGACCCTCAAAAGCTCGTACTGCTCGCTCGCGCACGGCAGCGTGCTCGCTGACAAGGTCTTCGATCCGGCGGCGGTCACGGCGATCATGACCGGAAGCGATCGGGCGCCGCTCGAGCCCGCCGAGCGCGCGATGATGGCGTTCGTCGAGAAGATCGTCGTCAGCGCCGATCGCGTCAGCAAAGAGGATGTCGATGTCCTCAGAGCAAACGGCTACGGCGACGAGGAGATTCTGAATCTCGCTGCGGCCGCGGCGGCGCGCTGCTTCTTCAGCAAGCTCATCGACGCGCTCGGCGCAGAGCCCGATGCGGCGTTCAACGCACTCGATCCGGCGATGCGGCAAGCGCTCACCGTCGGCCGTCCTGTGGCGAAGGCACCAGACCTGGAGCGTGTGTGATGCGCATGAATCGCTCGGCTCCTACCGCGACCGTCGTTCCGATTCTCGTGTATCCCGACGTCGGACAAGCCGTCGACTGGCTGTGCCGCACCTTCGGATTCTCGGAGCGATTCCGCGTCGCCCGAGACGGCGTCATCGGCCATGCGCAGCTCGCGGTGGGCGAAGGA
The DNA here is from genome assembly GCA_046734915.1 of Acidobacteriota bacterium. Taxonomy (GTDB): domain Bacteria; phylum Acidobacteriota; class Vicinamibacteria; order Vicinamibacterales; family CAVVIG01; genus VFZL01. The sequence continues at coordinate 11,949 of JBKPSC010000063.1, read as the reverse complement.
GCGATCATGTTGGGCCGCCAGGGCGGCCCGTTTCGATCGCCGGCTCCGCAAGGCGATGAGGTATCGAGCTACGTGCACATCTCCGTCGAGGACGTGGATCAGCACTTCGCGCATACCAAGGCGTGCGGCGCCCGCATCTTGAAGGAGCCTCCTGACCATGCCGTTCGGCGAACGGCAGTACACCGTCGTCGACCTGGCCGGCCATTGGTGGACGTTCTCGCAGCACGTGGCCGATCTCGCGCCGGAAGACTGGGGCGCCCTGTCAGCCACCTGAAGCCCGGAGCCCAGAGCCCAGGTGGCCACGATCGCGGTCGGGGACATCCACGGCAACCTCGCCGCGCTGCACGATCTCCTCGACAAGATTCGAGGCGATTGCGGTCCCGGCGACAGCTGTGTGTTCCTGGGCGACTACATCGACCGCGGCCCCGATACGCGGGGCTGCATCGATGCGATTCTCCGATTCACGAGCCAGGTCGACGCCGATGTCGTCAGTCTGATCGGAAACCACGAGGACTGGTTCCTGCGCACGGTGCACGACTACAACCGTCACTCGTGGCTGCTAGGCATGGAGCCATTCGCCACAATCCGGAGCTACTCTGCCGAGGCGGCGGTCGCGCTGCACGAGGCCTTGAAGGAAGCCGGGCCGGCGCTGTATGAGGAGCGCCGTGCGCTGCCGTACGAGCTCTTTTTCGACCATGTGCCGGCAGATCACATCCGATTCTTTGAGAGCCTACGCCAGTACCATCGGACAGACGACTGTCTCTGCGTGCACGGCGGGGTGGATGTCCACGTTCCGGATGTGAAAAACCAGACCCGCGACGCGCTCATCTGGGGACGGGGAGACTTCCCGGACGGCTACATGGGCGCTGACATCGTGGTGTACGGTCACCGCAACAATGCTGTGCTCGACGCGGACGGCTGGCCAATGCCCCGGATCGTCGGCCGGACGATCGGCCTCGACACGATATCGCATGGCGTCCTGACGGCGATGCGGCTTCCCGACCAGCGGATCTACCAGAGCGCACGCTACAGATTCGCTGAATCATGAGCCGCTTTGCTGAAGCGGCTGGTTCGGCCATGGCTGCGGGTCCGCGGCGAATTGCGATCTACGGCGCGGGCGACGACTCGCAGCTGCTGGCAAACCAGCGGACGGCCATCCGCCAGTACGCCGACGCGATGGGGTGGATCACTGTGACGGCTATCGAGAACGATCCGGATCAGCTGATGACGGCCGTCCGCACGGGCACGATTGATATCGTCGTCTGCTGGCGCTACAGCGAGGTCGAGACGGCAGATGGTTTGTCAGAAATGCTGCAGGCGCACGGCGTCGAGGTCCTGGCCCTCGCTCAGAGCTGTTCCGCGTTGCTCGAGTGACGGGGGCCCCCGAAGCCCGAAGCCTGTAAGACGAATTGCAAATTGGTAACTGTTCGCCGCCGCACCAGGCGTTTCGATTCCTGATCCGCGCCGGACTCGCAAAGCCCACACAGCATGCGGCTTGCACTGCTCGCTCGCCATGCGTGTGGGCCGATCCACTGCCGTTGCCGTCGCGCTCGTTTTTTCAGCATCCTGCACGGGCTCGAAGGCGCCGACCGAGCCTTCGGCGATTGCGCCGGATCGGCTCGTCGAGGGGATGGCGGTGTCGGCCATCGATGGATCGGGAACGGCCGGCGTCAACGTGCAGGTCGAATCAGCGCACAGCGTGACCACCGACGGCGCCGGATACTTCCAGACCGAGATCGACCGGACGGGCAATCTCGGGGTCGTCCTCACCGGCGGCAGCATCGTCGAGCGTCGCACGACGGTGAACGGCCCGACCTTAGGCCGTCCGCGGCTGTCTCTCATCCCCAACACGTTCGATCTCAGGGCCTTCGACGAGATGTTCCGCACCGCGAACGGACGGCTGCAGCGCTGGACGTCGCGTCCCTCGCTGGTCGTGATTGCCACCGTCATGTCGTACCGGAATCCAGACGACCAGTACATGACGACCGGCGAGCAGATGAGCGAAGAGGAGGTGACCGCGCTCGTCCAGCATCTGACCGAGGGGCTCACGCTCCTCACAGGGAGCACCTTCACGTCGTTCGCGGACGTTTCGGTCGAGCGGCCGGCATCGGGAGTACGTGTGCTCGTCGTCCGGCCGGGGACGATCGTTGTCGGCCGCTACAACGGCATCCAGACCTTCGCTCAGACGATCGGATATGGGCGATGGGCGGAGGATTCGAGCGGATCGGTTACGGGCGGGTCGATGTTTCTCGATCGCACTTTTGATCGCGACGACAACCGGCGCCGCTTGCTCCGGATTCACGAGCTGGGCCATGCCCTCGGCTATCTGCACGTCGAGACCCGCACGTCGATCATGAATCCTGCGATTGGTCCCGAGCCCACCGAGTTCGATCGAACAGCCGCGATCGTCGCGTTTCAGCGGCAACCGGGCAACGTTTCACCGGACACCGATCCCCAAGGCGTTGCTGGCACTCCATTCAAACCACGTGAGACGATGTGGGTGGCCCCGGTGGCCTGCCTCGATGCCCGCACCACGCCTCGCTTCTGATCAGGACGCACCCGCTCTCGCTCGTGTAATCAACCTCGCGTACCGCGTCGAGGACTTCTTCGTCGACGGCGACCGCACCGACGAGGCCGACGTCCGCCGCCGCATGGCGAAGCCGAACGCGGCGTTCCTCGTGCTCGACGGCGCCGAAGCTGGCGAGCTGGCCGCGGCCGTTTTCGTCGAAATCCGCCATGGCCGCGGCTATTTCGGGATGCTCTCGGTCGATCCCTCGCAACAGCAGCGCGGCCTGGGCCGGAAGCTGATCGCAGCCGTCGAAGATCGCTGCCGTGAGGCAGGCTGCGAATTTCTCGACATCGAGGTCGTGAACCTGCGCGAGGAGTTACCCGCGTTCTACCGCCGTTTCGGTTTCACGCCGATTGGCGAGGCGCCATTTACGGATCCGGCCAAGTTACGCCGGCCGGCGCACCTGGTCGTCATGACGAAGCCGCTCTGAGAGCCGTGGGTTTCGACGCACGCAGTGATATGGTTCCGGTGAAGATTCTGAGCGAATGATCAAGGGTGCGACCTACGTTCACACGAACCTTGTCGCTCGAGATTGGCGGGCATTGGCCGGTTTCTATGAGCGTGTGCTCGGGTGCGTGGTGCTGGCGCCTGAACGGGATTACGCCGGGCCAATGCTCGAAGCCGGCACGGGAGTTCCCGGCGCGTCGCTTCGAGGCGTCCACCTCCGGATGCCTGGTTTTGGTGAAGGTGGCCCGACGCTCGAGATCTTCACCTATTCGCCGTCGGCCGAAGGCGTGCCGCCGACGGTCAATCGCCCTGGATTCGGGCACATCGCATTTGCCGTCGCGTCGGTTCCCGACGCGCGCGCCGAGATACTCGCCGCCGGCGGGCGTCCGGTCGGCGAGATCGTGACGATGACGACGAAGGCCGGTGGAGTGGTGACGTGGTGCTACGTAACCGATCCCGAAGGCAACGTGATCGAGCTGCAGGCGTGGGCGTGAGCCCGCGGAGGAGATCGAGATGACGGAGGCTGGCTACCATCTCGCTCAAGTCAACATCGGCCGCGCACGGGCCGAGATCACCGATCCGATCATGGCGGAGTTCGTGGCCCGGCTGCCCGAGATCAACGCGCTTGCCGACGCCAGCCCCGGATTCGTGTGGCGGCTGGAGACCGAGGACGGCGATGCCACTGCCGTGCGCCCGTACGAAGACACCCGCATCATGATCAATCTGTCGGTGTGGTCCGATCTCGCCGCGCTGCGGGCCTACGTCTATCGCAGTGCCCACGCGGAAGTCATGCGGCGCCGGCGCGAGTGGTTCGAGCGGTTCGACGGCGTCTACGTCGCGCTGTGGTGGGTGCCAGCTGGTCATCGCCCGCCGGTTGCCGAGGCCGTCGCCCGTCTGGCGCATCTGGAGCGGCACGGCTCCACCGCGTTTGCGTTCAGCTTCGCCGAACCTTTTGGCCCTGACGGTGTGGCGGTGCCGCGTGATCACGTCAAAGACGAACCGTGCCCGGCACAATAGCGATCGCGCTGGCGCTCGCCGTGCTGGCGACGCAAACAGCGCAGACACTGCCGGACGACCTGGCCAGGATGGCCGCAAGCGCGCGGCTGGCGGCACCCATCGTTGGCTGGTGCTCGGGCCAGTTTCAATCGGGTCGAAAGAGCGCGTATGCCGTCGCCGAATCGTCTTCGACGGGTGGCGGGCGGTATCTGGTGCTCGAAGCCGACGCCCCGGTCGTCGAGTTGGCAGCCTTCACCGGCCGGCCCGACCTGGCTTGTTACACCCCGGCGCGCGCGCGAGCGCTCAATTCGTCGATCGGCCAATCTGGCATCATCCACGGGAAGATCGAGCCGCGCTGGCCGACGAGCGTCATCTGCGCTTTTGTCGACGATACGTCGGCTGTCTGCTGGCAGTACGCGCCAGGCGAACGGCGCTTCGTGCGAGTCGGCCAGTGGATCACGTGAATTAGGAATGAGGGAATGAAGGATTGAGGGATTGAGGATTTCGAGCATTGGTTCCCTCATTCCCTCATTCCCTCAGTTGGTGCCAATCCCCTGAAGGCGTACTTGTAGTAGCGCTGGCCGTTGTTCACCTCGCCGATGAAAAGGTTGCCCTTCGAATCGCCGGCCAGGCTGTGCGCGTGAAAGAACTCGCGCGCATTGTGGCCGGCGTGCCCGCCGACGGTTGCCACCATCTCCATTGACTGACGGTCGTAGATCCGCACCACCTTGTTCGAGCCATCCACGAGGTATAGCCATCGCTGCGCCGGGTCGGGCGAGGCGACGAAGCTGTGCACCGTGCCTTCGGCCTGGAGCGTGCTCCTGGCGACGAAGACTTCCTTGACGAACGTGCCGTCCAGCCGGAAGATCTGCAGGCGATTGTTGGACCGATCGGCGACGTAGACGAGATCGTCGTTGGTGACCAGCACGGCGTGGACGGGCGTGTTGAAGCTTTGCGGCGGTGGTCCCTGGACGAGCTGTGCTCGCGGCGGAAAGACGATGGCATCGTCGGGCCGCCTGCCGTATGCACCCCAGTGCCGCTTGTAAGCGCCAGTCGCGGCATCGAAGACGATGATGCGGCGGTTGAAGTAGCCGTCAGCGACGAAGAGTTCGTTCGTTTTCGCGTAGATGAAGAGCCCGGCGGGACCGCCGACGTTCTCGGTGTCGTTGCTCCCGGCATTCCTGCCCTTGTGGCCGATCTGCGTCAGGAACCTGCCGCGGCTGGTGAACTTGAGAATCTGGTTGTCGTCCTTGGCGCTGCCGCTCAACCACACGTTGTCGTCCTTGTCCACGAAGATGCCGTGCTGATTGGTGAACCACTCGTAGCCGACACCGGGTGCTCCCCAGGCCTGGATGAACTTGCCGGTGGTGTCGAACTGGAGCACCGCCGGCGCGGGAATGCAGCATTCCGCCTGGGGCGGATTGAGCGAGGCGGCCTTCTCGCCATCGGGAATCGTGTCCGGACGGTGGAAGACCCAGAGGTTGTCATGCGAGTCGACCGCGAGACCGCCGACCTGACCAGTGACCCACTTGTTTGGCAGGGCCTCGGACCAGAGCGGGTCGGGCTCGAAGCGGGGGACCGGCGCCTGTCTCGCAGTTGTGCCGCCACGCTGGGCGATGAGACCCGCCGCGAGCAGCGTGAGGATCAAGGCGATCGAACCAAGTTTGCAGATCATGCGCGTGGCCCTCAACCGACGATTCTACGGGGCGTGTGGCCATGATTGACGAGGATTCCCAGACGTTGCGATATGCGGAGGGTCCTATGACTGCTGGGTCCAGACGTTGCCTGATTCCGTTTCTCGTCGCGCTGCTCGTGGCCGGCGCGAGTGCGGCCATCGCGCTCGCCCAGGGACAGCCACCTGATCAGCCGGCCGTCACCGTCCGCGGCCAAACCTACACGCCGCGGTCCATCCTGGCGCGGAACATGGGAACCGAGGCCGATCAGACCACGGCGTTTCCGCCGCATCGCGTCATCGGCAACGTCTACTACGTGGGCACCAGGACGCTCAGCTCGTTCCTGATCACGTCGCCTGAGGGGCACGTTCTCATCAACAGCACGTACGAGCGGAACGTGCGAACCATCGAGCGATCGGTCGCGCAGCTCGGCTTCAAGTTTTCAGACGTCAAGATTCTGCTCGGCACGCACGCGCATGGCGATCATCAGGAGGGCGACGCCCTGGTGAAAGAGCTGACCGGAGCGCAGGTCGTCGTCATGCGGGACGACGTCGAAGCATTGGCGGCGATCAAGCCCGGCGGCAAAACGCATCCGATCGACCGCACCATCGCCGACGGCGACAAGGTGGTCCTGGGCGGAATCACGCTCGTCGCCCACCTGACACCAGGCCACACGCCAGGTTGCACGACCTGGACGATGCAGGCGCAGGAGAACGGCAAGCCGTTCAACGTCGTGTTCGCCTGCAGCTATCGCGCGCCGGGACGCGTGACGCCGGAGGTGGAGAGTCAGTTCAATCGCACCTTCAAGACCGTGCGATCGCTGCCGTGCGACGTGCCGCTCGGTGACCATCCGGCGCAGTACAACCTGGCGGCCAAGTACGAAAGGCTGACCGCGGGGACGCCCACGGCATTCGTCGATCCGGCGAACTGCTGGGTCGAGGCCGACATCCAGGAAGCGATGTTCCGCGCGCAACTCCAGCTGCAGCAGAAGGAAGGTCGCCCCTAGCCGCGCGCCGCTGCCCCCGATTGTGAACGCGTGATGCGGGCTGAACTCGAGGCGATCGTCGCGGACTTCAATCTCGCGACCGATCGCGTGCGGGCGCTCGCTCACCGGGTGCCCGAAAGCCGGTGGTCCGAACGCGTCGATCCCTCGCGCTGGTCGATCGCGGAGTGCGTTGGCCATCTGAACCTGACATCCGACGCCTACCTGCCGCTGATGCAAACGGGCCTGGCGCAGGCCCGGCAACAGACGATCGGTTCGCTCGGTCACCGGTATCGCCGCGACTTCATCGGGTGGGTGCTGTGGAGGACTGCGGGCCCTCCTGTTCGCCTGCGAGTCAAGACGACTGCGCCCTTCGTTCCCACGCCGGCCAGCCCTCCAGACCTGGTGGCTGCATTCGAACGGCTCCAGGAAGCGCAGCTCTCCTACCTTCGAGAGGCCGAGGGTTTGCCGATCGACCGTGTCACGATCACGTCGCCTTTCAATGCCCGCCTGAAGTACAACCTGTATGCCGCGATGACCATCCTGCCCCGCCACCAGCATCGGCATCTCTGGCAGGCCGAGCAGGTGTGGGATGTACTAAAGGCCAGGAGCAAGTCGTGACGGATCGCTCAGAAGGCGACATCCAGAGAGTTCACCGCACGACGGCAGCGTTGCTCAGTGCGGTCAATTCCTCGGATCGTGACGCCGTGCTCGCCGTGTGGTGCGATGACGGTGTCCTGATGCCGCCGCATCGTCGGTCCGTGCGCGGCCGGTCCGAAATCGCCGAGTACTTCGGGCATCTGTTCGAGCAGCGCCGGCTCAGGTTCGATTTCACAGCGTCGCAAATCGAGGTCGATCGCGACGTGGCGATCGAGCGCGTCGAATACACGGCATCTGCCTGGCCGGCTAAGGGCGGCGCCGAGGTTCGTGACGCCGGCAAAGGCGTTCACGTGTATCGTCGGCAGGCGGACGGTTCCTGGAAGCTGGCGATGGACATCTGGAACAGCGATTGGCCAGCTTGACTCGAGTTGATCGGCTGGAGGACCTATGTTGATGCGCACCGTCCTCGGGTTGCTGGCCTCCGTTGTGACGCTGTCTGGATCGTCCGCGGAAGCTCAGGTTGTCGCCAGCAGTCAGCGTCCGAACGTGGTTCTGATCATCACCGACGACGTTGGCTACGGTGACATCGGCAGCTACGGAGCGCCCGATATCAAGACCCCGAACATCGACAGCCTGGCGCGCGACGGTGTCCGGCTGACCGACTTCTATGCGAACGGGGCAAATTGTTCTCCGACCAGGACTGGTTTGATTTCGGGCCGCTATCAACAACGCTTCGGCATCGAGCGTCCGCTCGGCGCAGGTGGCAAAACGGACTGGGACCGCGGCTTGACGCCGACGGGCTCGTCTCTTCCAAGGCTGCTGAAAAACAACGGGTATGCGACAGCGCTCGTCGGCAAGTGGCATCTCGGTTGGAAGAGCGAATTCAGCCCGCTCGCACACGGCTTCGACTACTTCTTCGGGTTCAAGAGCGGCTTCGTCGACTACTACCAGCACACGGCCGGCGCGGATGCCCCGTTGAAAGCCGATCTGTTCGAAAACGACACGCCGGTGAACATCGAAGGGTACATGACCGACCTCATCACCGAGCGTTCGATCCGGTTCATCCAGGAACATGCCAGACAGCCGTTCTTCATCGACGTCGCCTACAACGCCGGGCACTGGCCGTATCAGCCGCCCGACGCGCCGTCGGTCGCGCGCGATGGCGGCAGGCACCTGGGGCCGTTCGACGATGCGACCAGCACGCGGGCCGATTACGTCGCGATGCTCGAACGCGCGGACCAGGGGATTGGCAAGATTCTCGACGCCCTCGACCGGGCCGGAGCGCGGCAGAACACAATAGTGATCTTCACGAATGACAACGGCGGCGAGTGGTTGTCGCGCAACGCGCCGCTGTTTCACTTCAAGAACAGCCTCTGGGAGGGTGGCATCCGCGTGCCGGCGATCGTGCGCTGGCCGGGCCACATTCCGGCCGGCAAGGTTTCAGGACAGGTCGGCATGACCATGGACCTGACCGCCTCGATCCTCGCCGCAACCGGAACGCGCGCGTCAGCCGAGGCACGGCCTGACGGCGTGAACCTGCTGCCGGTTCTTGAAGGCCGCACCCCAGAAATTGAAAGAACATTGTTCTGGCGTATCAACGCCGCGGCAGGGCAGTGGGCCGTCCGTTCCGGTGACTGGAAGCTCCTCGTTGACATCTCGCGGCCGCTGCTCTTCAATTTGCGCGCTGACATCGGTGAGCGGCAAGACCTGAGCGGCCAGCACCCGGAGATTGCGAAACGGCTTCGGTCGCTGCTGGTGGCGTGGGAGCAGGACGTCGACGCCGAGGCCAAACGCACGGCGACGGGTGGCCATGACTGACGCTGCCGCGCAGATCGAGCTCGTCCCCTACGACGCAGGCTGGCCCGCCGCCTTCGCGGCCGAGGCCGCACGCATTCGGGCGGTGCTCGGAGCGCTGGCGCTCCGCATCGACCACAACGGGTCGACGTCGATTCAGGGCCTCCGGGCGAAGCCGATCATCGACATCCAGGTGTCGGTCGCCGCGCTGCAACCGCTCGCCGCCTACGCCAGGCCGCTCGCAGGCCTCGGCTACACGCACGTCCCTCATGCGGACGATGCCTTCGCGCCGTTCTTTCACCGGCCGGCGCACTGGCCGCACCGTCATCACCTGCACGTGGTGGAGTACGGCGGGCGCGAAGAGCGGCGAACGCTCGCCTTTCGCGACTACCTACGCGATCACCCGCACACGGCCGGCGAGTACGACCAGCTGAAGGAGCGTCTGGCGGCGCAATGGGTCGGCGCCACGCGCGAGCAGCGCGAGGCGTATGCCCTGGGAAAATCCGATTTTATCGGCCGCGTCGTGGAGCTCGCGCTCGGCAGCGGCTATCCGCGTCTAGACTGATGAACGGTCGAATGTGCGGAGAAAAGGCGAGCTCCTGATGCGACTCCACCATGCGCTGTGCTGCTTCCTTGTTGTCGCCGGCGCCGTCTCAGTGACGGGCGCTCAACGGCAGGAGGTGCTGTCGGATCAGCAGACCATCATCTCGCTCGAGCGACAGTGGAACGAGGCGTTCTACAACAAAGATCTTGGCTTCATCGAAACGCTGCTCGCCGACGAGTTCATCGCAACCTACGAAGACGGCAGTCGCGGCGACAGGGCGAAAGAGCTGGAGCTGACGCGAGAGTTCAATCAGCGCGTCGAGTCGGCGGTGCAGGACGAGTTCACGGTCAAAATCTACGGCGATACCGCGGTCGCCTGGTTCACGCTGCACCTCGTCGGCATCAAGCAGGGAGAACGGGCCGAACTGACGCTTCGCTATACTGACATCTGGGTGCTGCGTAGCGGGCGCTGGCAGTGCGTGTCGGTACAGAGCACTCGCGTCAATCCTCGCTGATCGCCACCGCGGGCCGATGGAGGCGGAGAGCATGCCGGCCAGAACATCACGACGCACGTTCGTCAGGACGATGGCGGCCGCGGGCGCAGCCGTCGGCGGTATGAGCGTTGCCGCACAGGAGTCCGGCAGAGTCGTCGGCTTCGATCACGTCGCCCTGCCGATGCAGAACGTCGAGGCGATGCTCGCCTTCTATCGCGGCCTCGGGTTCGCGATGAACGAAACCCCGAATGTCGTGTCTGTCTATGTCGGCAGCCAGATGATCAACTTCCATCGGCCGACGCTCTGGCAGAACGCCACGTTCACGCTGCGCGCGCCGGCGGCAAAGCCGCCGTGCGGCGACTTGTGCTTCGTCTGGGAGGGCAGCGCCGCAGCGCTGAGCTCGCTGCTTGCCCGTCTGCCGGCGAAGATCGAGGTCGGCCCCGTCGAGCGTCAAGGCGGACGGCGCAAGGCCGGGTCGAGCGTGTACGTTCGGGATCCGGACGGCAACCTCCTCGAGTTCATCATCTACGCGTGAGGGACGCAGGGGGATTGCATGACGACCGCACGATCGTCGGTCACCGGTGCCGTCTTGCGCCTGCTGCTGGTGGTGGTCGGACTGGCCTCAACCGCGTGCGATTCGTGGCTGTTGATCGTCAACCCCACTTCTGGCGGCGCGCTTCTCCGCGTGGAAAACGTGGGCACGGCCAGCGTCGCGAACCTCGTAGTCCTGTTTCCCGGCGAGCGCATCGGCTTCGGCGACCTTCCTAGCCTCCGGACGACACCGTATCGGTCGGCCGGTAAGGGTGTCTTCCGCTACGCGGCTTACGAGTACCAGATAGACGGCCGCGTCCAAAGTCAGCCGGTTACGGATTGGGTCGGCGAGCAGGCCATGGATGGAAAGGCCTTCACGTACTCCGTCGAACTGGTGCCTGGCCGTCAGCCCACGAGCGTGATGCTGAGGCTCGTCGACGTGCGCCGTGACGAGTAGGCTGGCCGTTGCGCTTCTGTTGGTCCTGGGCAGCGGCGCGACTTCAGCGCAGGAGCTCACGTTTGCTCGACCGACGGTTCAGGCACTCGTGCTGAGCGCGGAGCCCGTCTGGCTCCGCGTGATTTACGAGGACGACGCCTACCGGTTCGTCTTGCGCGACTACGGCCACGCGCAGTACAGGCCGGGGTTCTTCGTGGAGGATCGAGGGAGAGGCCGGCGGCTCGAACTGCTTCGAATCACCACCGAGCATGCGCGGCTCGGCCGGTCGCCAAGTGACATTGACCTGCCGGTGGGCTGGGACTTCGGCCGCTTCGCTGGCCGCGATTACGTCGACATGCCCTTGCAGGATGGCTTCATCACCTTTCCCGATCGGATCACGCGTGACGCCGAGCGTAGGCTGTACCGTCTCGACTACCAGTCGGAGCTCAATCGGGAGCAGTCGCTGACAACGCTCTGGATCCGCGTAAGCGATCTCGAGCGCGTCCGGTAGTTGCGGCCCGAGCGCGACATGCCCGACGAGTTCCTGCGCGAGATCGTTGCCTTCTACACGCAGACAGACGAGGCGTCTCGACTGGAGACCGGATCGTCGCAACTGGAGTTCGACCGGACCAAGGAGCTGGTGCGTCGATTCCTGCCGCCCGCGCCGGCGCGGGTCCTCGACATCGGCGGCGGCACGGGTCCCTATGCATTCTGGCTGGCCGGTCTCGGCTACGAAGTGCATCTGGCCGATCGCACGCCGCGCCTCGTCGATCTGGCTCGCCGACGCCATGACTCGTCGCCTGGCCTGGCATCAATCACGGTCGGCGATGCTCGACGCCTGGCCTTCGCCGACGCGAACGTGGACGCGGTGTTGCTGCTCGGAC
>JBKPSC010000062.1:0-9882 GCA_046734915.1 Acidobacteriota bacterium | reverse complement strand
GTCGAGCGGCACGCTAGGGGAGCCCACACCAGACGACGACGTGGACTGATGGGAAAGGCGGGTCTCGTCGCGGCGGGCATCCTGCTCAGTCGCCTCGCCGGCCTGGTCAGGCTGCGGGTCTTCGCCCACTACTTTGGCCTTCAGTCGGATGCGGCCGATGCGTTCAACGCGGCGTTCCGAATACCCAATTTCCTCCAGAACCTGTTCGGTGAAGGGGTGCTGTCCGGATCGTTCATTCCGGTGTACGCCGGATTGCTCTCGAAAGGCGAACGCGAGGAGGCGGATCGTGTCGCGAGCGCGGTAGGGGCGTTGCTCCTCGTCGTCGTCAGCGTCCTCGTGGCGCTCGGCGTCCTCTTCGCACCGGCGGTGACCGCGACGCTGGCACCTGGATTCACCGGCGAGAAGCGTGAGCTGACGACGTCGATCGTGCGGATTCTGTTTCCGGGCGCGGGCCTGTTGGTCATGTCGGCCTGGTGCCTCGGCATCCTCAACAGCCATCACCGATTCCTGTTGTCTTACGCCGTTGGCGTCGTCTGGAACGCCGCCATGATCGCGACACTGGTGATCTTCGGTTCAGCGTCCGAGCTGCCGCGGCTGGCCGTCGTCCTGGCTTGGGGTTCGGTGCTCGGCAGCGCTCTGCAGTTCGCCGTCCAGCTTCCGGCGATTGCCAGCCTGGCGCGCATCAGAGCCGTCTGGGACGCGACCTCGAGCCACGTCCGCGCCGTGGTCGTGAACTTCGTCCCGGTGTTCTTCAGCCGCGGCGTCGTGCAGGTGAGCGCTTACGTGGATTCTGTCATTGCCACGCTGCTTGGGACCGGTGCCGTGACCGGACTCAACAACGCTCAGTTGATTTACACACTGCCGGTGAGTCTCTTCGGGATGTCCGTCTCGGCGTCCGAACTGCCAGCCATGTCCGGCGCCGCTGTCGATCCCTCGGGCGGTGCGGTCGTCCGGACACGGCTCAACGCCGCCCTTCGGCGGATCGCGTTTCTCGTCGTCCCCTCGGCCGTGGCCTTCCTGGCCTTCGGCGATGTGATTGCGGCCGCGCTTCTGCAAACCGGAAGATTCGGCGCGAGCGATGCCCGGTATGTCTGGGGCATCCTCGCCGGATCGGCTGTTGGCCTGTTGGCGTCGACGACGGGTCGTCTCTATTCGTCGACATACTACGCGCTGCGGGACACGCGGACGCCCCTGAGGTTCGCCATCGTGCGCGTCATCCTGACGACCGCGCTTGGATATCTGTTTGCGATTCCGCTGCCACGGGCCATTGGTGCGCCCTCGATTTGGGGTGCTGCCGGCTTGACGGCCTCGGCCGGCATTGCTGGCTGGATCGAAATGCTGTTGCTGCGCCGCGGCATCAACGGCCGTCTCGGTTGGACTGGCTTCCCAACTGGCTTCATCGTTCGGCTGTGGCTGTCGGCAGTGGCGGCGGCGGCCGTCGGCTGGGGTGCGCGACTGCTCGTTCCGGCCATGCACCCCGTTGTCATCGCGGCGATCGTGCTCGGGGTGTACGGCGCGATTTACCTCGCGTCGACGCGAGCCATGGGCCTGCCGGAGTCTGCCGCGCTCTTCCGCCGCTTTCAGGTCCGCCGCTCGGGAGTTGCTGAGCGACCGAGCGACTGAGCTACCAGGCTTACTGCGGTAGCGCCGCGAACGTGGCGCTCGCGCCTCCGGGTTGAGTTCCGGAAATGAAGGCTTCGTTGATGGAGCCTTCCGCATCGCCGGCCGTCGCCGTGCCGGCGACGCGATTGACCGGGACGAACACGATATTGCCTGGCGCCTCGAACTGCGGTGGGTTGTCCGTGTCGGGCCGAGCCTCGATGTAGTCCTTCATGAACTCCATCCAGATCGGAAGCGCGGCGACGGCGCCGGTCTCGGTTCGACCAATCGGTTTCTTCTCGTCGAGGCCGGTCCACACGCCAACCGTGATGTCAGGATCGAAGCCGATGAACCAGGCGTCCGTGTTGTCGTCAACCGTGCCGGTCTTGCCAGCAAGCGGCCAGTTCAGGCTCGCGGCAGCGGCTCCGGTCCCTCGCTGGACGACGCCGCGAAGAAGGTTGGTCATCACGAACGCCGTATCGGCGCGGATCACATCGGTCGCCTGCGACCGGTTCTCCTCCAGTAAGTTCCCTTCGCGATCCATGACCTTCAGGATGTCGATGGGTTTCATCCGCACGCCGCCGTTGGGGAAGGCGGTGTAAGCGCTCGTGACTTCGAGTAGCGTCGCCTCACCCGCACCGAGCGCAATAGCCAGGTACGGCGGAAACGCTTCGCTGAACCCGAACTTCTTGGCGTAAGCCAGCACGGTCGCCGGGCCGAGCGTCTCCATCATCTTCACGGCTGGGATGTTCCGAGACTCCTCCAGCGCGTGCCGCAGCGTGACCGGTCCCTCGAATTTGTGATCGTAGTTCTGCGGACTGTACAACTGCCCGCTGCCGGCATCGTATTCAACTGGCGCGTCGACAATCATCGACGTTGGCGTGAAGCCGCGGTCGATGGCGGTCGTGTAGACGATCGGCTTGAACGTCGAGCCGATCTGCCGATAGGCCTGCACCGCCCGATTGAACTTGCTGCGATTGAAGCTCCAGCCGCCGACCAGCGCCTTGACGTGTCCCGTGCGGTTCTCGATGGCGATGAGGGCGCCCTCGACGAGTGGCTGCTGGTCGAGCGCGACCTTCAACGACAGGTTCGCGTCGTCGATTGCATTCACTTCCACCTCGACGAGGTCGCCTGGCTTCAAGATGTCGGCGGCGTTGATCCGCCGCGTCCACACAAAGCCTTCGCGGGTCAGATCGGCGTGATACCGCCCGATTCGCAGCCGGGCGCCGTTTGGCGGCGCCGGCTTGCCAACAGCTTCGACGACGGCCGGAACGTAATCCCCAACGGCGATCGGCTGGAGCCAGCGCTCGTCCTTGTAGTCGTCGATGGACCCGCCGCTCGTGAGCACGTTGCGAGCCGGCTTGCGGAAGCCGCGCCGCTTGTCGATTCGCCGCAGACCGTGATTGATGGCGCGATTGGCCGATTGCTGCATGGCCACGTCGAGCGTGGTCGTCACCGACAGCCCGTTCTCATAAAGGGGCTTGGCGCCGTACTCCTGCTCGAGGTGTTTCCGGATTTCCTCGACGAAGTAGGGGGCGATGGACCCAGGCTGCTGCAGGCGACCCCGCAGCTGAATCGGTGCCTTGCGCGCGGCCTCGGCTTCTTCGGCGGTGATGTAGCCCTCTTCCGTCATCCGCTGCAGGACGTAATTACGGCGCCGGGCGGCCGCCTCCGGATTGACGAACGGACTCTGCCGTGCCGGAGACTGGACGATCCCGGCAAGCAACGCGGCTTCTTCGAGGTTCAGGTCTTTCGCCGACTTGGCGAAGTACAGCCGTGACGCTGCCTCGATGCCGTAGGTGCCGTGTCCGAACAGCACCTGATTCGCGTAGAGCGTGAGAATTTCGCGCTTCGTGTAGCGCTTCTCGATCTGCAGCGCGACGATGGCTTCCTTGATCTTGCGTTCGAGACTCGTATCGCCGATGCGATACCCGATATCCTCGGCAAAGAGGTTGCGCGCGAGCTGCTGTGTCAAAGTGCTCGCGCCCGCCGGCCGTGACGTCCGCCGCGACGCGACGTCCTTCATCGCCTCGACGACGTCACGCGTCAAGCGCATGACGATCGCCGAGATGCTCAAGCCAACGTGAGAGTTGAAGTCGGCATCCTCGGCGGCGACGATGGCTTCGCGGAACCGCGGCGAGATGTCGTCGTAGCCGACAACCACGCGGCGCTCGACGGCGAATTCGCCGATGACCTGGCCGTTGGCCGCCAGGACGCGGCTGATGGTGCTCGGCCGGTAGTTGTCGAGCGCGGTGATCTGCGGCAGGTCGCCGGCGTAGGCGAACAGCACGCCGCTCAAAATCCCGAGCATCGCCACTGTCGCGAAGAGAATGATCAGTCCGGCGCTGCGGGCGATTTTGACGACGACGTGCATGGCGTTGAGAAGTTTACTCCTTACGGATGACGCGGGCCGTGGCCGCCGCCGCCGTTGCCGCCGGCGGGACGTCCGCCACCGCCGCCTGAGCTCCCGCGGCTTTCACCGCGTGGTGCCGCCTGGCCTGCACCGCCGGACGACGGCGCAGATTCGCGCGGAGGGGCCGAGGCTCCCGATTCACGCCGAGACGGCCCGTTGTCGGGCAACGCTGAAGGGCGTGCCGGGTTCGGCGCCGATCGTCCCCAGGCGTTGTCGTTCCGCGGAGCAGGGCGGCTCCAACTGTTGTCCGCCTGCGGCGCGCGCGGCACCGCCCGACCTGGCGAAGGCGCGACGCCTGATGCCTCGGGTGCGGATGGACGCACCGGCGTTGGTTCCGGTTGAGTCGGCCGTGATCTCACGTCGCCTGCCGGTATCGGCTGCTGCCGTGGTACTCGGTAGCGAGGCACAGAGCGAGTCGCACCGAGGCCGTCGGTTCGATCGGCCGAGGGGGCGCTCGAAGTCATCCGCGGATCACGGCGGTAGGCCCGCGTCCGCACGTCGCCCGCGGCGGGCGGCTCGGCATTCAGACCGGCCGAGCCGCGCCTGGGATTTGTGGCGTCGTTCGTTCTGACTTGTGGATAGCGAGGGACCGCCACGCCCGGCCGCGTAAAGCCTCCACCGTCCTGACCGTCAGTTCGTACCCTGAACTGACCATTGTTCGAGCCTCGGAAGGCCGGGACGAGTGGCGCCTGAGAGTGGACCGCAAACGGCGTGTTGCGCGGCAGGCGCCAACCGTCGACAGCGTAGCGATTGACATATGCCGTTTGAACGCCGAAGTGCGAGCGCGGCATGACCGTCCAACCGCCCCACGTGTTGCCAACCGCGATCGAAAACCCAAAGACTGGACGGTTGTCGAAGCCAAGCGGGCACCAGCTCACGTAATCCGCGGCCGACGCCCAGGAGACCCACGCCGGCGCGAATCGGCGCTCAGGAATCCAGAACCAACGTGCCCGGTTATAGCCCCATCGTCCGTAGTGATGCGTCGGCCATCCCCAGACGTCGGCGCCGATCCAGGTCCAACCATAGCGGGGCACCGGGCGCCAGTAGCCGTGATAATACGGCCGCCATGTGGCGGCGACGGCGGGGTACCAGACGTACCCGTATGCGGGTTCGTAGTTCCACGACCCGTACTGATCGAAGGTGCCACCGTACATCCGTAGGTCCGGCGGCAGGTATTGCGTGGAGACCGCCCGACCGCGCGTGACATCGCGTTGCGCGGCAATCCAGCGGTCAAACGCATCGTAACGAGCCGAGTTGAAGAATTCGGTCCGAGAAGGCGCGCTGTTGATACGCGCGAAGGACTGTTGCCCGCTCCGGACGAGAAGAGAGCCTCCGTCCGCGATGAGCTGTGCAGCGCCGCGGATGACTTGCAGCTCGACGACCTCGCCGCCGGGCGCGCCGCTCACTGCCACTCTGTACTCGCCGGGGCCGTTTGGCGTGATCGTCCCCGCAGGTGTGTCGACTTGGTACGGAGTGCTGGACGGCGAGGAGTTCGTCCGGCCAAGGGTCAGCAGAATTCGCCCGGACGTCAGCCGAACGAGCGACTCGGATTGAAGCTCGACAACCGAGCGCTCGTCGACGTCGAGGACCGAGCCGTCAGGGAACCAGAGCTCGGCGCGTCCTGATTCGGTGCGCAGCCGATCGCCGTCCAGCACCACTTCGCCAGCCACGGCATTTATCGTCTCGCCTTCGCGATCGATAGCCGCCATGCCGTCCACAGCGGAGAGATGAGCTGGGGCATTCTGCGCGGCGTCCTGGGCCCACGCGGGTGTCGGCGCCAACAGCGCGACGAACGCAACCGCAATGATCGATTGGCAGTATTGGACCGCGTCGGACGAGCGCGAGGGCAAAGTCATGGCCGCCTCAGAGACTCGAGGGGCAGATTGCTGGCAACTCTGATTATAAGTGTTTGCTGGCGAAGCGCAAGAATTCAAGAAGAATCGTGCGACTCGAGCATCACACCTGTTCAGGGTTGACTGCATCACACTCAGTTTTTATACTCGAATCAGTATCAGACTGAGCGGGAAGTAGCGCGAATCGGCGCGCGGTTTCGAGGTTCAAATGAGCAAAATCATCGGCATCGATCTGGGCACCACTAACTCCGTCGTGGCGGTCATGGAGGGCGGCGAGCCAGTGGTCATTACCAACCCGGAGGGAAGCCGGCTCACGCCGTCGGTCGTCGGTTTCGCCAAGAGCGGCGAGCGCCTGGTCGGCCAGGTCGCGAAGCGACAGGCGGTCACCAATCCCGAGAACACCGTGTTCTCGATCAAGCGCTTCATGGGCCGTCGCTTCGACGAGGTCTCCGAGGAAATGAAGATGGTGCCGTACCGCGTGGTCCGCGGCAACAACGGAGACGTGCGTATTGCAGTCAGCGGTAAGGAAATGACGCCGCCCGAGATTTCTGCGATGGTCCTGCAAAAGCTGAAGCAGGCAGCGGAGGAATACCTCGGTCAGACGGTGACCAAGGCCGTCATCACCGTTCCGGCCTACTTCAACGACGCGCAACGACAGGCGACCAAAGACGCCGGGCAGATTGCCGGTCTCGAAGTCATGCGCATCGTCAACGAGCCGACGGCCGCGGCTCTCGCATACGGGCTCGACAAAAAGAAGGACGAAACGATCGCGGTCTACGACTTCGGCGGCGGCACGTTCGACATCTCGATCCTCGAAGTCGGCGAGGGCGTCGTCGAGGTCAAGGCGACGAACGGCGACACTCACCTCGGCGGCGACAACCTCGATCAGCGAGTGATGGACTGGATCATTGCCGAGTTCCTGAAGAGCGACGGCATCGATCTGGGCAAGGACCGCATGGCGCTGCAACGCTTGAAGGAGGCGGCGGAGAAAGCCAAGATGGAGCTCTCCACGGTCATGGAGACCGACATCAACCTGCCGTTCATCACCGCCGATCAGTCCGGTCCCAAGCACCTGCAGCAGAAGCTGACGCGAGCCAAGTTCGAGCAGTTGGTCGACGACCTGCTGCAGCGGACCGTCGGACCGACCAAGCAGGCCCTCGCCGACGCGGGCGTCGACCCGTCGAAGATCGATGAAGTGGTGCTGGTCGGCGGGTCGACACGCATTCCGAAGGTCCAGTCGATTGTTCGCGATCTCTTCGGGAAGGATCCGCACAAAGGCGTGAACCCCGATGAAGTGGTCGCGGTTGGCGCCGCGGTCCAGGCCGGTGTGCTCTCTGGCGAGGTGAAGGACCTGCTGCTTCTCGACGTGACGCCACTCTCGCTCGGCATCGAGACGATGGGCGGGGTGATGACGGTGCTGATTCAGCGCAACACGACCATTCCGACCAGGAAGAGCGAGATCTTCTCAACGGCGTCCGACAGCCAGACGAGCGTCGAGGTGCACGTCCTGCAAGGCGAGCGGTCGTTGGCCCGCGACAACCGGACGTTGGGGAAGTTCCACCTCGTGGGCATTCCGCCGGCGCCGCGCGGCGTGCCGCAGATCGAGGTGACGTTCGACATCGACGCCAACGGCATCGTGAACGTCCAGGCCAAAGATCTCGGCACCGGCAAGGAGCAGAAGATCACCATCACCGCGTCGAGCGGTCTCAGCAAGGACGAAGTCTCGCGGATGATGAAAGACGCCGAGTCGCATGCCGACGAGGACAAGAAGCGGCGCGACGAGATCGAGGCTAGAAACCGCGCCGATCAGGCGGTCTACGGCGCGGAGCGATTCCTGAAAGACTCCGGCGACAAACTGACCGCCGCCGATCGTCAAGCCATCGAGTCGGCGAACGAAGCCCTGCGGAAAGCCATCGAGTCCAATGACGCAGCGGCGATCACGAAGGCCATGAACGACCTCACCGAGGCCCAGCACAAGGCCGCGGCGACGCTCTACCAGCAGGCGTCGGCGGGCGGACAGGGCCCGACGCCAGGAGCCGATGCCGGCGGCGCGCAAGCGCCCGGCGGCGAGAAGAAGGGGGACGTCATCGACGCCGAAGTCGTGGACGAGAAGTAATCGGGAGAGTGCTGAGTCGACAATCTCGAATTCAGGCCACTGAACTCGGCATTCTGCATTGTCATGGACTTTTACATTGTCCTCGGGCTGGCGCGCGATGCGAGCCTGAACGACATCAAGCGGGCGTACCGGCGGCTGGCGCGGCGATACCACCCGGACATCAATCCGGGTGACCGCGAGGCCGCGCAGCAGTTCCGCGACATTCTGGCGGCGTACGAAACCTTGAGCGATCCCACGCGGCGCGAGAGCTACGACGCAGGGGCACCAACCGCGCCGGTTCTCGATGCGCCCACCGTGGGGTTCGAGGGATTCGATTTCTCAGTCACGGTGGCAGGAGCGGCGGCGCCGACCTTCGGCGACCTCTTTTCCGAAGTGTTCCGCGAGCGTGCCGATCGGACTGATCGCACGGCGTCGGAGCGCGGCGCCGATCTGCACGACGTCGTCCGCGTGCCGTTCGAGCTGGCGATCCGGGGCGGACGCCGGCAGATCACCATCACCCGGCTCGAGCGGTGCGGCGCCTGTGGCGGTTCGGGTGTCGTCCGATCCGCGGCTCGTCTGTGTCGGTCGTGCCAGGGCGCCGGGTTGGTCCGCACCGTTCGCGGCCACATGGTGTTCTCCCGGCCGTGCGAACCGTGCCGCGGGACCGGGCGTCAGCCTGAGCCGACGTGCCCGGCGTGCGGCGGACAACAGCGCGCCATGCATACCGAGACGATCCTGATACAAGTGCCGGCAGGGGTGACCGACGGCGCGCGCGTGGTTGTTCCCGGCAAGGGCCATGCCGGGCGAAACGGCGGCGAGCCCGGCGATCTGCACTTGAGCGTCGAGGTCGAGCCGCACGGCCAGTTCACGAGGCGCGGTGACGATCTCCATCTCGTCTTGCCAGTGGCCGTCCATGAAGCCGCCCTTGGCGCTCGCATCGCCGTCCCCTCGCTCGACGGCCTCGTCCGTCTGCGCATTCCGCCGGGCACGCAGTCCGGGCGCGAGTTTCGCGTTGCCGGACAGGGTGTGCCGTCGCGCAGCGGCGGCCGCGGCGATCTCGTGATCGAAGTGCGCCTGGTTCTGCCGGCGGTTCTGGACGAACGATCGAAAGAACTGCTGCGCGAGTTCGGGCGGCTGAACGCCGACAGCGTGCGCGGCCGCGAGCAGGAGCGATGATGAAGAAGACCAGTGGCAAGGCCTACTACATGATCAGCGTCGTCGCGCAGAAGTACAGCATCCACCCGCAGACGCTGCGGTTGTACGAACGCGAGGGCCTGTTGAAGCCGTCGCGGACCGAGGGCAACACGCGGTTGTACTCCGAGGAGGACCTCGAGCAGCTGGAGACAATTCTCGCGCTGACACGCGATCTCGGGGTCAACCTGGCCGGCGTCGAGATCATTCTCAACATGCGGCGCAAGATCGAGCGGATGCAGACTGAAGTGAACGAGTTCATGGAGTACGTCAAACATGAGCTCGCCCGCGGCATCGACCGGGAATGGGAGCAGCGACTGTCGACCGCGCTCGTGAAGTCCGCGCCGACCGACCTCGTTCGGATGACCCCGCGCAGTTCCGACGCGTCCGAAGACCCGCCGCCGACGGCCAAGCCCGCGCCCGCGAAGGCGTCGCACTGAATTCGGTCATTGCCCGAAGCGCGACGCGCCACGTCGCGATCATGCTGCTATACTTCACGGCAGAACGTCGCGGCCGTCACCAGTGCCCAACATTAGCAGCATGCCCTGCCCACTCTGCGACGATACTGGCTGGAAACCCGTCGAAGACGTCGGCGTCCGGCGTGTGGTGCGGTGCGACTGCTGGCGTGACACAGTGAGCCGCCGGCGCCTCGACAGCGCGAACATCCCCAAGCGCTACCAGCACTGCACCATCGCCAACTTCACGACTTACAACGAGTCGCTCGAACGCGC
>JBKPSC010000061.1:0-16422 GCA_046734915.1 Acidobacteriota bacterium | reverse complement strand
GCTCGACGCGATGGTTCCGGCACTGACCGCTCAGGGGAAGACGCCGGCCAAAGGTGTTCGTCGTCTGGGCGTCATTTACCATCCGAACGGTGTCATTTACGACAAATGGCTCCCGCAGGGCGCGGGACGCAATTTCGAGTTGTCGCCGACGCTCATCGGACTGCAGCCCTTCAAGGATCAGCTGATCGTGGTCACGGGCCTCTTCATGGATCTAGCGGAGGCGCTCGGCGACGGCGGCGGCGATCACTCCCGCGCGAGCGGCGGCTATCTCAGCGGCGTGCACGTCAAGAAGTCCGATTCGGTCGTCGGGGGCGGCATCTCGATGGACCAGATTGCCGCCACGGTCCTCGAGCGCGAAACGCAGCTCTCGTCGCTCCAGCTGCAGATGGACGACAACAGCCTCGTGGGAGCCTGCGACGTCGGGTACAGCTGTGCGTACAGCAGCACCATCTCGTGGCTGACGCCGACGCTGCCCTTGATGGCGGAGAACAACCCGCGCGTCGTGTTCGAGCGGCTGTTTGGCGCCACCGACAGTACCGATCCGAACGTTCGCGCCGCCCGGCTCCGTCAGGACCGCAGCATCCTTGATTCGGTGATGGACCGGGTGAAGCAGCTGCAACGGCAGCTTGGCGCAGCGGACAACGCGCGCGTGAACGATTACCTGACCTCACTGCGCGATGTCGAGCGGCGGATCCAGAAGACGGAAGAGCAGAGCGCGAAAGAGGTCCCCGACGTCGCGCGGCCCGCGGGCATTCCGGAAAGCTTCGACGAGCATGCGCGTCTGCTCTACGACCTGCAGCTTCTCGCGTATCAGGCCGACGTGACGCGCGTCATCACGTTCATGTACGGGCGCGAGCAGAGTCCGCGGCCGTATCCGCAGATCGGCGTCCCGGAGCCACATCATTCGCTGACGCACCATCAGAACGATCCGGCCAAGATGGAGAAGTGCGCCAAGATTCAGCAGTACCATTTGAAGCTGTTTGCAGATTATCTGGAAAAGCTGCGCAACACGCCCGATGGCGATGGCTCGCTGCTCGATCACATGATCATTCTCTACGGCGGGGGCATCAGCAACAGCGACCGTCACACGCACGGTCCGCTGCCGACGCTCGTGGTCGGCGGGGGCGGCGGAGCCCTCAAGGGCGGCCGCCATCTCGTCTATCCGGAACACACACCGCTGACGAACCTGCAGCTCACGCTCTTGAATGTCCTCGGCGTGCCAACTGAAAAGCTCGGCGACAGCACGGGCCGGTTCAAGGAGTTGTCGGAGCTGGCCGTCTAGAGCGAGCGTCGTTCCCGTCCTGCCGCTATCACTTCCGCTCGCTTTCGTTCTTGAAGCGAGACCATCTGCGCCTGCCCGAACGGCTCAGCGCCCTTGACGGAGATCATGATGGCTTGTACGTGCCGCCTCGCGGGGCTGATCGGTGCGCTCACGATCTGCACCGTCGCGTCCTCGTGGGCCCAGTCACAACCAACGTCCGAATCCGGACTGGCAACGATTCGGGGCGTAGTGCTCGATCGCGCGGACGGCGCCGCCATTGCCGATGTGAGCGTCCGTTTGCAGGACAGGCAGGCGGCGGTCACGACGGATGCAGTCGGACGGTTCGAGTTGTCGGACGTCCCCCCAGGCCGTCACACACTGTACGTCTCCACTGTCGGATTCATCCTGGTGAAACGCAACGTGGAGGTGGCGGCGAATCAGACCGTCGACCTCACCATCGTGCTCAGCGAGGGCACCGGCACATACAGCGAGGAGCTCACGGTCAGGGCCGAGCGGTTCCGCGAACCGGAGCCCGCCGTACCGGCGCAGCAGACTGTTGGTAGCGCCGACATCCAGAACCTCCGGAATCTCCTCACGAACGATCCGATGCGCGCCGTCCAGGTGCTGCCTGGCGTGACGACCGGCGACGACTTCAAGAGCGAGTTCGCCGTGCGCGGCAGCGGGTTCAATCGCACCGCGATCACATTCGACGGGGTGTCGACCGACTTTCTCCTTCACTCCGTCAGGCAGACCGAGGACGGCGGGTCGGTGGCGATGGTGAACGGCGACATACTCGACAGCGTCACGCTGCTCAGCGGCTCGTATCCACAGCGCTACGGCAACCGTCTGGGCGCTGAGCTCGACTTTCGCGTCCGCGAAGGATCGCGCGATCGAATGCAAACCCGCGTGAACGTCAGCGGCACCGACGCGTCAGTGGTCGCCGAAGGACCGCTGGGACGAGTGAAGGGCGGCTCGTGGCTGTTGTCTGCACGCAAGAGTTATCTCGAGTTGCTCCTGAAGCAGATCAGGGACGAGGGGGACAACTTCGGCTTCGGATTCAGCGACATCCAGTCAAAGCTGTCCTACGACGTCGCACGCACTCACCGGCTCGACGTGACGTTCGTCGCGGGCCGGTCCCGCCTCGATCAGGAACCCGCGTCCAACGAAGTCAACGAGATCGCTGACGGCCGCAACTCGTCACAACTGGTCAACATGGCATGGCGCTACACACCGACACCGTCGTTCGCGTTGACGCAGCATATCGCGATGGCCTTCAATCAATTCAGCAACACGAATGGCGGCGGGCTCGATCTCGGCTACGGAGGCGGTCGGGATACTACCTGGCGCGGCGATTTCGTGGCGAACCTCTCGGCGCCAGTCAGCGTCGAGGGCGGCGGGCAGTTGCAGTGGCAGCAGCGCCACGGAACCGAGCTCGAAATCGTCAGCGTCCAGGGAGCCACCGTGGCATCGCAAGCCTTTCACGATGATGCGGTGCTGTCGTCGGCGTATGGTCAGGTGCGTTGGTCGCCCGGCCCGGGTGTTGCGGTGGTGTCCGGTGCGCTGCTGAATCGATGGTCGCTCAGCACCGACACGCTCCTCTCGCCCTGGATCCAGACCGAGGTGGCTGCTTTCGGACCGTTGAAAGTGCGTGGAGCCGCCGGCGTGCACCATCAGTTCCCACGGATCGATCAGTCAGTCGGGCTTCGCGGGACGGCCGGCCTCGAGCCCGAGGTGGCGTACCACGCTGACCTCGGGATCGAGCAGGTGTTCGGCGAGGACTCGCGCTGGCAGGTGACCTTGTACAACCGCGAGGAACGCGACGTCGTGCGCCTGCCCAACAGTGAGCTGCACCTCGCGGACGACAGGCTCGTGCCGATATCGCGGACGTCGCGCTGGGTCAACGCCGTCGACGGATACGCCCGTGGCGTCGAGCTCCTCTTTCAGCGGCGCAGCTCGAGCGGCCTGAGCGGATGGCTGTCGTACGCGTTCGGCGTCAACCGATACCACGACCACACGACGGGCGAGTCGTTCGACGGTGACTTCGACCAGCGGCACACTATCAACGCGTATGGTCTCTATCGGCTGACGAACCGGTTCAGCGTCGCGGCGAAATTGCGAACGGGCAGCAATTTCCCGGCGGTGGGCTACTGGGAAGAGCGCGGCGAGAACATCTTCGTCAGCTCCACCCGCAACGAACTGCGGGTGCCGCTTTACGCCAGGCTCGACGTTCGCGCCAACCGCACGTTCAACTATCGGAGCAGGCGGCTGACCCTGTTCGTGGAAGTCCTGAATGCCCTCGCGCGTGACAACGTGCGGGCAACCTCGCCGGGCATCAACGTCCGCACGTGGCAGGTGTTCGATCTGTTCGAAACGATGATCCCGATCATGCCGTCGGCCGGCATATTGCTCGAGTTCTGACCGTTTTCTCGTCTCCACTTTTGTTTGACCAATTAGGATCGTCGGCGTGCGTTCGCCCGGTTTCGGCTGCATGCGGCTCTCCACGGAGCCCGATCGCGACGAGGCGCGCGCGATGGCAGTCCTTCACGCCGCGCTCGATGCGAATATCGAGTTTTTCGACACGGCGGACGCCTATTGCCGGGACGATGCGGAGCGGGGGCACAACGAGCGCCTGATCGCTGACGCCCTCGCGACCTGGCCCGGCGATCGATCGCGGGTGCGCGTCGGCACGAAAGGCGGGCTGACGCGGCCCGGCGGACGCTGGGTGGCCGACGGCCGCGCCAAGCATCTCCGCGAAGCCTGCGAGCGCAGCCTTGCGTCGCTCGGCGTCGAACGTCTGGATCTCTATCAACTTCACGCGCCAGATCCGCGAACGCCGCTGGCCACGAGCGTTCGCGCGCTCGAGCAGCTCAAGCGTGATGGCCTTATCAAGGCAATCGGCTTGTGCAACGTCACGGTCGGTCAGATCGAAGAGGCCAGGAGGATCGCCGAGATCGATGCAATCCAGGTGGAACTGAGCGTATGGAACGATCATTATTTCCTGAGCGGCGTGGTCGACTATTGCGTCGCGAACCGTCTTCCGCTTCTTGCGTATCGTCCGCTCGGTGGTCCATCACGGCGCCGCAAGACGGCTGCGGATTCGGTGCTGGCGGCGATCGCGCGCCGGCACGACGCCACGGCGGCCGAAATTGCGCTGGCCTGGCTGATCGATCTGTCGGACTTGGTCGTTCCCCTTCCGGGGCCGACTCGCGTCGAGACCGCCCGATCCTGCGCCCGCGCCGGCCGCATCGTGCTTTCGGATGTGGATCGCGCCGAGCTCGATCAGCGGTTCCCCCATGGCGCCCGTCGACAATCGGCACTCAAGACGCGACCGGCAACGGCGCACCAGCGTGATGCCGAGGTCGTGATCATCATGGGCCTGCCCGCCGCCGGCAAGAGCACGCTGGCTCAGTCGCTGGTCGCGAAGGGCTACTGCCGGCTGAACCGAGATGAGGCTGGAGGCACGCTGAGAGGCCTTTTGCCGGCGCTCGATCGGCTCATCGAGACAGGCGCTACGCGCATCGTGCTTGACAACACGTATGCCGCTCGCAAAACGCGCGCGGAGGTGATCCAGGCGGCGGCGACGCACGGGCTGCCGATCCGCTGTGTGTGGCTTTCGACCAGCATGGAGGACGCGCAGACCAATGCGGCCTGGCGGATCGTCACCCGTTACGGGCACCTTCCATCCGACGACGACCTTGCGAAATTCAGAAGATCGGACATTGCTGCGTTTCTACCAGGCGCCCAGTTCAGGTATCGGCGCGAGCTCGAGCCGCCCGACGTGTCTGAAGGCTTCTCGCGCGTCGACGTCGTGCCGTTCGTGCGGCGTCGGGATCCGGATTTTGTCAACCGAGCGGTTATCGTTTCCTGCGACGATCCAAGCGATCTCGTGCGATTGGCGTCGCGGCTACATGAGTTTCGCGACGCCGGCTACAGACTGCTCGGCATCTCGTGGCAGCCGGCGATTGCAGAGGGAACGAGGTCTGAGGATGACGTCAGGGCGATGTTCGCACGCGAGTGCCAGCGTCTTGGTCTCGACGTGGACGTCGAGTACTGTCCACACGCGGCCGGTCCGCCGCGATGCTGGTGTCGCAAGCCGCTGCCCGGTCTCGGCGTTGTCTTGGTGAACCGCTACCACCTCGATCCGGCACAGTGCTTCTACGTGGGCGAGGGCTCTCACGATGCTGGCTTCGCGCGGCGTCTCGGATTCATGTTCCGCGATGCCAGCGGCCTCGCCTGACGGAGGTCTCAGGTCCTAGGTCTCAAGTCTTAGGTCTCAAGCATAAGACGTAAGACGTAAGACGTAAGACTTAAGACTTAAGACTTAAGACCTGTTCCATCACCAGACGCGCACCGCGATCTGGATCCTGCGCGACGCGACAATCGTTGTTGAACAGCATCGTGTCGCGCGACGTCACAGAGTAGGCGGGCCACCGTGGCAGCTTGGGTGTATTCGGATCGCCGGTGCGCGCAAAGGCCGCCCACGCCGAGCTCGTCTTGTCGGCGAGCGCATACGCCTCACGCATCTTCGAGATGATCGGTCCCGCGATCTTGATGTTGTTGAAGACGAACTGAATCTCGATCGTGTGCGGCGATCGCATGTGCCCGCCGCCCTCCGGCGTTTCCCAGTCGTAACGATAGGCAAAAGCGGCCGCGCCTCGTTGATCCGCCTTGCGCTTCGCGAGCTCGCGCGAGTAGGTGCCGCGCGGATGATCGGTAGCAATCAGAATCCACAAGTCCCACGGCGACGCATTCGGGTTCGCCTTGCGGAACGCTTCAATCACTGGTGTGGGATCGGTGCCGAGCCGTTTCGACGCACGTTCCCTGAGGCCGGCTTCATCGAGCGCCAGCTTTTCGGGCGTTGGCCGATCGTAGAGCGTCTCTTCCGTATGGGCATAGCCGATCAGCAGAGGGATATTTGCCGACAATGCCGGCCCATTCGGATCCCAGGGGTGAGCAGGTATCACCTTGCCGTCCACCATCGGGGAGTTCGGCGTCATGCCCGGTTCGCGCGGCGTGATCTTCTTCTGCACCGCGGCGTCCGCCGCGAGCAGGCGTTCCATCGGCACGTTCTGGAGCTCACGAATCTGACCAGCCTTGAGTCCGAGCTCGGCGAGCAGCAAATCCGTCTGCTTCACCGCATCCTCGTGCGTCGTCAGACGCAGCACGGCGCCGCTCTCGATGATCGCGCGGTGAAAGAGTCCCCGTGCAGGCGGCATCGACATCAGGGTGGCGACCTTTCGGCCGCCGCCCGACTGACCGAAGATCGTGACGAGGTTTGGATCGCCGCCGAACTCCGTGATGTTGTCGCGGACCCACTCCAGCGCCGCCACGATGTCGAGCAGACCGACGCTGCTCGAGGCGGCGAAATCGAAGCCCATCGCCTCGCCGAGATAGGTGTAGCCGAACACATTCAGCCGATGATTCAGCGTCACGACGACGACGTCGTGCGTCTGAGCGAGGCTGGTCCCGTCAAGAATGCGCCCGGAGCCGGAGCCGCTCGAGAATCCACCGCCGTGCAGCCAGACCATCACCGGACGCTTGCGTCCGTCCTTCAAGCCGGGTGTGAACACGTTCAGGACGAGACAGTCTTCGTTCTTCTGCGCCGGCGATCCGGCGGCGGTCGTTCCCGAGTTGTCACTCGTTTGCGGGGCGGTCGGGCCGTAGGCGAGCGTGTCGCGTGTGCCGGTCCAGGCGACGGGCTTGACGGGCGGCATGAAGCGGTTCTGTCCGCTCGTCGGGGCGCCGTATGGAATGCCTTTGAATACGTTGATGGTCTCGATCGTGACGCCGCGAACCTTGCCGCTCGAGGTCTCGGCGATCGCGTTCTCGGCGCCAATGACCAGCCTCGACCACGGGGTGAGGTACGCTCCGGCAACGGCAAGCGAAGCCTGCTTCACGAAGGTTCGGCGGCTCGACATGTGCGCCATCTCCCGCTCCTGTGAATATTTCCTGCCGTCGCAGGTTCAACTGATTGCCGGAGTCTACCAGAGGCGGTTCAAGGTCGCCATTGAGGTCCGGGTTGGGGTTCGCCGGCGGACGCTCACGACAGCCTGCCGGCAGCTGTCGATCCAGCCGACGTCGAGCGCGCGCTGAGCTCACCGCCCGCCGCCGCGACGTCTGGCGATGAGGAGGTCACGCGCTGGCCGGTCGACCGGCTCATCGATTACATCGACCCATCACGCCTACGTGCGAACCGCTCAACCGAGCTCGAGCGTGCTGCAGATGCCGCACGAGTCTAGAGTCTCAGTGCGTGCAGGAGCCGATGACTCGCTCTCCCCTTCGCTCACTGCAACGAGTGGTGATGTGTTCCGATGGTGGACGCCCGCGAAAAAATTCATCGAGCGTGCCGGTCGCGCCAGCGTTCGTCAGTTTCGTTGTGCGTCTTGCTCGCATTCATGCGTTGGCCGTCTTTGAGCGCCGCCGCTCGCTGGCCGCCACCATGTCCGAGAGGTCCGCGGCCGGGCGAATCTCGAACGGGCCGCCCCGCACCCCCGGATGGTTGGACATCAACTGGATGGCGTGATTCAGGTCTCGAGCCTCGAGGATCAGGATGCCGCCCAGCTGCTCTTTGGTCTCTGCGTAGGGACCATCCGTAATCGTCACCTTCCCGTTCTGAAACCGCAGCGTCGCCGCATTTCGAGCCGGCTGAAGGGCCTCCCCGCCGGCGAAGTGTCCGTTCTTGCGAAGAATGTCGTCGTAGCCGAGGCATTCATCCACGAAAGCGTTCGCCTCGCTTTCGGGCATCGACTCCCACCTTTGAGGGTCCACGTAGCCGAGGCAGATGTATTTCATCGACCGTCCTCCCATTCGAGCTTGTTTGTAAACGACATCTCGCCCGGTTGTCGTTCAGAGGAGGCCGAAATCGACAGGGGGCTGTGAAAAAGGTGTACGAGCGGCTCAACTAGTGGGCGGGGCCGGGCGTCGCCGGAGAATTCGACGGCCCGGCAGGTCAGGCTAATGGGGGCTTGTTCCTGGAAAGCAATCAGAAGTAGACGGTTGCCCCGAGCGTCCACATCGACCCCTTGTACCCCGGAAGCAGCCCGCCGATGAAGCCTTCGTCCTCGTCATCGTCGCCGCCGAAGTCGAGGAATGTGTACCGGTAATCCCCGTGGATGCCGAAGTGTCGACCGGCGAGGATCTCCAGGCCGCCACCCGCATGCCAGCCGAAGTCCGTGGTGCTGTCGCCGGAATCTTCGGGACCGTCCAGCGCTTCGACCGTGCGCCGGTACCACCCTGGTCCGCCCAGCAGGTACGGCGAAAAACTGCCTTGGGCCAGCCGCATGAGGAGCGACACCTGAAAGGGTGTTTCGGTGACTTTCTGGTTGAGGAGCTCGAAAGACTCCTTGTGGCGGTCGAGCGAGAGCTCTAGGCCTGTGCGCCGTCCGACGGCGCGCATCTGAAAACCGGTGAAGCGCACGGAATCGACGTCGACGTCGACGTCGTGCTTGACCCACGCGAAGCGTGCGCCCAGCCCGAAACCCTGGGCAGAGACGGGCACGGCCGTTGTCAGCAACGCGGCAAGAATGAAGAGTAGGACGAAGGCGCGGTGCGCCTGCGAGCGGTTTTCGGACGGCATCGCGGTACTCCGCCCCTGACCGCCCGCGGTAACCGCCGGAGGGTTTGCAGAGGCCATGTGCTCTCTCTATCGGCGCGAAGCGAGATGAACGTTACTCGCGCCGCAGGATCGAGGAATGCCGGCGCGTTCCTCCGGCAATGACGTCTCACGGTGACTGCCACTGTATACTTCCAGCGCGGCATCCACGGCAACCCTCGAGGCATCAACAGATGACGGCAGAATCGATCGCGGCGCTGCTGGTCGCACGACAACAGGCCTGGGTCGCCCGGGATCTCGCACGTTGTGCCGCCTTCTACGCCGACGACTGCACGGTGGAGACGCAGATCGCCGGGACGCTCAAGGGCCGCGCAGCGCTCGAGGCGGCGGAGCGGGATCTCGTCGCTAAGTTTCCCGACCTCGCCATCGACGTCGAGGAGACCACGATAATGGGCAACCGGGCCGTTGTGACCGGCACGCTGTCCGGCACCGACGAAGGCGGCGCGCTTGCGGCGCCAGGAACCCGCATGCGCTTCCCGATGGTGGTCCTGTACACCGTCGCCAACGGGCAGATCCAGTCCGAGCGCCGCATCTGGGACTTCCGCGGGTTCCTGCTCGAGCGCGTGCAGGACGATCTCAAGACGGCCGCCAAGATTCAGCAGATGCTGCTGCCGCAGGGCAGGTTCAGGCGGCCTGGATTCGAAGTGGCCGCCGCGTCCGTTCCGTGCCGCGCGATCGGCGGCGACTTCTTCGACTACTTCGACCTGCCCGACGGCCGCTTTGCGCTGACGCTGGGAGACATCGCGGGTAAGGGTCCTCCGGCAGCGCTGCTGAGCGCGTCCCTTCAGGCCATTTTGAGTGTGTGCCCCAAGGGCGGCGGGCCGGCGGAGACGCTCGCGCAATCCAACCGCGCAATGCTGCGGCGTCCAGTGCCGGCGCGGTTTGCGACCGTCGTCTACGCGTCGCTCACCTCCGACGGACGGTTGACATACTCGAATGCCGGACACAATCCCCCGCTGGTGGCAGGACGATCAGGCCGGCGCTGGCTCGACAAGGGGGGCATGGTGCTGGGCCTCTTCGAATTCGCCGCCTTCGAGGAGGAGACCCTCGCCCTCGAACCGGGCGACCGGCTGGTCGTGTACAGCGACGGCGTCACCGAGGCCGTGAACACGAAGGGGGAGGAGTTCGGTGAGGAGCGGCTCGCGGCCTGCGTCGAATCTATCGAGCCCCTGGCACCGGATGCGCAGGTGACGCGTATTCTCGAGACCGTGCAAGCCTTCGCGGCCGGTACGCGGCAAGCCGACGACTTGACGGCACTGGTGCTGCGCTACCGGCCCCCCGCGTCAGAGTAAATCGCCCCCCTTGCAACGGCACGCGGAATTTCTCGCGGCCGGCCGAAAGTTTCCGCGCCGATTTGCCCTTGCCGGCGGAAATCGTTCGGAGGAAAAGCGCTGCAGGCCTCTCCTGAGGGCGGACTGCTTATTGCTGTGTGGATCGCCCAAACCTCGCTCCAACAAAGGAGGAAACGATGGCAACTGTGGCCGTTTCCAACGAGATCGCCGCCCCACTCGACCGCGTGTTCAAGACCTTCACCGACCTCGAGCATGGCCCGGCTCACGTCTCAGGAATCAAGAAACTCGAGATGATGACGCCAGGACCAGTTCACGTCGGCACCCGGTGGCTCGAGACGCGCGAGGTCATGGGCCGCCTCGACAGCGCCGAAATGGAGATCACCGCATTCGAACGCAATCGCATGTACACAATCACCCACCATAAGGCCGGCGTGCGAATCGATACCACGTTCTGGTTCGAGCCGTCGGGCGAGCACACCAAAGTGACGGTGGAGTTCGACCTGGACTCGTCGGGCGTTCCACCGGGTCTGCTCGCGCCCCTTGGCTGGGCGATTGCTGGCAAGGTCGAGAACGTGCTGAATCACGATCTCGCCGACCTCAAGCGATCAATCGGAGGATGACGCGCCGTGTCCGGTGTGGAGGAGCCTGCGATGATCAAACTACACTACGCAGTGGTGGCTACGCTCGGAGCGTGTCTCGCCGTCGGATGTAGCGCGCCGGCCGAACCAGCGCGGCCACCGGAACAAGTGGCCTCACTGGCTCGCGGCACGCCAACGGCCTCGTCTCCGGTCAGCATCAACGCCGAAATGGTGAGGGTCGTGGATCACGCAGCACACCAGCTGTGGAATGCCGAAAAATCAGACATGACCCCGAAGACGGACGCGGACTGGGAGAATATCGTCGAGCATGCCACGCAGATTGCGGCGGCTGGCGCGCTGATCCAATTGGAAGGCACCGGGCCGAACGACCGGACTTTCGTCCAACAGCCGGACTGGCACAAGTTTGCGACGGCAGTCTCAGCCGCCGGACTGGCCGCACTCAAAGCGGGCGAAGCCAAGAACAGCGAAGCGCTGCTGACCGCGAACGGTCAACTGGTCGAGGCGTGCGAAGGCTGTCACAAGAGGTTCAAGCCATCGCTTCCGAGCGAGGGGATCACGCATTCACACGCGCACTAAGGAATCTGTCATCCTTGCGCATGGACCATATCCCCTCAATCGGTTCGGTCATGACACCGTTTCCGTATGTGGTGCAAATCGACGACAGTGTGCTGGCGGCCAGGGCCCTCATGGTCGAGCACGAAGTCCGCCATCTGCCGGTCAAGGACGGCAACACACTGCTCGGCGTACTGACGGACCGCGACCTCAAGCGAGCGCTCGACCCCGGCCTCGGGCTGCCTCCGAAAGAGGAGCTGTTCGTCCGCGATGTCTTCGTTCAGGACGCCTACGTCGTCGATATCGGGAAGCCGCTCGATGACGTGCTCGCTCATCTGTCGTCGCATCATATTGGGAGCGCCCTGGTTACCAAGAATGGCCGCCTGGTGGGCATCTTCACGCTGACCGACGCGACTCGGATCTTTGGCGAATTGCTTCGTTCGCTGTTTCCGTCTCATTCAGGTGACGACGTCGCCTGACAGCGCCGTGCGGCATTTGCTCGTGCCGCCAACTTGACCGTCGAGTCGGCGGAGACGCTCTCGCGACGGCTGGCGCCTCCCGACAGCATTATCATGGTTCGCGCTGACCTTCGAGCGACCATGAAGCCCCCACCGTCAGGCGACATCACCCGAATCGTGCTGCTTGTCCTTCTGATTGGGATGCTGATCGTCGGCAGCTTCTGGACGCTGTTGCCGTTCCTGGGCGCGTTGATCTGGGCCACCACCATCGCCGTGGCCACCTGGCCGCTGCTGATGCTGGTGCAGCAGAAGACCGGCGGCCGACGCACAGTCGCCGTGCTGATCATGACGGTTTTGATCCTGCTGGCGTTCATCGTGCCCTTGTCCATGGCGATCAGCGCGTTGCTGGAGGCCGCCGGTCGGAGCCCGGCGCTAGTTCAGGATTTCATGGTTCGCGGCCTCGGCGAGCCGCCCCGATGGATCGCAAGCGTGCCGGTGGTTGGTGAACGCGTGACGCTCCGCTGGCAGGAGGTGGCGGCAGGCGGACCGGAGGCGCTGGCCGATTTCGTCAGACCGTACGCACGAGGGGCCGCCGCACAGGTGATTTCGCTCACCGGCGGCGTCGGCCGGCTGATCGTCCAGTTCCTACTGATTCTGTTGCTGACCGCGATCCTCTATTCGCAAGGCGAGACTGCGGCCAGCGGAGCGCTGGCGTTCGGGCGCCGCATCGGCGACGAGCGCGGAGAGCGGACGATCCGCCTCGCCGGCCAGGCCATTCGCAGTGTCGCGCTCGGCGTCATCGTGACGGCTTTCGTGCAATCAATTCTGGCGGGTGTCGGACTGTGGGTAAGCACCGTGCCGCATGCCGGCCTGCTGACGGCGATCATCTTCGTTCTGGGCATCGCGCAGCTCGGGCCGCTGCCGGTCCTGATTCCGGCGATTGTCTGGCTGTACTGGAGTGGCAGCAGCGCCTGGGGAACCGCGCTCTTGATCTGGACGCTGCCGGTCGCCGCGCTCGACAACGTCCTGCGTCCGATTCTTATCCGCCGCGGCGTGCAGCTGCCGATGCTGCTCATCATCGCGGGAGTCATCGGCGGGTTGATCAGTTTTGGAGTGCTCGGGCTCTTCATCGGACCAGTGATTCTGGCGGCGACTTATACGCTGGCGCGGGAATGGATAGCCGATCACCGGCCGGACGAGGCCCGGATGACGTGACGGTCACGCGCCCGTGTCCAGCTGCCGTTCTTCCGCGCGTCGACCACCCACTGGCGCCTCTGTCACATCGGTCCCTGGCGATTCGTCCTACCAATGAGCGAGGTCGCCGAGCCATGTGGCACTACACCGAGAGGGGGGCGGGCCGTCCGCTGATTCTCCTCCATGGAATAGGAATGTCAGGGTCTGCCTGGAACAGCGTCACCCCATATCTGAGCCCGACCAGGCGGGTTGTCAAGTTCGACATCGCGGGATTCGGATTGACCCCGCCGCTGCCGCGGGGAACACCGCCGACGAGCGCGAATCTGGCCGTAGCGCTGGAGCAATCGGTTCGGGCGATGGGCATGGACGTCCCCGTCGACATCGCCGGCAATTCGCTCGGCGGGCTGATTGCGTTGGAAGCGGCGCGGCGCGGCCTGGCGCGGAGCGTAGTCGCCATCTCCCCGCCGGGCCTCTGGAGAGATCACGCGGCATTCCACGTGAAGTACCTGTTCAGAACCATGCGGGCTCTGGCCGTGAGCGTTCCAGCCGTTCTGCGAGCTGCTGTGCGGACGTCCTTCCTCCGCGAACTGGCACTCGCCGTGCCGATCTCGGTTGGAAGTCGGCGCATGCCGGAGCGCGCGGCGATCGGCGCGGTCGACGACCTCTCGGCGGCGACGGGCTTCGAAGATACCTTGCGGTGCACAGCCGCGCCGTTTTCAGGACGCGATATTGCGACTCCTCTGACCGTCGTGTTCGGGGATCGCGACTGGATTCTCCCACAGGGTTCTCAGCAGCGAGACCAGCTTCCGTCTCACACCCGATGGATCAAGAAGAGAGCCTGGGGACACGTGCCGATGTGGATCGATCCGGTCGGAGTCGCTGAACTCATCCTGGAGTGGACCAAGTAAAGGAATGGGATGGTGACGGACGAAGAGTTGGTGCGGGCATTCGAAGCTGGCGAGGTGCCCAACGGTGGATTCCATCATGAGCAGCACGTGCGGGTAGCCTGGTTCTACTTGAAGCACCATTCGCTGCCGGAGGCGCTGCCGCGATTCGTCAGGGGCTTGAAGCACTTCGCCGAATGCCAGAAAAGGGCGGGCCTCTATCACGAGACCATCACGGTCGCGTATGTGCTGCTGATCAACGAACGCCTTGCGGAATCGGCAGACATGACCTGGGATGAGTTTGCGCGGCGACATGCGGACCTGCTCGAGTGGCATCCGTCCGTCCTGGGCAAGTACTACCGGCCTGAAACACTGGCGTCAGATCGCGCGCGTCAGGTGTTCGTCATGCCCGATCGGATGAATGCAGACAGGCGCTGAGCCGGCGCTGAGCCTGAAGCAGGCTGGTTGATCTTGTCGGTGGCCAGGCCGTGTGTTTCATCTGGCGCCAAGAGGAATCAATCCCGCCTCGGAGGCGCCGACGATGGCGAAGACCAAGAGCGCGAGCACCAGCACCGCGTTGGTCAGCCACGAGTTCTTTGGCACGCCGCTGTCGACCGGAATGCGGAGATTATTCAGGTAGAGCAGCGTCGCCGCCAGAAACGGGATGAACAGGCTGCCGACGATGGTGAACGTGCGGATGATGATGAGCGGCTGATCGAGAAAAGCGAAGCCGATGGGCACGACGGTGATGAAGGCGAGTGCCAGTCGGTACGGCGTGCTTGTCACGGCCGTCAGCTGCTCGCGCACCGCCCGCGGATGCTTCCGCATCAGGCCGTAACAGTCAGCGAAGAGGTACGGGATGCTTTGCCAGATGCCGAGAAGCGACGCGAACACGGCGGCCCAGAAGCCGATCGAGTAGGCGTAGAAGCCGACGGGGCCGATGATCGCGCCCAGCGTCTCCGCCATCTTCGTGACT
Organism: Acidobacteriota bacterium; assembly: GCA_046734915.1. Taxonomy (GTDB): domain Bacteria; phylum Acidobacteriota; class Vicinamibacteria; order Vicinamibacterales; family CAVVIG01; genus VFZL01. Next base: position 1,594 of record JBKPSC010000061.1, on the reverse strand, counting down.
GCCTGAGCGTTGGTGATCCGCACGCCAGCGACGTGGAACGCCTCGTTGGCGACGATCATGATCGACATCGCGAAGATGGCAGTAAAGATGTAAGCGATGGCGATATCGGCGCGGACGAAGCGGAGCCACTTCGCCCCGTCCATCTGTTCCTCGCGCAGCCAGTAGTTGTAGGCCAGCATCGCTATCGAGCCGCCCACGCCTCCAAGGACGGAGAGTACTGAAGATCCGCCGTCAGGTGGGATTGTCGGCACCGTGAGGCCGCGCAGAACGGCCCCCGGCGCGTCGAACGTGAGGGCGGCGCACGCGACGATGGAGAAGAACATCGTGGCAATAAGCGCCTTCATCACCTTCTCGAAGCCGCTGAACCCGCCGACCAGAACCAAAGCGCCGCCGGCGAGTGAGTGGATGACGGCACCCATGGGTCGTGACACCACGCCGTCGGTGAGGTTGGCAATACCGAGACCGCAGGCGCCGGTCAGCGCGGCGCTGACCGACACGGTCCAGATGACGAGATAGGCGACGAAGTAGGTGCGCACCCACCACGGCAGATGGAGCGTCCAGCCCTCGAGGGCCGTCGTGCCGGTCGCAAGCTGCCACCGCGCGATGCCTTCGTTGAGCACGCCCTTCAGGAACGCGGTGAGCGCGACGACCCAGAGCAGCGCGAGACCGTGTCCAGCGCCAGCGAGCGTGGCTGAGACGATGTCACCGGCGCCGATGCCGGCTGCGGCCACGAGCAGGCCCGGTCCAATGAGCCTCGTCACGCTGACGGCTGGAGCCACGTCGGAACGATCCGCCGCCACCGTCATCGGATGGTCATCCTCGCGCATAATACACGCGCCATGGCTGAGACGGCGGCGGCGGCGACGGCCCGAGTGCTGGCCGGTGCGGGGATCGAGCGTGTGTTCGGGTTACCCGGCGGTGAAATCCTCGTCTTGATAGACGAACTGCGGCGCGCCGGCGTCGATTTCGTGCTCATGCGGCACGAGGCGAACGCCGGAATCGCCGCCGCGGTCTACGGCAAGCTGCGGGGCCAGCCGGGTGTCGTGCTGACGACGCTGGGCCCTGGCGCCGCCAACCTGATGTTGCCGCTGGCCAACGCCAGTCTCGATCAGGAGCCGCTGCTGGCGATTTCGGCGCAGATTCCGGACGACTTTCCGTCCAGCCACACCCATCAACTGCTGCCACTGCACGACGTCTACCGTCCAGTGACGCGCATGGCGGCGACTATCACGGCCGCGAACGCAAGTGACGTCGTTTCGCGCGCGCTGCGCGTGTGCATGACGCGGCCCTTCGGCACGGCGTATCTGACCCTGTCGGCGCGTGAAGCGCTGAAACGGCACGACGGTGTCGCCACTGGTGCGCGCGGTGACGCAGTAGGGCCGCCGCACCCGGACCCGCTTCCGCGTAGCGATGTCGGCGAGAAAGCGCGAGAGCTGCGGGCAGTTCTCGCCAACGCCAAACGCCCGCTGGTGCTGCTCGGACTCGGAATCGATCCGGCCAACGCGTCGCGGATCCGTCAGTGGGTGAGCGACTGGCGGCTGCCGGTCGCCGTCACGCCGAAGGTCAAGGGAATCGTCGACGAGACCGGCCCGAC
>JBKPSC010000060.1:0-13127 GCA_046734915.1 Acidobacteriota bacterium | reverse complement strand
TGGCCGACGACACCGCCGCGCCCGCGGCGATGACGCCTTTGATGAAATTGCGCCGAGAGAACGAGCTCTGGCCGTTTTCAGGGGTGTTCTGGTCGGTCATTGCGACAACACCTTTCTGTACGTGCGCACACTACGACGTCTTTATACCCAGGTAATCCTGGAATCACTTCGCCGGTTTGTCAATAGAAACGGCGCGGCGCAGCAGAGGCGCGCGCGCGAGGCCGGTCAAGGGTGTCCGGTCGTGAACGAGGCCGCGCCGAGTCAGCCGTCGACGTCCTCGGCGAGCTCGAGTCCCATGGGAACCGCGTCGGTGACGCTCGCAATGGGCTGCTGCCGTCGCCGGGCTTTGACCGAGCGTGCCTCGGCGTAAATCCGCTCGGGGACGACCTGAAGGTCCCAGGCCAGGCCGAACGCCGCCATCAGCCGGATGACGTACCAGGTCGGATCGAATTCCCACCAGTAGAACCCGTTGCGGGCGGCACGCTGAAAGCGGTGGTGGTTGTTGTGCCAGCCCTCGCCGACGGCAAAAAACGCGGTGATGGCGTTGTTGCGAGACTCGTCAATCGTGTCGAACCGCCGCGATCCGAACATGTGGTTGACGGTGTTGATCGCAAACGTCGCGTGCGCCAGGCTCATCGTCGGCAGGCAGAATCCCCAGATGAGCCATGGCATCCCGCCCAGGAGAAACATCCCGAGGGCGAGCGCCAGCGGCGGGACGAAGAAGTACCGATCGAGCCAGACGATCTCCGGTGCGCGGCCGAAGTCACGCATGACGGGATTCGACGACTCGAGGCGATCGTGCTTCGCGTCGTTCAGAAACCAGCCGATGTGCGCGTAGTAGACGCCGCTCACCAGGGGGCTGTGCGGATCGCCTTCCCGGTCCGCGAACCGGTGATGGTTCACGTGGTGGCCTGCCCACCATAACGGTCCCTTCTGCATCGCGGCCGTGCCGATGAGCGCCCAGACGAACCGGACGCCGCGATTCATCTGAAACGCGCGATGGGCGAAGTAGCGATGAAAGGTGAGGGTGAGGCCGATGGCGCGCAAGAAGTGCGAGCCGGCCCACAGCGCGACGAGCGGCCAGGCGAACGGCACGAAGAACGCGAGCACAGCGGACGCTTGAACGATCCAGAAGATCGTGATGGTGAGATACTTCGTGCGCAACGTGCGGTCTCGAGGGCGGGCGGCCGGCGGCTAGCCTTCTTCTTCGAACTCTTCTTCTTCAGGTGGACCGAGGCGTGTCGACGGACGCAGCGCCTCGCGGTAGTCGAAGAGCGGCAGGTCTCGCACGTGAAGCGGCAGCGTGCACGCCGGCGATTTGTGCTCGACGACGACCGTGACCGGACTGCCTTCGACGCCTTCGCGGAAGGTGATCCGGCAGCCGCAGGCGAGCCGGGCGTGAGTGAATCCCTTCAACATTCCCAATCATCATAGCACGGGGTGCGCGCGCCACCGCGACTCCGTGCACAGGTCACAACAAGGCTTTGATCTGCGCCTCGAACACGTCCTTCGACGTAAAGCCCATGTGACGCGCACACATTTTCCCATCCCGGGAAATCACCACCGACACCGGAATACCGAACATCGGGCCGAACGCGTCGAGCAGATCGTCTTGCCCCAATCCCTGTAACACCGGATAGTTCATCCCCATTTCGGCGGCGTATGGTTTCAGCTGTTCGGGCTTGTCGTCGATCGACACCCCGAGCACTTGGAAGCCGCTGTTGCCGTACTTCTTCTGAAGATCGATGAAGCCGGGGATCTCGACCTTGCACGGCCCGCACCATGTCGCCCAGAAGTCGAGCAGCACGACCTTCCCGGCGTAGTCGGACAGCCGTACCGGCTGATCGTGCATGTCCTTCACGGTGAAGTTGAGTGCCGCCGCCGGCGCATCGGCCGGACACGCGGCTGCGGATGGCGCCGAGGCGCTCGTGAGCGCACTCTCGGCCTGGCTGCGTGACCACGGCAACTGGGCGCCCGTCACCAGCCACGCGACGGCCGCTATGCCGGCCACCGCGATCGCTCCCTTCACGTATCTCGTCATGGCAGTTCCTATCGCCTTACCGAAGCGACGCCTGAACAAACGACGCGACGCGCTCGACATCGGCGCGCGGCGCTCTGGCAATCAGCACGTAGGTCCGCTCGGCATCGGACCACACGACGGCGTCGTGGCCGAGCGACTTGAGAAACCCGTCACGCTCCTGTGTGGCCGGCAGCATGAAGATCGAAACGGGCACGCCTTTGTGGCGGTACATGATGTGCGCGATCTTGCCATGCTCGTAAAGACAGGGCCGGGAGCCAACGAGCTCCAGATCGGCCTGTTCAGGATGCTCGGGCAGCCGCGCGGTCCAGCCAAAGCCGGATTGGAGGTCAGCCTCGACGTCCTCGACACTGTCGTGCGTTCGCATCACCGCATTGAGCATCAGGCACTTGATGTGGTCGGCGGTCAGCTCAGCGGCAATCGCTTGCGTTGCGCCGAAGGTGGCACGATACCCGATCGCGCCTCCGGCGGCGAGAAGCAGGACGGCCGCGGCGGCCAGGGAAGGTGTCCGACCGATCCAGCGCCAGCTCGCTCCTGCCTGGGCCGATCCCGCGGGTTGAGAGGCGCGAACAGCGCGGCAGCGCAGATGCAGTTGCTCTGGCGCGCGCTGCGCGGTGAGCTCGGGTTGTCGCGTGCGCAGCAGCCGGCACACCGACTGTTCAGCCTGGATTCGCGACCGACACGGTGGGCAGAAGCGGATGTGCTGCTCGACGGCCGCTCGCTCGGCGCCGCCGAGCTCTCCATCTATATAAGGCGTGACGAGCGGATCGATGGACGCACAGCTAGGCATGGGCCGCTTTCAATGGGTTGAGACGCTCGAAGAGCATGCGCCGCCCCCGCGAAATCCGTGACATGACGGTACCCTGGGGAATCTCGAGCATCGAGGCAATTTCAGCGTAGGAAAACTCTTCCACATCGCGTAACCAGACGGCCTGCCGGAACGTCTCGGGCAGATCGTCGATGGCGGCCTGGAGCTCTGGGCCGAGCGTCTCACGGACGAGCAGCGACTCAGGCGTCTCGCCCCGTTGAGATGGCCAGTCGGCGGCGCGCTCGACGGCCTCGCTATCAGTGGTGACCGGCTCGCGAAGCCGGTCGCGGACGCGGTTGCGAGCGGTGTTATGAAGGATGGTGAACAGCCACGCGCGGAGGTTCGTGCCCGGTTCGAACGAGTCGGCCGCCCGAAAAGCCTTCAAGTAAGTCTCCTGCACCAGATCCTCGGCGTCCGCCGGCACGCGCGTGAGGCGCAAAGCGGTCCGGTAGAGGCTGTCCAGCAACGCGAGCGCATCCGCCTCGAAAGACGGTGACCGGCCGGGCGGAGCCGGCGCCAATGACGTGGCGTTGTCCATGCGCAGTAATCGCGCGCGTGCGAATAAGAACCCGAGAGCCGGGCGGATTATTCCTTCACGCGGGCTTTTCAGGCTTCAGACTACGGGTTCCAGGCTTCAGCACGTCGGCGGGCGGCTTCGTTGCACCCGCCGCGACCCTCCGGTGAGTATAGCCTTGTCGCCCCCAGGCGTCAGTTGATGATGCTGTGCGAGGACATCAGCCCCAAGGCGGGCTTAAACTGCCGCCTCGCCACGGGATCGGCGTTTGCAGGGCCGGGACCGTCACAGTAAGATCGCTCGAGCAATTCTGACTCACGCCCTCCGAGGTAATTGTTATGCGCATGCGCGTCCCCCCGCGTGGTCGATCGGTGTCGGGCCGGATGGTTCTGCTCGTCCTGCTCGTGGCTCTCGCCTCTTTCGCGCAACCGCGCCTGCTCCATGCGCAGGGCACGCCGTTCGTGCCGTATTTCGGCAAGAACAACATCCACTACGACACCTTCGACTGGCACATCTACACCACCGACCACTTCGAGATCTATTACTACACTGACCTCGAACGCCATCTCGAGCGGGTGGCCGGTTACGCGGAGAGCGCTTACGAGCAGGTCAGCGCCGACCTCAAGCACGACCTCTCCTTCAAGGTCCCTCTCATCCTCTTCAAAACCCATAGCGAGTTCGAACAGCAGAACGTCATTCCCGGCGCCGCCCAGGAAGGCGTCGGCGCCTTTGCCGAACCGTTCCGCGACCGGATGCTGCTGCCCATCGACGATCCGCCGGATCGCCTGTACGGCCTAATCGCGCACGAGCTGACGCACATCTTCGAGTTCGACATCATTCCCCAGTCCCTGATCCGCCGCAGCGTTCCGTTGTGGGTCAACGAGGGTCTCTCCGATTACGAGCGCGGCGACTGGACGCCCAACGATCTGATGATGATTCGCGACGCCGCCGTCGCCGACATCGTCCCCAAGATGTCGGAGCTCGAAGGCTACGGCAACTCGAACAGCCCGCGCCTCATTTACAACCTCGGTCATGCGGTGTTCGAGTTCGTCGAAGCGCGGTGGGGCAAGGAAGGCATCCGCCAGTTCCTGTTCGCGTTGCGCAAGAGCGTCATCGGCGGTGGGGAAGACGCCTACGACGAGGCGTTCCGCATGAAGCCTGACGAGTTCGATCAGGCCTTCGAGCGGTATCTCAAGGAGCGCTTCAAGCCGTTCCGCGACAAGGAGCGCCCGGCCGACTACGGCCGCGATCTCGCGCCGAATCAGGAGAAGACGAGCTACGCCGAGGCGCTCAGCATCGCGCCGTCTCCCTCCGGCGATCTGATCTCGATGGTCACCGTCAACCGCAAGGATCGCGAGCTGGATATCGTGCTCGTCTCCTCGAAGGACGGCGCCATCGTCCGGAACCTGACGGCCGGCTTCGACAAGGACTACGGCTTCGATCACATCGTCCAGCTCGGCGAGCGGTTCAACACGATGCCGTGGATGGCGTGGTCGCCCAAGGGCGATCGCCTGGCGTATTTCGTGCGGACCGAGAAAGAGCGGACGCTCATCGTTCAGAACGTGCTCAATCGCCGCGTCGAGGAGCGCATCCCGATGAAATCGGTGGACGAACCCGAATCCCCGACTTTCTCGCTGGATGGCCGAACGATCGCCTTCTCAGCGCTACGCGGCGGCATCGGCGATATTTACACCGTCAATCTCGACACTCAGGAAATCGTGAATCTGACGGTCGACGATTTCGCCGACTACGGTCCTACATATGGACCTGACGGCAAGTTCCTGCTGTACAACGCGCGGATCAGCGGCAACCAGAAGCTGTTCCGTCTCGACCTGGACACCAAAAAGAAGACCCAGCTGACGTTCGGCACGCACGACGACACCGCCGCCCAGTTCATCGACGAGCACACCATCGTGTTCTCATCCACGGCCGTCGATCCGGCGCTCGCCATAGAGCCGGACGTGGCAAAGAACGGCAACATCTACAACATCTGGACGCTCGACTTGAACAACGGCGAGCTGCGGCAGTACACCGACGCCGTCGGCGGCAACCTGTCGCCGATCGTTCTCAACGAGGGCGGCAATAGCCGCGTGGCGTTCGTCACGTACTACAAGGGCAGCTACGGCGTGCATACGCTGGAGCGAAAGGAGCCGCTGCACACGGCCGCGTCCTCCGACTTCGGCGCCCCCGGCCCGATCATCGATTTCCAGGCGCCCCTCGCGCACACCCTCGTCGCCGCCAACCAGCGCAAGAAGGGGATGTTCGAGAAGATGTTCCTCGAGGGTCGTCCGCCAGTGAACGTCGGCGTGACGAGCAACGGCGACGTCTTCGGCGGCACGCAGATTACATTCGGTGACGTGCTCGGCGATCAGCAGATCAACGTCTACGCCGCTTCGATCCAGCAGTACCGGACGTTCGCCGTCGGCTGGACCAACCTCGCGCGGCGGTTTCAGTTCGCCCTGCAGGGGTACTCGCAGACGCAGTTCTTCTACGGCAACCTCGAAGGCGCGTTCTACGACCCGACCCTCGCCCCGCTCATCGGCCGCGACCTCGCCGTGGCCACGCGGACGATTCAAGGCGGCAGCGCCTACGGCATTTGGCCGTTCGATCGCTATCGACGGCTCGAGTTGACGGCTGGCGCGTACCATCTCAGCGAGGAGTACGACGATCAGAATCTCGAGGCCTACATCCAGTCGCTCCAGGGGCAGACGGCATTCCGCAACGGAACGGTCGTGCCGTTTGGCGCCGCTTTCGTCCAGGAGACGACGGTCTTCCGCGAGTTCGGACCCCTGGCCGGCAACACGATTCGTTTCGGGTACGACGTGGCGCCAAAGATCGGCAACACGCTGTCGAGTCAGACGTTCGACCTCGATGCCCGTTACTATCAGCGGCTGGCGACGAGCGGGGTGCTGGCCCTCCGGCTGCGCGGCTTCAAGAGCATCGGCGACTACCCGAACTACATCTACTTCGGCGGCAACTCGGAAATGCGCGGATATGACTATCTGTCCTTCGTCGGACAGAGCGTCGTGTTCGCGAATGCCGAACTGCGCTTCCCGATCATCGAAGCGGCGCTGACGCCAATCGGCGTCGTCGGCGGGGTGCGCGGCGTGTTCTTCGCGAACATGGGTGGCGGCTGGTTCAAAGACTCCGGCTTCCAGTTCTTCGCCAACGACTCGGAAACGTACAACAGCATCGTCGACTATCAGCGCGACGCGCTTGGCCAAATCATGTTCGACACCGCCACTGGCCTGCCGACGCCGATTTACGGACCATCGAAGACGATCAGCGGCTTCCGCCTTCGTGACGGTCGCGCGTCATATGGCATCGGTCTCGAAACGTTCGCCCTCGGCTTCCCCATCCACTTCGACTGGGCGTGGCGCACGCTCTTCAACAAGGACTGGGAGGACGCGCTCTTCGCTCTCGATGGCGGCAGCAGCGAATTCCGCAAACCACAGTTCGCCGTCTGGATCGGCTACGACTTCTAGCGTGACGCTTGTATTGAAGATTTGAGATTTATGATTGAAGATTGCGGCAGCCCGAGCCAGTGACGGCGTCGCGGGTAACCAATTCTTCAATCTACAATCTTAAATCTTCAATGCCGAAGCTCCTTTCGCCCAAGCGAAGCTCAGAATCCGCCACTGAAATGGTGCAGGTGGTTCTGCCGAACGACGCGAACCCTCTGGGGTTCATCCTCGGCGGGACGGTCATGCATCTCATCGATATCGCCGGCGCCATCGCCTCTCATCGACATACGCGCAGCCGGGTCGTAACCGTCGCCGTCGACGACCTGCAGTTCCTGCACTCCATCAAGGTCGGCGATCTGATCATCCTGCGGGCGGCCGTGACCTGCACCTTCACCACGTCCCTCGAAGTGCAGGTCGACGTGTATTCGGAAGAAGCGCTGACCGGCGACCGCCTGCTGACCAGCCGCGCCTATCTGACGTTCGTGGCGATCGACGGGCAGGGAGGCCGGGTGCCGGTTCCGCCGCTGCTCCTTGAATCAGCCGAAGAGCGGCGCATTGCGGAAGAGGCGCACGTCAGGCGGGCGGCGCGGCTACGGAAGAAGGCCGAGGCGAAGACGAACTAACTGACGGCCTTCAGCCGCAGGATGCTGTTCTCGACGTCGATCCCCACGCGGTACTTGCTCAGGAACCGGTGGCCGACGATGCCGCCGAGCTCGAACCCGAGGAGAGCGCTCGGCGCGTTCAGGTTCAGCACGACGACTGGGAAGTTGTTGTACTTGATCGTGTTGAACGCCAGATTCACTCCGGGCATGAGGAACGCGTCTTTGTCCCAACCCGACGAGCCGAACACCTTCAACGCGATCTTGCGCTCAGGCTCCGGACGCTTCAGCGCCAGCGCGGTCGCCTGACTGATCGAAATCACCTCGCCACCTGTGTCGACGACGAAATTGGCGGTGTGGGTGCCGTCGACCGTGCCCCGCACGGTGGCCAGCCGATGCATCCGCATCGAGAGCTCGAAGTCCGCCGGCTCGAACGAGAGGTTCTTGCCGAAGGTCAGCTTCCGCGCCTTATAGTCGATGATCATCGAGAAGCCGAGCGCCAGCGGCGAGAGGCTCTCCGCCTCTTTCACCGGCAGGTCGCGCATCGGCGGATCCTTGATGAGACACGGCACGTTACGCAGCTTGAGCGGTCCGAGCTCGAGCGAGTTGATCCGCGCGAGCTGCAGGCCGCGCAATCCGGCGTTGCCGACGCCGGCGCTGAGCGTGTAGGTAATCGGGGTGATGCCGAGGCGCTGCGCGGTCGGCCGCGTCAGAATCGTGTTCTCCGCACCGGTGTCGACGACGAAGTCCTGAAACGATCCGTCGTTGACCTTCGCGCGGACGACGATCTTGTCGTGCACCAGACGGAAATCGATGGTGTAGATCTGCTCGTCGGCGCCAGGGTCCATTTCGAACGGCACGCGCTGGCCAAACGACCGCAGGAACTTGATTTCCGCCCGCGACCAGTCGGCCTTCTCGCTGCGGTCCTTGTTCGGCAGCAGGTTCACGTAGTTGGTGAACGATCCGGCGGCCTCTTCGTAGCGGTGCATCCGCTCGTAGATGGAGCCAATCGTGTGGTGAATTTCGAGGTCGCGGGGCGCATGGCGCAGGGCCGCCTGGCCTTCGGTCAACGCCTCGTCGAGCTTGCTGCGAGCGGCCAGGGATCGCGCAACGCCGTGCAGGCCGCGCGCCAGTTCGGGAGCTTTCGCGAGCGCGTCACGATAGCGTGACTCGGCCTCTTCGAAGAGTCCCGACGCCCACAGCGCGTCCGCGTACAAGGCCAGCGCGTTCGGATCTTCCGGCGAGTCCTCGAGGAGAGCCGCGGCCTGGTCCCGAGCAGTGGGGAACTCGGCGACCCGCAAGGCCGATTGCACGATGCCGGAACGCGCAGCGCGCAGGTCCGCGGGGACGCTCGCCTGCAGCGCTTTCTGGTAGGCCTCGAGGGCGTCGGCGAAACGCCCCTCGCGGAAGAATTCATGACCGAGCTGCAGCTCGATTTCGCCAGATTGCGACATCGCATCGGCGTAAATGGCAAACGAACCGGCGACCACCAAGGCCGACACGGCAACCGCTCGAACGCCCCTGCGCATGGGTCCTCCGGGCGAAGTTACGCGACTGGACGGGTTCGCCTTACAAAATCCGGGCCGTCAAGAATTCGTGGCGGAACGATACCGTACTTGGCGCCGGTTTCGGAATGCGAAATCTGCTGAAAGCTCGCGAAACCTACCTTGTGTACTGCTCGATGGGCACGCCGTCGTACATCTGGTCGACGCGAAGGATCTGGGCCTCGCGGCTATAGGAGCCCAGCTCGTAGTCTTCGCTCATGATGAGCGCTTTGATCGGCTTGGTGGGGCAGACTTCCGAACACAGGCCGCAGAAGCTGCACCGCGAGAGGTTGAAGTCGAAGTAATCGAGGACTTTGATCTTCTGACCGGGCTCGCGATGACCGCCCAGGGCGATGAGCTCATCCGGGCAGGCCTTCGCGCACTGATCGCACACAATGCAGGTCTGCGCGCCCGTGCCCGGCTCGACCTGTAATCGGAGGACACCACGAAACCGGGGAGCCGTCGGCCGCCGTTCGGCGGGGTACTGGAAGGTGAACGCCGGCTGTGGCGTGTACTTCAGGGTCAGGAACAACCCCTTCCACAGGTCGACGAGCAGGAACATCTTGAGGAACCGGATGAGGGTATTCATTGACTACGCCCGCTCTCCAATAAGCGTCGGTTCGCTCTCCCCCGACTTGATGATCCGCTCACGGCGGAGGACCGTGCCTTCCTTCTTGATCTTGTCCTGCAGACGCATCAAGCCGTAAAGGAGCGCCTCAGGACGGGGCGGGCAGCCTGACACGTAGACATCGACGGGAACGACCTTGTCCACGCCCTGGAGCACGCTGTAGGTCGGGAAGGGGCCGCCGGCGTTCGAGCAGCTGCCCATCGAGATCACCCACTTCGGCTCGGGCATCTGATCGTAGAGGCGCCGCAGCACCGGGGCCATTTTCTTGGTGACGGTTCCGGCAACGATCATCAAGTCCGATTGGCGGGGCGACGCGCGAAACACCTCGGCGCCGAAGCGGGCGATATCGTACCGCGAGGCGGATGCCGCCATCATTTCGATGGCGCAGCAAGCGAGGCCGAACCCCATCGGCCAGATGGACGACTCACGCGCCCAGTTGAGGACGCGATCAATGCTGGTGGTGATGAAGTTGTCTTCGAACCGGTGGTCGATCAAGCCCATGCGCTTCTCCGTGGGTCCGTCCGATGGTCGTTACTCGTTGAAATAGTTCCGGTTCTTCGCGATGAAGGCTGTCCACTTGTGCGGCGTCTCGTCGAGGGCGAAGATGGCCTCGACTGGACACGCGGGCACGCACGCACCGCAGTCGATGCACTCGTCCGGGTGAATATAAAGCATTTCGGCCGCGGCGAAACCAGGATCGTCCTTGCGGGGGTGAATGCAATCGACGGGACACACGTCGACGCAGGCGGTGTCCTTGGTGCCGACGCACGGCTCGCAGATGATGTAGGCCATTGGAACGCGGCTAAATGAGTATAAATACGAGACTTCTCCTGAGATCGTATCCGCCGCCCCACGGCCCTGTCAACGGCACGCTCGGGTGCCTGGCGATGCTCGCGACTGTTGCCGCCCTGACAGTTGTGCCCACGGCCTCACAGGTTTCGCTCGACGAGGGGGCGGCATGTTCCGACCAGCTGCGCCACCGCTTTGCGCCAGCCGACCCGGACGGCGTCAACCGGTTCATCGTTTGTCGGTCCTCCCGCGCGATCGAAGAGCTGGCCAGTCCACAATGGACCGCGCTCGATACCGTGGTCGACGACGCCTTTCCCGGAGTCGCCCCCTCGGTGCGCCGCGCGCTCGCACTGCTGTACAAAGGCAGACGGCTGCAGATCGTGCGCGGCTGGCGCACGACTGCCGGAGGGCTCGAGGCAGTGACGCTCATTGCGCCGCCGCCGGACGACGCGGTAACTCGGCTGACATCGGGGACGATGATCGTCATCGGTCGTTACGACCGCTGAGGCTGACCGCTCAGAGGCCGGCGCTATAATCGGGCTCCGGTGCCCCCCCACTCCTCTCGCGGGCGCTCGCGTGTCATCGTGCTCGCCGCCGTGGCCCTTCTGACCAGCGCGCGTACGTACGCACAATTGCCTGGAGAGCCAATCGTATTCGGTGATGGCCGCGTGACTCTTGGGGGCGGTGTTTCCGCCACCTATGGCTGCGCGCACGGGCCGGGTGTCGACGGCTGTGGCGAGGACCTCGGGTTCTTCAACTACACGAGCTACGAGGACTCGCTGATTCGCAACTTCCGCATCGATCTGTCCGCCTCGGTGAAGGCCGGCGAGCATATCTCCTTCCTCACGGAGATTCGGACCAATAACCTAGAGACTCCTCAGCCCTACGCCCTGTACGCGCGTATCCGACCGTGGCGGGATCGTCGCTTCGACATCCAGATCGGGCGCATCCCACCGTCGTTCGGCGCGTTCTCGCGGCGGCCGTACCCAGCCGACAACATTCTCATCGGCTATCCGCTCGCCTATCAGTATCTGACGTCGCTCAGACCCGACGCGCTTCCGGCCAACAGCGACGAACTGCTCCGCATGCGCGGCCGCGGGTGGCTGTCGAGTTTCTCGGTGGGTGATCCAACGCCGCGATCCGGTCTGCCGCTGGTGAACGGGCTGTCGTGGGACACCGGTGTGCAGGTGCACGCAGCGACCGACCTCGTCGATGCGGCCGTCTCGGTCACAACCGGCACGTTGACCAAACCACTCGTGCGTGACAACAACGGCGGGAAACAGGTGTCTGGCCGTGTGGCGTTGCAGCCCGTCCAGGGACTCATTCTCGGCACCTCACTGGCGCGCGGGCCGTTCGCCGCTCGGGACGTGGCGTTGACTGCCGGCCTCGGCACCGACGATCGATCGATCACCCAGTCGGCCTGGGGTGCCGACGTCGAATACTCGCGAGGCCATTACCTCTTGCGAGCCGAAACGGTGCTGAGCGCCTGGCGTGTTCCCCTCGTACACCAGCCGGTCATCGACCTGCCGCTCCGCGCCGTGGCGACGTCGATCGAGGGCCGCTACCGAATCTTTCCGGGCCTGTACGGAGCCGCGCGCTGGGATCACCTCGGATTCAGCGAAATCCAGGGTTCGACGGTGCGGCGCGAGTGGGAAGCGCCCGTGACGCGGATCGAAGCAGGCATCGGCTACTCGCTGCAGCACAATCTCCTGCTCAAAGTCGCTTATCAGCACAACGACCGCGACGGCGGCCGCGTGCCGACGCTTGGCATCACTGCGGCACAACTGGTCTACTGGTTCTGACATGCCACGCGCTCTCCTCTTCTTCGTGCTCGTGACGATCGCCGCGGTGCTCGGGGAAGGCGCGGTCCCGACCGAGCTGCACGCGGGCGGCATGGCCAACGGCATCATCCGCGGACGCGTCGATGTCCGCCGCACGACGACGAACAGCGACCGCCGGCCGACGGTCGCCAGCCTCGGGGCGCCGCCCGAGCGTGAGCGGACCATCCCCACGCAGTCGGTGGTCTACTTGCAGAGCGCGCCGCGCGGCGCGTTCGAGCAGACCGAACCCGGACGCGCGATCATGGATCAGCGCAACGAGACGTTCGTGCCCCATGTGCTGGCCATCACGACCGGGACGATCGTCGACTTCCCGAACAGCGATCGCATTTACCACAACGTGTTCTCGCTCTCGAAGCCGGCGAAGTTCGACCTGGGGCGCTACCCGGTCGGGCGGTCGCGCGCGATCCGTTTCGATCGTCCGGGCATCGTGCGCGTGTTCTGCGACATTCACTCGCACATGAACGCGTTCATCCTGGTGTTCAGTCATCCGTACTTCGCGCTTACCGACGCCGAAGGCCACTACCGCATCAACAACGTCCCGCCCGGAACCTACCAGGTCGTCGCCTGGAGCGAAGGGGTCACGTCCGATCCGAAGCCGGCCGTCGTGCCGGACGGCAACGCGACGGAGCTCGACTTCCTGCTTCGATGAGCCCCCTGCGATCGCTTCAGAGCCGCATCTTCCTGGCATCGGCGCTTCTGACCGTTCTCTCCATCGGCGTGGCCATCTATCTGGTCAGCCTGCGCATCAATCGCGAGGCAGAGAGCTCGCTGCAGGCCGACATCGTCGCGACGCGCGCGCTCGTCAACCAGCTGCGCACGACGCGGGCCGACACGTTCACGATGATGGCCCGCCTGCTCGCCGACACGCCCAAGTTGAAGGCGGCGGTTGATACCAACGATCC
>JBKPSC010000059.1:0-7774 GCA_046734915.1 Acidobacteriota bacterium | reverse complement strand
GCTCAGAACGGATCCTTGGAAGGACTACTGGAGGGACACTCAGACCATTTCGGCAGCTTCATTCGCTGCGGTTTCGCGAGTGTCACTCAGATGATGGTACGGCGAGCGAGACAGCTCCGCCGCCGGGCCAAGCGGCGAGCGGGGGCAAACGCGACGCAAATCCTGCAGAGGAGATCAACATGTCCATGGTTGTCGCGAATCCCGGGATGCTCCTCGGGCTGGGCAGTGACGCCGCCGGAATCACATTCCTACAAATCAGCCTGCGGGGCGTCGTCGTCTTCGTGGCGGCGCTGGTGATCGTGCGATGCGGAGACCGCCGGTTTCTTTCCCAGAAAACAGCGTTCGATGCCGTCCTGGGTTCATCCTTGCGTCGATGCTTGCTCGCGCCGTCAACGGTATCGCAGCATTCTTCCCGACGCTCGGCGGTAGCTTCGTCCTGGTCGTCCTCCATCGACTGCTGACGTACTGGTGACGTTGCGCGGCGGCATAACGCCACAAGAACAAGTGACGATCAGATCGGGCGTTTGTACAATGTTACTCCGCAGCAGCGGATCGCTGAATGACCCTTTCCCACCCATCTGCGTCACCGCGACGTAATTGTTCCAATAAGACATCGGTCCCCCGCCCGTGAACGTCTCCTTATCTATCTTCGCCAGCCCGTATGCCGCGACCCCCGCACTGTCGAACTGCCGCTCGGATTCTCGTCGGATGTCGCATGACATCATCGACCAATACAATTGACGGCAATCGTGCTGTATCTAGCGGCATTCGTCTCCGCCCTTCTCGTCGACACGGTTCCGGTGTTTGCGCCGCCGGCGTGGACGATCCTCGCTTTCATCATCGTCAGGTGGAAACCGAATCCGTGGGGCATCATCGCGGCGGGTGCCATCGGCTCGGTCATCGGCCGTTACATCCTCACGCTTTACATGCCGCACGTGTCGGCCAGAATCTTCCGCCGATGGGAGCACTCCAATCTCTCTTTCCTGGGGAAGAAACTCGGCGGCCGATTCTGGCGCGCGAACACGTTCGTCATGCTCTATGCGATTTCACCGCTGTCGACGACGGCCCTGTTCACCGCGGCGGGTATGGCGCACGTGAACCCATGGAATATCCTGCCGGGGTTCGCCGTCGGCAAGTTTGTCGGCGACGCCTGGGTCCTGTTCACTGCCAAGGTGACTGCCGACGAAGCCGTCGATCTGCTGCACGGCAAGGTGTCCTGGCAAACGGGCGTGACAGCGGCCGCAGGTCTGCTGCTGATTTCCGGCGTACTGTTCATCGACTGGCGGGAACTGTTCGGGCGCAAAAAGCTGCGCCTGAACTTTGCCATCTGGAAGCAATGACCAAGTTGCTAGCACAACCAAGTGAGTGGCGATCATGTAGGCGCGCAAGACAAGACGCTGTCCAAAAACGGACATCCGGCCAAAGCGAGATCTCATCAGCCGGTTGACTCATTGACGATAAGACATTGCCCCTTGTCTTCGCATGGCCGGTGCGCCGTTCCACGAACTCGCGCGCGATCTCGATGACGCCCACCGTTTCGGAACCAAAGCGTTTGGCGTGTGCCGACCGCTCGTCAGCCGGAGCAGCTCAAAACTGCTTCGGCCATTTCTGCCTCGCGTGGAAAACGGCGACGATCTCGAGGCGGTCGCCTCGCAACCTGTAGGGGATGATGTACGGTGTTCCGGAGACGACGAGTTCTCGGGTGCTGGCGACGCGGCCAGGACGGCCCAGATTGGGCAATTTAGCGAGACGCTCGACAGCTTCGCGCAGTGCGCTCGCGATTCGGTTAGCGGCGTTCGGGTTGTCGCGCGCGATGTACCCGCGCAAATGAGCCAAATGCTCGATGGCTCGCGGCGACCAGACGATGGTCACACGCGAGGCGCCTTTCGCTCACGCTTGCGACCCCACGAACGGAGCCAGTTCGCAACGTCCTTGTGTGGAACACCGCGGCCTTCATCGAGCTCCTTGATGCCGATTTGAATCTCATCCAGCTGCCAGCTTTCCGCCTCAACGAAGGCGGCGATGGCCTCGGCTGCAATAAAGGACTTCGACCGTCGAGCGCGCTTCGCGAGTGCTTCGAGGCGCTTTTTCGTGTCGGTGTCGAGACGAACAGAGAGAGTTGTGGTCATCTGTGGTCGTGAGTGTTAGTTTGTGTACATTCTAGCACACACCCGTGTGGCTCTCGGGCGGTGCTACGAGATCAGACTCAGACGACGCGCAATACAGTGTGTTCACGTCGGTTCCAATCGACCGTCGCATCACTCACGCGCAACGTCTCGGGCCTTCTTGTCCTCGCGTGGCGCCAGGAACTTTGAATGTCGCAGGTGGTTCTCCGCAGTCCATTCAAGGAACTCGAACTCGCCGACGAGGACGGGCTTCAACCATACGCACTCGGCCATCTTTGCCTTCGTCAGTCCCTGGCCCCACCGTCCACTCCTCGCCTCGGGAAGATTGGCGAACCGACCTCGAGCCCTTTGAACTTCTTGACCAGTTGCGCGCGGGTTACGGGCGTGAAGCCGTTACACGTTCTCGCCGCGTAGATCAACTGTCCGTCCTCGTAGTACCCGAATACCAAGGCGTCGAACGTCTTCGTGCCGCGCGTGTAGCCGCCGATGACGAACTCCTGACCGCGGTTCACGCGCATCTTCATCCACGCGCCTGATCGCAAGCCGGATTCGTAGACGCTGTGTCGACGCTTGGCGACAAGCCCCTCGAACCCGTGGACCTTCACTGATTGAATCAGCACGCGCAGGTCGACGTCGAGCGGTGCGGAGTACCGAACCGGTTCCGAAAGCTTCGGCAGCACCTTCTTCTCGACGAGCTCCGGCGCTTCTGCAGCGGCTCGCGCATCACGTTCTGGCCGCCGAGCACCATCACGTCGAACACCTAGTACATGACCGGGGCCGATGCCGCGCCGTAGTTCTGCAGCGCGTTGAAAGACGGACGACGCTCTTGATCGGAAGCAACGACCTCACCTTCGATGACCGTGTTCTCCGGAAGCTTGGCGAGCGCTTCAACTACGGCCGGATATCGTGCGTTGAAGTCGTAGTCGTTCCGCGACCGCAGATGGACTGCGCCATTGCGCCTGGACGCGATGGCCCAGTAACCGTCGAGCTTGAGCCCGTAAAGCCATTGCTCGCCCGAAGGCAGTGAACCCGCACGCAGCATCAGCATTCCTCGATGAACTGCGCCGAAGTGCGCTCATCGGCAAAGCCGAAGCGCAGCCTGGCGTGTGTTTTGCTATATGTTCGCCCCATGAGGAACTTGGCAACCCATGATACAGACCAGCCGGCTCTGCAGCGCGATCCGGATGAATGGAAGACCGGTAATGAGCCAATGACGGATGCGCAGCGCTCTTACTCTGGAGACATTGTACCGGGAGACGGGCGAAGAGTTTGACGAGACCCTCTCCAAGGCCGACGCATCGAAGCGGATTGACGAACTCCGCGAGCGATCGCCCCGGCTCGCGAAGGAATGACGGGCCGGGAGGAACTATCGCAAAACGAGCGGCTGCCAAGCGAGAGCTGATCAACACCGGGACAAATAACGGGTACGTGCACCGTTCACCAGTCCCGGAAGTTCAAATAGTCGGCCGATCTGAGACGCTCCCGACGGCGAGATTGCTGGCGCAGATTGGAAGGAGAACCAGCGTCAGCAAGACCTGACGGAGGCGACTACCCATCGTCAATGCGGTGGAAACAGCTCAAGTTGGGTAGGACGGGCCCGGTGCCCTTGACCACGCGGCTTCATGTCGTCCAACACGGTTCGTCCGCCGAGCGATCGCGACACGGCCCTTTCGTGCGCGATCGCCACGTCGACGTCTGCGTCCGGCGATAGCCGCTCCTCGACCACCCTCGCGAACGTATCAAGCCGCGCAAACCCATGCAGCTTGTCCGTATGGTCAAGCTTTGCAGCGTCGAGCGCTCGTCGGTAGACAAGCACACCCCTATACACCAAATAAGTCCTTCTAAATCATGTACTTATATACATTAGGTAGGGCTCGTGTGCCGTTCGTCGACGTCTCGAGCTCATTTTCAACATTGCGATCTGCAAAATCGGGCCTGATTTCGCCCGTAAGGTGGCACGCATGTCGCGCTTCGACCCTCCCACCCCCGGCCCTTCGCACACCAACCGCGACCGCCCACACCCGAGCGACCGACAGAGTGCGCGGCAGGAGAGGGCGAAACAGACTGGTCATCTGCGGCGGTCCAGGGGGCCATTGCGTTTCGGCTCAGCATGTCGCCTCGTCGCCAAGAACAGAAGACACTCTCGGGCTTGCGCCGCGCCGGGGTTCGTATTAAACTACGACCACATCAGTCGTATATTCGAGACGGTGATGATAAGGCTCTCTAAGAAAACGGATTACGCCTTGATGGCGATGAAGCATCTCGCCTCCGATCCGCGGCGTCGGGCGGCCAGTGCCAGGGAAATCGCCGAAAACTATGACATCCCGATTGAGCTGATGGCCAAGGTGCTGACGCGGCTCGTGCGGTCTGGTTTGCTCGTCTCGCACCAAGGCGTTCACGGCGGTTACGAGCTCGCGCAGCCGCCTGCGGCGACCTCGGTGGCCGCGGTCGTCGAAGCCATCGACGGCCCTTTGACTATGACCGCCTGCGCGCACGTCGACCACGAGTGCGATCAGTTTTCGAAGTGCAACGTCCGCGACCCATTGCGCCGCATCCGGGATCGGATCGCAGCGATCCTGGCCGAGTGCAGCATTTTGGAGATCGCGGCCGACCCCGACCCGTCGGCGCCGCCGGTCAGGGTGATGTCGTCGCCGGCCATGCGCCGGGTGTCGGCGTTATAGGCCGCATAGAGGAAGCCATGATTGAGATTCGAGAAAGCGCCGCTCGACAGATTCGAAAACTGCTCGCGAAGCAGCACATGGAAGAGGGTGGCCTGCGGATCGGGCTGAAGGCCGGCGGCTGCTCGGGCTTCGAGTACGTGTTTGCCTGGGAACAGGCACCCCACGAAGGCGATCACGTGTTTGAAGGTCCGGAAGGCGCCAGGGTCTTCGTCGATCCCCGGAGCTTGCGGCTGTTGGACGGCACGGTGCTCGGCTACGACACGAGCCTGATCAGCCGAGGCTTCCTCTTTGAAAACCCGCACGCCAAGAGCACGTGTGGCTGCGGCATCTCGTTCAGCGTCGTGGACACCCACCCTGCCAGCGCTGACGCGCTCGCCGGAGAGGACCATCAATGACCACAGCGACCCGCACGATCGAGGAGCTCGCCAACCGGGAATACCAGTACGGCTTCGTCACCGATGTCGAAGCCGAGACCGTTCCAAAAGGTCTCAGCGAGGAGGTCGTCCGGCTGATCTCCGAGAAGAAACGCGAGCCTGCGTGGCTGCTCGAGTGGCGCCTGAAGGCGTACCGCACCTGGCTCACCATGACCGAGCCGACGTGGCAGAACGTTCACTACCCGGCGATCGACTACCAGGACATCATCTATTACTCAGCGCCCAAGACGAGGCCGACGCTCAACAGTCTCGACGAGGTCGATCCGGAAATCCGCGCCACGTTCGAGAAGCTCGGGATTCCGCTCGAGGAACAGAAACTGTTGGCCGGCGTCGCGGTCGACGCTGTGTTCGACAGCGTCTCGGTCGGGACGACGTTTCGGACGAAGCTGGCGGAGCTGGGGATCATCTTCTGTTCCTTCTCCGAGGCGGTGCAGGAGCATCCCGATCTTGTGCGGAAGTACCTCGGTACCGTCGTGCCGTACTCCGACAACTTCTTCGCGACGCTCAACTCGGCGGTCTTCAGTGACGGCTCGTTCGCCTACATCCCCAAAGGTGTCCGCTGTCCGATGGAACTGTCCACCTATTTCCGCATCAACGCCCGGAATACCGGTCAGTTCGAGCGCACGCTCCTCATCGCCGAAGAAGGCGCGCACGTGAGCTATCTCGAGGGCTGCACGGCGCCGATGCGGGACGAGAATCAATTGCACGCCGCCGTCGTGGAGCTCGTCGCGCTCGACAATGCTACGATCAAGTACTCGACGATCCAGAACTGGTACCCGGGCGACAAGCAAGGTAAGGGCGGCATCTTCAATTTCGTCACCAAGCGTGGCAAAGCGGCTGGCGTGAACTCGAAGATCACCTGGACGCAGGTCGAGACCGGGTCCGCCATCACGTGGAAGTACCCGGGCTGCATCCTGCAGGGCGACAATTCGATCGGCGAGTTCTATTCAGTCGCGACGACCAACAACTGGCAGCAAGCCGACACCGGCACCAAGATGATTCACATCGGCCGGAACACCAAGAGCACGATTGTCTCGAAGGGGATCTCGGCGGGGCACGGCCAGAACACCTACCGCGGCATGGTGAAGATCGGCAAGCAGGCGCATGGCGCGCGCAACTACTCGCAGTGCGACTCGCTGCTCATCGGCGATCAGTGCGGCGCCCACACGTTTCCGTACCTGGAAATCAAGAACACGTCGGCGCGCGTGGAGCACGAGGCGTCCACCTCGAAGATCGACGAAGACCAGATCTTCTATTGTCGCCAGCGCGGCCTCTCGACCGAGGACGCCGTGAACCTGATCGTCAGCGGGTTCTGCCGGGAAGTCTTCCGCGAGCTGCCGATGGAATTCGCCGTGGAAGCGCAGAAGCTCCTCAGCGTCAGTCTGGAAGGCAGCGTCGGCTAAGTCATCATGACCATGCTCAATATCCACAACCTCCACGTGCGGGTCGGCGGCAAGCCGATCCTTCAAGGCATTGACCTCTCGGTCAACGCCGGGGAAGTCCACGCCATCATGGGGCCCAACGGCTCGGGCAAGAGCACGCTCGCGCGCGCGCTGTCCGGCCACCCCGACTACCAGGTGACCGAGGGCGAGGTGTCGTACGAGGGTCGCGATCTGCTCGCGATGGATCCGGAAGAGCGCGCCCGCGAGGGCGTGTTCATGGCGTTCCAGTACCCCGTCGAGATCCCGGGCGTGAACAATGCGTACTTCCTGAAAGCGGCCCTGAACGCGATCCGCATGCACCGGGGGCAGGAGGAGCTCGACGCCATCGAGTTCATGGCACTGATGCGCGAGAACTCGACGCTGCTCGAGATTGACCCGGGCATGCTCACCCGTTCTGTCAACGAAGGCTTCTCCGGCGGCGAGAAAAAGCGCAACGAGATCTTCCAGATGGCGATGCTCGAGCCGAAGCTGGCGATCCTCGACGAAACCGATTCGGGCCTGGACATCGACGCACTCAAGCTCGTTGCCAACGGGGTCAACAGGATGCGGAGCCCGGCGCGCGCCATCATCGTCGTCACCCACTATCAGCGGCTGCTCGATTACATCGTTCCCGATGTCGTGCACGTCCTGTCGGGCGGGCGGATCGTGAAGTCTGGCGACCGGGCGCTCGCGCTCGAGCTCGAAGACAAAGGGTACGGCTGGCTCGAGCCAGAGGCGGCGGTCACCGGCCAGGCCGCGAAAGCGTAAGGACATCTGCATGACTCGACTCGTCCAGTCCAGCCCGCAGACCGACGCCTATCTGGGCGATTGCGATCGTCTTGTCCGCGCCCGTTCCGCGACGGAGCCCTCATGGCTGCGGGATCTGCGCCGGAAGGGGATCGAGCACTTCGCGGACGCCGGCTTTCCTACGACACGCGATGAGGAATGGAAGTTCACCAGCGTTGCGTCGATCGCCGACCGGCATTTCGCGCCGGCGCAGGACGGTCAGAGCGGCCTCACGACGGATCTGGTGGAGCGCTGGGCCGGCGCACTCGGCGGCTACCGGTTCGTGCTGGTGAATGGCGCGCATGCGCCACAGTTTTCCGTCGACG
>JBKPSC010000058.1:0-11122 GCA_046734915.1 Acidobacteriota bacterium | reverse complement strand
GTCCCGTACATCTCCAGCCGGTCGAGTCGTCCAAGCTGCAAGAGTGCCGAGCCGACGCCGCCGGCCGCGCCGTGAATCAACACGCGCTGACCGGGTGTGACCTTCGCGGCGCGATGCAGCATCTGGTACGCGGTGACGTAGTTCAGAATGAGGCTAACAGCCTCGGCGGCGTCCAACCCCGATGGCACCGGAACCAGTTCACGTTGCGGCAGGCAGACGAACTCCGCGTACGCGCCACTGATCGGCAGTGCGGCAACGAGCTGGCCCGGTTCGATTCCAGAGACTCTGTCGCCCAGCTGATCCACCACGCCAACCAGATCCCAGCCCGGCGTGAAGGGCAGCGGGGGCGTCTCGGGATGAATGCCCTCGCGCATCATCAGGTCGGGTAACGAGACCCCTGCGGCCAGTACTCTCACCCGCACCTCGCCATCCTTCGGCTCCGAGCAGTCCTCCACCACCGAATGAAGCGAATCGGGCCCGCCGTAATGAGTGACGACGATTCGTGTGTGTTTCACGGCCGCTCCTCCTGCGGGAACAGGCTTGGGCCCTCAGCGGTGCGCGTCGAATTCGGACGCGGAGCCACGCATAAACTCTGCCGGCCGTCCGGGTGAGAAATTCCTGGGGATCGCTGGGCCCTCGGTTCGTCGGCGCGAGAAATTCCGATCGTGGCGAGAAATTTTCTGCGGTGTGCGTACAATCCGCCGGGATCGAGCAGCAGGAGGTCAACCTGGCCAACACGTATCGCAACTTCGCCGCACTCGCCCAACAGGAGCGGTCCGGAATCGATTACGACGTTCTCGTCCAGCGGGCGCGGCCGGAGTTCGCCCTGGTGGCGCCGCACGGCGGCGGCATCGAGGGGGGAACCTCCGAGCTCGCCGACGCGATTGCCGCGAGCGATCTCTCGTTCTATACGTTCGAAGGTCTGAAGTCGTCCGGCAACACCGACCTGCACATCACCAGTACCCGATTCGACGAACCGATGTGTCTGACGCTCCTCGCGAGCTCAAGCGTCGTCGTGACGGTGCACGGCGAGCACAGCACCGAAGACGGTGAGGGGGTCTTCTTAGGCGGCCTCGACGCGGACCTCGGAACGGAAATCGGCGAGGCGTTGCGCCGTCAGGGCTTCGACGTGCGGAAGCACAGCAGCCGCAATCTGCAAGGATTGGAGCCGAACAATCTGTGCAATCGCGGAACGACGGGCGCGGGCGTACAGCTCGAGCTGTCCCGCGCGGTCAGGAAAACGCTGTTCGACTCGCTCACGAAAACCGGCCATCAGCGTCCGACGTCGAGGTTCGACGTGTTCGTCGCCGCGGTCCGGCGGGCGCTCGACTCGATGCTTTGAACCGTTGGTTGACAGTGCGTGAGACCGTTCGGCGAGCGCTGGCGACTCGTGACCCGATTGTTGAATTTCGGGAGGGGGCCATGCACATTTTCCATGCGGCGAGGGGAGTTGCTCTTTTGCTGGCGTACACGCTCGCGATCTCGCGAGCCGAAGGGTTGCGGGCAGCTGGGAAACCACGGCCCACAACAGCGGCTTCTCTCACTGCCCAAAAAGAACAATCCGGGTGGCCCATGCCGGAGAAGATGCGGTTCTGCGATCTCACGCGATGCGGAACCTTCACGTCGACGAACGGACGCTACAACGCCGTGTACGACGACCGTTCGCCCAGCTCCTTCTATGCCATTGGCGAGGTCACGTCCACCTCCATAACACTGCACAGGGTGGAGCAGAACGGACGGACGGCCGTGCTCACGGGCAAGCTGTCATTACGCGGCGATCGCGTCGTCGACGGTGTCGAGACGTGGGAAGACGGTCAGAAGTCTCCGTTCAACCTGGCGTGGGGCGGTGCGATCGGCGGCGTAGTGCCTCCGCGTGCGTCCCGGTCCAAACCGTAGCAGACCGTCTCCGGAATTGTCGAACAGTGTTCGACGGCCGCCAAACCTCGAGCCTCCGGCAAGAGGCAAGCCGTCGGGGCGCCGCGCCCTTGGTCCCGAACGCTGCGCTATGTCGGTTTGCCGACGATTTGCACGTCGCCCAATTGCACGTAACCCGGATGGCCGTGGTTCGAGAGGATCCGCAGCTTGATCCACCGTGCGCGAGCCGGCGACCGCAGACCGACGCCCTGCCCGATCTCTCCTTGCGCCAGCGTCGCTTTGGTCGCGCCTTCGAAGCCGGCGGTCGCGCTATCGGTAGAAAACGAGATCTCGACGTCCTTGGTCGCCTGCTCCGGATCGCTGCGGGACACGTTGTTGAAACTCAGTTCCGAGACGACAGACTCGACCGGCAGCTCGAAGACGAAAGTTTGCGGAAAGTTGCCATTCGCCGAACACCAACCCGTGTTCGGGTCCCCATCCACGAGCTGCCTTGCGCTGCCAGAGAAATACTCGCTGCTGAAATTGACCACCTTGATCCCTTTCAACGGCCTGGCGGGCAGACGACGCATTCCCTCCCAGGCAACGCGATTGGACGGATCGTTGGCGATGACCTCGTCGAAGGCCTTACGCGCTTGTTCGATGTTGCCGGCGGCCAGGTGTTCGGCCCCGAGGCCGTTGAGCAGCGAGGGCAGTGTCGCCGCTTCACGTGAGGACGAGCGCACTTGCTCGATTATGGCGGCGGCTGCCGCGTGCTGGCCCGCGCTCGCCAGCCCGGTGGCATCTTTAATGAGCTTCACCAGGCCCTCATCGAGCGTCGCGCCTTTGCTTGTAGCTTCGGTCATCACAACGGAGACGTCACCGATGATCGCCGAGCCGTTGAACTGGTTGTCAGAGATGCGCGACTCATCCCTCATGCTCGAACCACGCCACGGGGCGTACTGAATCAGCGCGACGGTCAGCGGAACGACGACGAGAATCACCCACCAATACTGCCTGGGATAGTCGGTCTTGCCGGCCATCGCGCTGGACTCCTTGTTCGGTCGTGTTGAGCCGCCGATAGTTCGTTAAGGAGATCAACGACGAAAGGCGCTCATCTGAACGCGGGTTCATGCTCTCGTTTGGCACGGCCCGGCACTGGCCCGGGCGGTTCCTCAGGCTGAGAACACCTTCGAAACAGCCCTGACGTGACAGCCAGCTACAATGCATCGGTGTCCTTGAGCCCTTCCAACGCGGTTCTGAAGCGGCGCGTCCACGACTGGCTCTATGAGGGCTACGTCCCGCAGGTCGGCCCGCACGTCCGCTCGACACATACGGATGCCTGGTGGAAGGTCATGTGCCTCACCGGCGTGGATTATTTTTCGACGCTGGCCTACCAGCCGGGCATCGCGTTTCTCGCCGCCGGCACGCTCTCGCCGATTGCCACGCTCATCCTCGTGCTGATGACCGTCTTCGGCGCACTACCGATGTACAACCGCGTCGCAGAGATGAGTCCGTACGGACAGGGCAGCATCCTGATGCTCGAGAACCTCTTGCCGCGATGGAAGGGCAAGGTCGTGGTCCTGTGCCTGCTGGGCTTCGCGGCCACGAGCTTCGTCATCACGATCACGCTGTCAGCCGCCGACGCCGCCGCGCACGTCATCGAAAACCCGCTCGTGCCCGCGGTGCTGCGTCACCCGCTGCCGGTGACGGTGGTCCTGCTCATCGCGCTCGGCGGAGTCTTCCTCAAGGGGTTTCGTGACGCGATCACCGTCGCGGTTCTGCTCGTCGTCGTCTACCTCGTCCTGAACATCATCGTCGTCGCGAACGGGCTCGAAGCGATCTTCGAGCGACCGGCCATCCTGCAGGCCTGGAGAAGCTCGCTCTTGCAGCAGCACGGCCACCCGCTGATGGTCGGCGCGATGGCCCTGCTGCTCTTTCCGAAGCTTGCGCTCGGGCTGTCCGGGTTCGAGACAGGTGTCGCGGTGATGCCGCTGGTTCGCGGCGACCGCACCGACAGCGAAGAGGCGCCGCTCGGGCGCATCCGGAATACGAAGAAACTGCTTGGCACCGCCGCCTTGATCATGAGCGTGATGCTTCTTGGCAGCAGCTTCGTGACCGCGCTCCTGATCCCGCCGGAAGCATTTCAACCGGGCGGCGCGGCAGACGGTCGCGCGCTGGCCTATCTGGCGCACGAACGGTTTGGATCGACGTTCGGCACGTTGTACGACCTCAGTACGATTGCCATTCTCTGGTTCGCCGGTGCGTCGGCCCTTGCCGGCCTGCTGAATCTCGTCCCGCGTTACTTGCCGCAGTACGGCATGGCGCCGGAGTGGACTCGCGCGAATCGGCCGCTCGTCATCATCATCACCGGCGTCAACATCATCGTGACGCTGGTGTTCAGAGCAAGCGTCGAGGCGCAGGGCGGTGCCTATGCGACTGGCGTCCTGGTGTTGATGAGTTCAGCCGCTCTCGCCGTCGCGATCAGCGCCTGGCGCCGGGTGGTGCGGTGGGCGCCGTTTTTCGCAATCGCCGGGGTCTTCTTCTACACGACTGTGACCAATATGGTGGAGAGGCCCGAAGGCATCAAGATCGCGTCGCTGTTCATCCTCGGCATGGTGATCTCGTCCCTGGTATCGCGCACGCTGCGCTCGACCGAGCTGCGCGTTCACGGCTTCGTGCTGGACGAGGCCGCGACACAATTCATCCGAGACGCCGACCGCGGCGCATCGATCCGAATCATCGCCAACCGTCCGGACGATGGATCGGTTCGAGAGTACGACGACAAGGTGCGCGAAGCGAGAAACTCGCATCACCTGTCAGTGGACGAGTCGGTGCTGTTCCTGGAGGTCCGGCCGGGGGATGCGTCGCAGTTCACTGAGGTCCTGAAGGTCGAGGGCGCCCACGTCGGTCCGTATCGTGTCCTGCGCTGCCAGAGTCCCGCGATTCCGAATGCGATCGCGGCCTTGCTTCTCCACATCCGTGACCTCACCGGTCATCTCCCACATGTCTATTTCGGCTGGACCGAAGGGAATCCAATCACCTACGTGCTGAAATTCCTCGCGTTCGGCGAAGGGGATACGGCGCCGGTCACGCGCGAGGTGCTACGCAAGTCGGAGCCGGATCCGCTGCGGCGTCCCCGGGTTCACGTCGGCTAGACCATATGGAAAGACCGACCTCGGCTGCATCTGACGCGTGCGCTCGAGGTGAGTGTCCGATCACTCCGCGAGCGCCCGCGCAGCTTTGCGCCAGCGGCAGCAGCTCGATGCCGTACGCGGACAGCGCTTCGATCAGAGACTCGGCCTCTTCAAGATCGATCCCGCGACTGCCATTCTGACCTGTGACTGATGTTCATCAGCCGTCGCGGGCTGAAGGTGGCGATGGGTACCCGCTGACGAGAAATGCGATGGTGTGGCTCGCCGCCGCCCGCGACCACTGCGTCACTTGGGAGTTGACGGGTTGCTCACGCGCGGCGGGCGATAAATTCTCTTCTACAGTCTGCCGGTCAATAACAAGATGAGCAGGATGAGAAGAATGAGCCCGCCGAGGCTCCCTCCAACTCTTGGGCCACCAAGGTAAAATCCGCCACCGCCGAACAGCAACAGAAGGATGATCAGCACAACGAGCAAATTCATCGCGCCCTCCTCGTAATCCGGCCACGGGCCATCACCTCGACGTGAACAGCAGGATTCTACAGCGGTCGAAGGCGTTCGGGCCTTCCCTGCGGCAGGCGCGGTTGGATAGCTCCTTGCTTCCGTTCCATGCATGAAGGACGCCGTAGCGCGTGCTCCCGACGCTTCGCTCATCGCGCTCGCCAAAGAATCGGTCACGGCATGGATGGACGACTACGCCCCCAGCATGGGTGCGGCGCTCTCGTACTACACGGTCTTCTCACTCGCGCCCCTCCTGCTGCTCGTGATCGCCATAGCCGGACTCATGTTTAACGCCGACGCCGCGCGTAATCAGGTGATTGGGCAGCTCGGCGGCCTGATCGGCCCGGAGGGGTCGGCGGCGATCGAGGGCCTGCTCAAGAGCGCGAGCCAACCGGCGGAAAGCGTGATCGCTTCAATCATCGGCGTCGTCACGCTCGTCGTGGGTGCCACGTCCATCTTTGCTGAGCTGCAGAGTGACCTGGACCGCGTGTGGCGGGCGCCGGCGGCCGCTCGGCCGGCCGGACTCTGGGGGTTGCTGCGCACCCGGCTCCTTTCGCTCGGACTCATCGTCTCGATTGGATTCCTGTTGCTGGTGTCGCTGGTGGTCAGCGCCGCGCTGGCCGCATTCGGCACGTGGTACGGCGCGTGGTTCCCAGGATGGGTAATCACGCTCCAGATCGTGAATCAGCTCGTGAGCCTGGCCTTCATCACCGTGCTGTTCGCCCTCATGTACCGCATCCTTCCCAGCGTCCGCGTGACTTGGCAGGACGTCTGGCGTGGAGCATTCGTGACGGCGGTGCTGTTCACGATCGGCAAGTTTCTGATCGGCCTTTATCTCGGCAAGGCCGGGATCACGTCTGGATTCGGAGCGGCCGGATCGTTGGTCGTCCTGCTGGTGTGGGTGTTCTATTCCGCTCAGATTTTTCTATTGGGGGCGGAATTCACCTGGGTGTACGCGCATCGCGTGGGATCGCTCCGCGGCGTCACGCCACCGCCTGCGGCAGCGAGCGTGGTGCCCGAGCAGGAAGCTCGTCGCGATCCACAACCGATTGACCCACACGTGATCCCACTCGGTTCTGAGCCCGGTGCGGTGAGCCGCCGGCATCGTCTCACCGACGTTCTGGTGGCCGGTGTCTTCTGGCTTGGCGCGCGCATCTATCAAGCATCGGCGCGCAGGCGGAGATCACGCCGCGCTGGGGTCAGAAACTAGCCCCTCGCTGTCCACTGCTGAATGTAGGCACGGCACCGCTCAATAGTGGTGTCGGCGACGGAAGAGCCAGCGTCCATCCCATCTCTCGAACTATGAGCGAAATCGCGCCCAATGGACTCGAACCTGCAGCGGCAGTGGGTGGAGGCCGCAATGAGAGGAACGCCGGCGTCGGCGCCGCCCGACGCAGCACTACGCGCCAAAAGTGGGGAATCCACCCCGTCCCCGGTCACACGCAACCTGCAAACGATCGCAGATCTCGAGGCGAGATCAAGCTTGCAGCGCAGTGCGCTCGACCGGTTCAGTGACCGAGTATCGAGTTTCGCCAGCAGCACCTCCTTTCTGTTGATTCACGTCGCATGGTTTGCCGGCTGGATCACCCTGAATAGCGTCTCCACGAACGCTCTGGATCCGTACCCCTTTACGTTCCTCACCTTCTTGGTCTCGCTGGAAGCGATCTTCTTGACGAGCTTCGTACTGATCAGTCAGAACCATCTGGAGATGCAGGCACATCGACGTGCCGCGCTGGACCTTCAGATCAACCTGCTCGCCGAGCGCGAAATGACCAGCGTGCTGCGCACGGTGTCTGCCATTGCGACCCACCTTGGCCTCGCCGATGAGTGCGACGACGACGACTTGCAGGAGTTGGTCGCACAGACCAACGTGGAAGCGATCGCGAAGACGGTGGAAGAAAAGGCGACCAACAGCGAGTAGCCAAAGGCGGAAAGCGCGTGGCACTCATGATGCACTCATGAGAACTGCCGTCGTCGCGGACCCTCATAGACGCGGCGTGAGTACTGAGGAACCAAGAGGAGTGTGGTATGGACAGCAACCCCGATTCCTTCGGTGGGCGCGTGGCCAGCAAGGCCGCCGCGACCGGAGATGCCCTGTCGGAACGCGCCGCCGACGCGAAGTCAAAGCTCTCGGATTTCGCGAGAACGACCGCCGCCGCCGTTGACGAAAATCGATCGGCGGCCGCCGACGGCCTCGACACCGCCGCATCGACGTTGCGTGCGAAAGCCGGTGTGCTGCCGGGGGGCGAAAGCGTGAGCGGCATGGCCCATGCGGCCGCGGATCGCCTGAGCACGACCGCGAACTACGTTCGCGAACACGACGTCAATCGGATGATGACGGACGTCGAGGGCTTGGTGACGAGAAACCCCGGGCCGTCACTGCTCGTCGCAGCGGCGTTTGGCTTCCTCGTCGGTCGAGCGATGACCCGCGAGTGAACGCGGGGAGGCCGCAGATGTCCGTCGACCGGCCCTTAGCCGATCTATTCCAAGACATCGTTCGCAACGTCCAGGAAATCATCCGGGCCGAAGTGAGTCTCGCCAAGGCCGAGCTCCGCGAGGAGACATCCAAAGCGCTATGGTCCGTCACGTGGCTGGTCGCCGGCGCAGCTGCCGGTGTCCTGGCCCTGGTCTTTGCACTGTGGACAGCGGCCTATGCGCTCGCGCTGGTGTGGCCAATATGGGCGGCGACTATGGCCTTGGCGGCGATCCTGGCGGTCACGGCGGCCGGACTCCTCCTCAGCGGGAAACAGCGGTTGACGCGCGTGCATCCAACCCCCGAACGCACACTCGAGACGATAAAGGAGAGCGTGGCATGGGCCAGACAGTCGACCAAATAGAAGCGGGCATCGACCGGACCCGCGAGCAGCTTGGCGCGAACATTCACGAGCTGGAGCGGCGGGTCGATAAGGCGACCGACTGGCGGGAGCAGTTCCGTCTCCGACCCTTCGCCTTTCTCGCCGCCGCCGCAGTGGGCGGTGCGGTTGCGGCGACCGTGGTGCGGCGCAGACCTTTTCCGCGAGCGCTCATGGCGGGAGCGCGAGTCCACCCGGCCTCCCTGAAACTCTCTGAAAGCGTGGCGTCGCAGCGCAACCACGGCGCCGACGTCTGGGACAACGTCAAGGCGGCGGCTCTCAGCCTGGCAGGTACCAAGCTGAAGGAATATGTCGAACAATTCCTACCGGGGTTTGATGAGCACTACGAGCGCGCGAAACTCACCGAGTAGATGCCAGCGGCTGGCCGTCGATCTCCGAGTAGAGGTAGGTCATGCGGAGCGTGGCCGTTCCCAAGAGCCGCAACTGGGCCTTCGTTTCGAGTGCGACCGGGACCACCGTGCCGTTGATGCGTTCGTAGATGCGAACGATATCGACGTTCTTCACCCAGAACGATGGACTCTTGGCGAGCCGACCCTGGAGCCGGACCAGCGTACCGTCGGTCGGGTTCAGGAACATCATCCCTGAAAGCAGCACCCGCTCTTTTCGTCGCGGTGATAGCAACACCGTGGCGAGTCCATCATCATCGACCCCGTTAGGTTGAAAACTGTAGTTTGCGGGGGCCAGCGAGGAGCGCGCTGCCTCCCCCCGCGCGAAAACCTCACGCTCGCCTTCCAACGGCCACCAGCACCTTCGATCGAATGTAGTCTGAGCCACCTTCAGCGGCGACTTCGTAGCGCATCCCTGTTTCCGGTGCGTACTCGGTGACAGCGTCCACCCAGCCCCGCCGGCTGCCGTTTTCCGCCTCGAGGTGGCGAAGAGCGCGGTAGGACGGCTGCGTATCGTCCTGAGCGAGAAACTGCTTGATTGGTTGGTCCGCCGCGTCCGCCACGGTCGCTCTGGCGTTGGAACCTGAAACCAACGCCAGCAGGAGCGTGCCGACAAGTCGCTGTCCCGGACTCACGACCATCTCCAACGTCAGTGCAGCCATCGTGCCGTCACTCGCCGAGGAGATGGCCAACGGGGTGCAACGGCTCCACGTGGTCACAAACGACTTTGACGACCATCATCATTGGAACAGCCAGGAGCAGTCCCCAGATGCCCCATGCCCAACTCCAGAACAAAAGGCCCGCAAAGACCGCAACTTGATTCATTGATGCGGCGCGACTCAGCAGCGTCGGGGTGAGCAGCGCCCCTTCGAGCGTGGTGATCACGAGCGAGACACCGGCCACGGCCACCGTCATCGGGATCGTCCCGAACTGGAGGAAGCCGACGAGCGCCAGCCCCGCGGTGACGAGCAGCGCCCCGTAATACGGAATGGAGTTGAAGATGCCGGCGAGCAGTCCCCATAGTGCGGCTTGCTGCAGCCCCATCGCCCAGAGTGCGCGACGGCGACGATGCCGCTCGTGATGAGCTGGATGACCAGGAACCGTTCGATCTGTCCGGCGATATCCTCGAGCACGCTCACCGTGACCTTTTTCTGCGAGAGCGTGCCGACGATCTCCACGAGTTTTCGCTTGAACAACTGGTCCGAGAGCAGCATGAAATAGGTCAGGAATAGAACCATGACCAGCTGGTTGGCGGCCGCCGCGATCCCGACCGACGTCGACCAGACGAACGTGCTGGCCCTGAACCCTGGTTCCTCGATCTGCACGCGAGTGACACCGGCTGGCGCGGATGGGCCCCCAGCAGCCTGGAGTGCGTCCGCAGCCTGCTGCACCTTCTCGATCGCTCCCGACTTTGCCCCGGGTGCCTTCCGCAGGGACGCAGTGAGCTTGCGCGCACCGGCAGGCAGCTGGTCGATGACGGTGCGGGCCTGGCCCTGAAGTGTGTAAGCAAGCGCCCCACAACTGGCGATCACGATGAACAGCATCAGTGCCGCGCCGGCCGCGCGCGGCACGTGCAGCTTCTGCAAGCGGTCCACGGCACGGTCGAGGGCGTAGAACAGCAGCGCGCTCAGCACCAAGGGGAGCAACACCGACTGCATGGATTGCAGGAGAAAGATGACGATGGTCACGGAGAGCAGCGTCATCGCGACGTTCCGGATCGTGATCTCGAACGGACGCGAGCTGGCCTCATCAGATGCCGAGGCGGCCGCCGACGGAGGCAGTTCGGCCATGGGTACTGGCTGAGCAAGCACCATTCCGCGTCGGAAATGATGAGGCAGCAGCTGCCTCAGAACCCCAGCCGCGCCTGAAAGACGGCAATTGGGGAAGCCATTCTGGTAGCTCCAGCCGCCGACCGATCAGCCTCCGAAGATGGCGTTCGCCAGGCCCGTCGTCAGAAAGCGCTGACCGGCGCCGAATGGCAGTTGAACGGTTCCCACTGATATTGAAGGGTTATGCCGTTTGCGATGAGCGGGAACAGTCGCGGCGCTTTCTCGAAGGCGGCTGGGGAAGTGGCCCTCTGAACACAACCAGACCGGCGGCGAGTCGGTATCGCGTCGACCTGTTCTGGGTGGTTCATGGGAACGGCTCCGGGCCCCTGAGCCGTGTCCCCAAGGCCTGACGTCGCATGCCGCGGCGCCCCGATATCCGCGCCATTTGGGCCCGTTCGCTAACGATTCTACCTTTGGCGGTACTCCGGACTGCTACGGAGCTCGCGTTCCACGTCTTGCTGCGTCCAGTTGTCGCGCAGGACCCGGTCGACATACCCTCGGCTGCCAGCGTCGGGTTCGCGCCTGAGCAC
>JBKPSC010000057.1:0-8246 GCA_046734915.1 Acidobacteriota bacterium | reverse complement strand
GTGCCAGGCCGAAGACGAAGCCACGTCGGGTGAGGTCCTCACCGGAGCGGACGTACACTTCTCCGGTCACGAGGTCGCGGAGGTGGTAGTGGATCGCCGGGTCGTCTTGGACGTCCACTTCCGGCGGCAGGCGGATCCGGCGATCCAGTTTCACGAGAAGACGCGGTCGCTCCCGAAGACGTGGCCAACCCAGCACCGGCGATGCGTTCTTGAGGCACGTTGCGGTTCACAGCGACTATCACACCAGCATGCGGATGCCTTGCGCGCGGCAGGGTAATTCTGAATCCCGCCGCTAATTAGTTGGGCCTCGCCGCTGCCAACAGGGTCCGTATCGTCGTTCCCTGGTCGGCCGTGAACCCTGGCAGGCGCACGATGAATGCTTCCCAGTTGGCGCTCATGATGCCTGAGGGGGAATGGCTGAACACAGGCAGGAGCAGATGGCCCACTTCATGCGCAATCACCGCGCCCAGCAAGACGGCGACTCCGGAGCCGGTCAACTTCGCGTGGTAGGCGACGCGATCGTAGAAGATGTAGGCGCGTCTCGTCGGTCGCGCGGCCCGGCCGAGGACCTGTTCGGGGATACCGTCCAAGTGGCTCTTTTGGACCACCATGTTCTTCGACAGGAGCAGGACGTCCACGTGGAAGGCGCCGTCTGGTTGGGCGGTCGCGGCGGCGCCGTCGGTCCAGACTGTGCGCACGCCGGCCTTGCGATACACCTCAGAAACGAGCTCTTCCGCTTCAGTCAGGACGCCACGTGAGACATGCCTGTAGTCAGTGACGTGGAGGACAAGGACATGCTCGATGCCGGACGCGACGGCCATTCGCGGCGCCCCTCCGGCTATCAACATCGCCACCAGCCCTGCCATTGTCCTGGCCATCGTGTCTCCCTCCTCGCCGACAGAGGCGGGAAACCCGTCGCAAAACTGGCACGTGAAAAAGCGTAGGATTGGCCATTCGCAGTCATACGCGCCAAGTCACTGGACTTCTCCTCGCATGGGGGAAAGGCGATGAGGCCGCCCTCAATGAGTTGATTCCGCTGGTGCACGAGGAACTGCGGCGCATTGCGAGACGCTGCATGGCGGGCGAACGCGCCGGGCACAGCCTGCAGGCGACGGCGCTCGTCAACGAGGCGTACCTGCGGTTGGTCGACGTCCAACGCATTGACTGGCAGAACCGGGCCCATTTCCTCGCGATGGCGGCGCGGTTGATGCGGCGAATCCTGGTGGACGTCGCCCGGTCCAGGGGCTACCAGAAGCGCGGCGGCGGGGCCGTCAGGGTGACGTTCGATGCCGCGCTGGTCGTGTCGGATGAGCCCGGTCAGGATCTCGTCGCCCTCGATGATGCGCTCGCGGCGTTGGCGACCGTGGACGAGCGGAAGGCCCGGGTACTCGAGCTGCGATTCTTCGGCGGTCTCAGCGTCGAGGAGACGGCGTCCGTCTTGACGGTGTCGGTAGACACGGTGATGCGCGACTGGAAGCTCGCCAAAGCGTGGCTGCTGCGGGAGTTGCGGAACCAGGGAACGCGAGGACGCCCCAGTGGATCACGGGCGACGTCCTGAGCAGACGTGCGGGAGTGGCAACATGGCGACCGACCGCTGGCCCCGCATCGAGGCGCTATATCACGAGATGCTCGCGCGTCCGGAGCACGAGCGCGCGGCAGCTTTGCGTGCCGCGTGCGCCGGTGACGCGGCCCTGCTAGCGGACGTGCAATCGCTGCTGGATCAGCCGGAGCCGACGGCCGGATTTCTCGCCACGCCCGCCCTGGATATCGCGGCGCGCCTCGTCTCGTCCGACCGCTCGGTGCTGCCGATCGAATCCGGCACTCGCCTCGGTCCGTACGAGATTGAGACGCTCCTGGGCGCCGGCGGCATGGGCGAGGTCTATCGTGCACGCGATACTCGGCTCGGCCGTGATGTGGCCATCAAGGTGCTTCCGCAGGCGTGGTCGGCCGACCGTGATCGCCTGCGACGCTTTGCGCAGGAGGCGAGGGCGACGGCCGCACTCAATCATCCACGTATCTGCACCATCTATGACGTCGGCCACGAGGCTGGAACTGATTACTTGGTCCTCGAATACCTCGAAGGTGAAAGCCTCGCAAACCGGCTGAGTCGCGGGCCGCTGAAGCTTGACGAGGCGATGAGAGCGGCGATTGAGATTGCCGGCGCGCTCGACAAGGCGCATCGCGCCGGCATCGTGCACCGCGATCTCAAACCCGGCAACATCATGGTGACCAAGAGCGGTGTCAAACTGCTCGATTTTGGGCTCGCCAAGCTGCGACCGTCAGGGTCGGCGTTGAACGGCCGGTCAGAGACCGCCATCGCGACGAACGGAATTACGGCCCACGGCACGATTCTCGGCAGCTTTCACTACATGGCGCCCGAGCAGCTCGACGGCGAAGAGGTCGACGCGCGCGCGGACGTTTGGGCGTTCGGTTGCGTACTCTACGAGATGGTCACGGGCCGGCAGGCGTTCGCCGCGGACAGCCAGGTCCAACTGATTAGCGCGATCCTCCGCGATGATCCGCCGACAATTTCCAGCCTTCAGCCTCAGATGCCGATGGCGCTCGATCGAATCGTGGCGGCATGTCTCACGAAGGATCCGGAGGAGCGGTGGCAGTCGGCGCGCGACCTCGTCACAGAATTGAAGTGGACGAGTCGCATCGCGGAAGCCTCATCGACGGCTGCCCACGCGGCGGGCGGTACACGAGTTCGGTGGTACTGGCTCGGTGCTACGGCCGTCCTGGGCGCTCTGATGGCGCTGACAGGAGCGGCGATCACGCGCACGACGGGCCCAGTGGCCGCGCCGCCAATCATTCGGTTCCAGGTTCCCGTTCCACCCATTTTAGGCGTTGGGCCCTCACTCGCCCTGTCCCCAGATGGCAGCTCGATTGCCTTCGTCGCCGTCGATTCCACTGGTGTTCGCCTTCTGCACGTGCGAGCACTCGATTCAAGCGAGGTGCGCCAGTTCCCGCAGGTACGGCAGCCGCTGCAGATCGCGTGGTCTCCGGACAGTCGTCGCATCGCCTTCACCACGTTGGACGGTCGTCAATTGCGGGCGCTCGATCTGGCGGCTGGCACGATTCAAACACTGAGTGAGGTGCCTGCCTTGCGTTCGGGGCTGGCCTGGGGCGCCACCGGAGCCATCGTATTTGGGTCCCCGCCTGGTCCGGATTCCGGGCTCTACAAGCTCGAGCCAGGGAGCACGATGTCCCGTCGTATCGTGTCCGGAGCGGGCGTCGGATTCCTGTTGCCGACGTTTGCTGACGAAGGACGTCTAATCCTCTACCTGGAGCAGCACGAGAACGATCGGCGGGTATGCGTCGCCGATCTCGCCGGACAAGTGCGTGGATGCACGCGGCTCGACACCACGACCATCGCTTACTCCGGTTCCGGTCATCTCATGTTTGCGCGCGACGCGATGGTGCTGGCGCAGCGCTTCGATCCCGCTCGCGTTATGTTCGTCGGCGATCCCGTCGTCGTGGCCGAGCAGGTCGGAGTCGGCAACAACCCGATCGACGGCCGTCACTTCGGCGTGACGCCAGGGGCGAGTCGGACGTTTGCGTACTTCTCCAGAGACGCGCAGCCGACCAGCCAGTTTGCGTGGTTCGATCGTCGAGGCCGACGCATCGCTGACGTCGGGCCCGCTGCGGCGTACCCGAGCGGCTTCGATCTCTCTGGAGACGCGCGCTACCTCGTCGCCCTTCGCGGTGGCGAACGCGAATCCTGGATCATCGATCTGACGCGCGGCGTTTCGACCCGAGTTGACGAGGTCGCCGCCGAGAACGGCGACGTCATCTGGGCGCCCGACGGTCGCCGTTTCGCGCGGGCTGTGCCCTCAAGAGGCGAGATTGTCGAGCAGCCGGCATTCGGCGGCCAGCCTCGTACGCTCGTCAAACGAGACGACCTTCCGAACCTCGGCCTCGAGGATTGGTCCAGTGACGGCCGGTACTTGGCGATTACGGTGTTGGGTGGCATCCGGCGCCGCGCGGAGGCTCAACCCGTGGACGGGAGCAAGCCAATCGTTCTCGTCGAATCGACGGGACTCATCGACGAGCAGCACTTCGCCCCGGACGTCAAATGGGTGGTCTACAACTCGGATGAGTCGGGACGGCACGAGGTGTACGTCATGCCGTTCCCGCCGACCGGCGAGCGCTGGCAGGTCTCAACCGCCGGCGGAGTCTCCCCCCGCTGGCGGGGTGACAGCCGAGAGTTGTATTTTCTGGCGCTCGACGGGACGCTGATGGCGGTGAGCTTCGCACCGGGCACGCCACCAGAGATCGGCGCTCCCGTGCCGCTGTTCACGACGGGGATCGCTCCCACCTACCATCTCGATCACTATGCGGCAGCGCCCGATGGCCGGTTCCTACTCAGGGTGCCGGTTGGCAGCGCGCAGTCTTCGATACTCAACATCGTGGTCAATTGGACGTCGTCGCCGCCCCAATAATAGGATTGGCCATTCGCAGTCATACGCGCCAGGTCACTGGACTTCTTCTCGCATGGGGAAAAGGCGATGAGGCCGCCCTCAATGAGTTGATCCCGCTGGTGCACGAGGAACTGCGGCGCATTGCCAGACGCTGCATGGCGGGCGAACGCGCCGGGCACAGCCTGCAGGCAACGGCGCTCGTCCACGAGGCGTACCTCCGGTTGGTCGACGTCCAACGCGTTGACTGGCAGAACCGGGCCCATTTCCTCGCGATGGCCGCGGGATTGATGCGGCCCGCGTAATCGAGCTGCGATTCTTCGGCGGTAGGATCGGGTCTCCGCTGGCGCTGCGAGAACTCGTGCTGGGTCAGCAGTCGCGGTTGATGCTCCGTCTACGGGACGCGATGCGCCATCACCTTAGCTCCCGCATCGACGCCGGGGTGACACGGCGAGCCGACCCCGGCGTTGTCGCATAGCGATCCTACCGCTTCGGCCGGAAGAAATGCTTTACGACGTGCTGCGCGACGTCCCGGCCGATCTGGTCGCCGTCGCGCATCGAGTGCCGCCAATGCAGCCCCGCCCACACCCGCGCGTCGTCTATTCGCGAGTGATCGCGTTCAGATTGTGATACGTCCGCTCGGCCTGAACGAGCCGCGGCACGGCGGTCGCCGCTTCGCACGCCGGAACGACGACCGAACCACCAGTCAGAACGTCACTTGCTGTCCGTCGGGTCCCATACATCCTTCGCCAGCCCCTCTCGGCACGTCAGCACGGCCACGAACGCCAGCGCGGTGTAGGTTGACATCATTAGAAAGAGCGGGCGGTAGCCGCCGAACAGGTCGAACAGGCTGCCGTTCAGCGGATCGCCAATCGCGCCGCCGAGCGCCATCGAGAGCAGGAACAGAGCGGCCAGCACGCCGCGATGCTGCGGCGGAATCGGCTCGACGAACAACGGGAAGGCATTCGCCATCGGAAGCGTCCAGCAGGCCGAGGCCAACGCGAGCAGCAACGTGGCCAGCGTCATCGAGCCCACTCGGTCGAGGGCGACGAGCACGCCCGCCATCAGCGCGAAGCCCAAGAGCATCGTGGTGCGGCGGCCGACCCGCATGCCGATGGCTCCCGCGGGCAGCGCGCCGATGACGCCGCCCATCGCCCACGCGATCATCCCGGAAGTAGCCGCTTCCGGGGCTACTCCGAAGCGCTCCGTCCCGTGCAGCGCGTACCACGTGGTGAACGTCTGGAACGTCAACTGCAACAGGAACGAGGCCACGAAAACGGAACGCAAGCCCGGCACCGCGCCAGTGATGGCTGCCCGCACCGCATCGGCGAGCGACCGTAGTGACGGATCGTTGGCCTCCGCCGTCATGCCCGATCGTGAGCCCAGGCCGACGACGATCGCAATGGTGACGACGAGCACCGTGACCGCGGCAGCCAGAAACGCCGGCCTCATGCCGAAAATCTGCCCCAGCATCAAAAAGGCGATGGCACCGACGGACATCTGGAACGTCCCCGATCCTGCCGCCAGCGAACGGAAGCGGGAGGGCACGGCGTCGGCGAGCAGCGCCTGAAACGGCGCGCGGGGCAGGTTGGTGCCCGTGTGCAGGACGATGAGCGCAGCCACCAGACCGGCGAGTCCCGCCCTCCCGGCCCACGGAATCAAGGCCATTCCAACCGACGTTAGGAGGAGGCCAGCGACAATCAGCGGCAGGCGGCCGCGGCGGCGGGCGCTGCGGTCCGACGCCGGCCCCGGCCCACGGAACCAGCAGGAGTAACAGCACGTTGTCGATCGTCATCACGACACCGATCGCCGTCCGCCGGTCGCCGAGGACCTCCTGCACGAGCGGGGGAATGAAGGCGCTCACCAAGGGGCCGGTGACGCCGTTGAAGAAACCGCCCAGACCGATGAGCGCCAGAAGGAGGTAGGGCGTTCGCACCGCGCGAACATCGCCGGCTGTTTCCAGCAGGACCGGAGCCGCGGAGGAAGTGCTCATGGCTGCCGGTCAGGCGCGGACATAGCCTTCCTTTGCCATGCGCTGCCCCATCCGGTCGTACGCCGGCTCGTCGGTCGGCGTCAACATCGCGAGGCCGTCGACGTAGCGGTTGAACATGCAGAACGCGGCGGCGATGAGGACGGCATCGTGAATCTCGCGATCAGTGGCTCCCTCGCGCCGTGCGCGCTCGACGTCGGCTTCGGTCACCTGTTTGCCGCTCTGCTGCACTTTACCGGCAATCGCCAGCAGCGTCTTGAGCTTCAGCGATACCGGCGCTGACTGGTAGTCGCGCCTGACGGCGTCGACGATCTCATAGTTGCCGTCCATGTGGTGAGCAGCGGCCGCACGATGACTGGCGTGGCAGAAATGGCAGTCGTTCTGGTCGGAGACGAACGCCGCGATCATCTCGCGCTCGGCGCTCGTCAGCGTGTTCGCGCCACGCAGAAGAACCTCGGCGAGTTCGCGCATCGGTTTCGCCGTCTCGGGGCGGAACGCGAAGCCGCTGGTGATACCAGGGAGGCCC
This sequence comes from Acidobacteriota bacterium, assembly GCA_046734915.1. GTDB lineage: Bacteria > Acidobacteriota > Vicinamibacteria > Vicinamibacterales > CAVVIG01 > VFZL01. The sequence goes on along the minus strand of JBKPSC010000057.1, from coordinate 1,312 downwards.
GCAGTCAGAGTAATGTGTGGCACGACGCCTCCTCAATGAGGCCCGGATTGTAGGTGCGGCACTGCCGCACCTCAATACTCTGAAGCCATTACCCGTCAGGGTTGACTCCACACCATCGCAACGAGACGTGCGGGCCCCGGCACGCTCTCCAAAGGTCTGCCGGCTGTAGAATCCAGTGTCTCGGCCTCGTTGCTGTAGATCGCGGAGGTGCCCCGCCTGGAGCCGAAGGTGGGCATTTGCTGGATCGACGATCGCGAAGTCGCCGAAGGCGGCCGGGACGGCAAGGTGGGCTATGCCGAAGATTCTGGTGAATTATCGCCGTGATGACACCGCCGCTTACGCCGGTCGCGTGGCTGATCGCCTGCGCGAACACTTCGGCCGCGACAATGTATTCGTCGACATCGATACCATTCGGCCCGGCGAAGACTTCGTCGACCGGATCGAGCAGTCGATCGCCGCGTGCGAATGTCATGGTGGCGGTTATTGGAAAGTCATGGCTGACGGCGGCCGACTCGCAAGGACGCCGCCGCCTCGACCGCGAGGATGACTACGTCCGGATGGAGCTGGCCAAGGCCCTCGAACGGCACATTCGCGTCGTTCCGGCCCTGGTGGCCGATGCCGTGATGCCAGACCCCATGCAACTGCCACAGAATCTCGTCGCGCTCAGCCGACGACAGGCGATCGAGATCAGCGACAGCAGGTTCCACCAGGACGTCAACCATCTGATCGAGGCGCTGAGCGACATTCCCAGCGCCGCCCCTCAGCCGAACCCGCCGCGGCAGTCGGTTGCCGGAGGAGCCGATCCCGACAGTCGCAGGCCCCTGCCATTGCCCTGGATTGCCGGTGGCGCACTCGCGATCGTCGCTCTCGTACTGTCCAGTTACTGGTTCGTGCGCTCACGGGAGGCGACCCCTCCTGCGGCAGCGGCACCGGCCAGTGCATCGACTGAAGCGGCGCCGGACGCCCGTGCGGCAGGAGGCCCGATCACCACCGCGGCCGTCGGAGCCGCTGGCGACAGCCAGCCTGGTGCAGAAATTCAGGCGCCACCGGTAGCGTCTGCGCCCGCCGGCAAGACCGGGATTCAGGTGGTCTGGAGAGGAGCCACGGCAGTGCCCTGTTCTCTCTACGACGAGAGTGGAACGAAGGCCTTGTCGCCTCAGGGCTTTGCCTCTTCTGGGAGTGCTCCTCCGGCATGGGCTTGTGGGATGCGGCCCCAGGAAAGTATCAGGTTAAGGTGGAGGGCGTCGCCGACACGATGCCGCTGGTGCCAGTGACCGTCAGCCGCGGTCAAGTGGCGGTGGTCGAACCTCGC
>JBKPSC010000056.1:0-7746 GCA_046734915.1 Acidobacteriota bacterium | reverse complement strand
AGCCCTGAAGTCCCCGAAGCCTGGAGCCCAGAGCCTGAAGCCGGAAGCGCGCGTGATATCCTCGCGCGTCGCCATCCCGGAGGTCCGCATGATCCTGTCGAGAGCCGAGCTCCTGTCTTCGCTGAAGCACGAAGTGCACATCCTGCAACACCTGGCCAGCAAGGTCGATCGCACGAAACTCGACTACCGGCCGACACCCAAACAGCGCACCACGCTAGAGCTGATCCAGTACCTGTCGATGATGGGACCGAACCTGTTCGATGTCGCGAAGTCGGGCAAGTTCGACCCGCCGGCGTGGACGGCGTTGGAGCGTGCCGCGTTCGCTCGAGACTTCGATCAGACGCTCGCGGCGATCGCGGAACAGCCGGCGCTCTACGAAAAGGCGCTCGGCGACATCTCGGACGCCGAAATGAGAGTGGAAATCAGCCCGTTCGGCCAACCCTCTTCCCGTGGAGCGTTCCTGGTCAACCTCGTGCTCTGTGGATGCGCCGCCTATCGCACGCAGCTTTTCTGCTATCTGAAGGCCTGTGGCCGCGACGATCTCAGCACCATCAACCTGTGGGCGGGAATGGACGCCCCGGCCAGGCAGTAGGAAGAGACGCTTCCTCGGAAGGCAAAGCCATGCGGACCTCAACGGCATCGTTATCGCTCGCCGCCGTCGTGACGCTCGTTGCGGCAGGCGCCCTGGCTCAGACCCCGCCCGTTCCTGACCCGCTCGTGAAGGAGAACGCGACGGTCAAGCTCGCGGCTCACACCTACATCATCCCGGACGCCAACGTCGGCCTCGTCCCCAACGTCGGCATTGTCGTCGGATCGAGAGCGACTCTCGTGATCGACCCGGGACTCGGCCGGCGCAACGGCGAGACCGTGCTCCGCGAGGTCGCAAAGGTGAGCAAGAACGCCGAGCTCTATCTCGTGTCGACGCACTTCCACGCCGAGCACACGACGGGATACGTGGCGTTTCCACCGTCCGCGAAGTACGTCAACTCGAAAGTTCAGGAAGCCGAGTTCGCCGAAGGCGGCGCCGCGCAGATCAAGGTGTTTTCCGGCCGCTCACCGATGACGGCCGAAATTCTCAAGGACGCGACCGGGCGCAAGGCCGACATCGCCTACGATCGCGAGTACCGGCTCGATCTTGGCGGCGTGCACGTGCGCATGGTCGTCGTCGGACCGACGCACACGCGCGGCGATACGGGCTTCTTCGTGGAAGAGGACAACGTCCTTTTCGCCGGCGACGTCGTCATGAACGAGTCGTTCCTGGCGGCAACGGCGGCGACGAGCACGCGCGCCTGGCTTGCGGCCTTCGATACGTTCGAGGCGATGCGGCCGACGACCATCGTACCGTCGCATGGAGCGGTGGGTACCGGCGCGCTCATCGCCGCGAACCGGACCGTCATGCAGGACATCCAGTCGCGCGCCCGCACCATGAAAGGGCAGGGACGCACGGCTGAGGAGACGGCGGCGGCCGTCCAGAAAGACGTGCAGGCGCTGCACCCGGCGTGGCCGCGCGCCAACGGCATCGCGGCAGCGGCTCGCTCGGCGTTTCAGGAAGCGCCCTGAACTGACGGCGAGAGCGAAACCGGCGGCCAGGCTTTACTCGGCGAGCCGTCGTCGCTCGTTCAGGATCAGAGTGTATTCAGCGCACCGCTTCCACACGCGGTTGGCAGTCTCGGTGAGCTGCACGGCTTTGACGCCGTAGTACAGCAGGAAGCCGCCCACGAGCGTGATCACGAGATAGCGCGTGTAGAGAATCGTGCTGGCGGTCAGGCTGCCGACGAAGACGTTCAGCGTCTCGTAGCTGAGAAAGCCGGCGACCGCGATGAGCGGCGTCATCACCGTCCGCGCCCCCCACGACGCTGACCGCGACTGCTTTTCATCAGCGCGCTGATCGTCGGCAGTCGATCGATCGACAGCTTGGTCCGATCGAGATCGCGGCCGGTGAGCACTTCGCGCAACGTCACCTGCGCGCGGCACGCGTCCATCACCCGATACTCGTTGCGAACGCGCGACGGCCGCTGCAGCCGGACCGCGTAGTCGGGAAAACGCCGTCGGAGCAGCTGGACGAACGCCTCCTGCGAAGCCTTCGTGCATTCGCCGATGGTCGACGCGACTTCGAGCTCGAGCCGCCTGGCCTGGGGGGTGAAGGCGACCTCGTGCAGGTTGGCCGACGCGTCCTCGACGTACACCGAGATGTGCGGGTCGATGCCGCCGTGCAGCAGCGCCTCGTGATCGAGGCACGGGAGCACCGGCACCGGAGGCAGGCCATCCACCTCCAGGCGATACAGCTTGATCGCCAGGACCGTGGCGAATCCCTGCAGCGCGTCGACGAACTGTCGCGCGTCAGGTGCTGTCGTGTGCACCCGCTTACTGGGCCGTCGAGCGCGCGACGTCGGGCAGCGCCCACGCGGTCAGCGTCGTGCCCGCCGGCACCAGGATGTGCTGACGGCCGTCGAGCATGTAGGTGATCGGCGACGTGCCGTGCAGCGTTGATCCCATCTGATACTGCCACAGCAGCTTGCCGTTCCGCGAGTCGAGCGCGATGAGGTTGCCCTCGTTGTCGCCCGTGAAGAGGACGTTCGACGCCGTCGTGAGAATGCCTGCGCGCGATGGCGTCGGCATCAGAAATTCCCACTTACGCTCGCCCGTTGCCGGATCGATCGCGCGAATCGCGCCGAACGGCTTGTTGTCGCGGCCGCTGGCGATTTGCTGTCCGCCGCCGGTGAAGCGCTGGCCGGGCACGTATTCCGGCTTGTAGGCGTAGAAGGTCGCGCACACTTCGCGCGCGTTGACGAAGAAGAGACGCGATCGCGGATCGAACGACGGCGGCCAGAAGTTGGTCCCGCCGGTGATGTCCGGGCACGTCGTCTCGCCTTTTTCATCCGGGGTGTGGCCCGGTATCAGCATCGGCCGGCCCTGGGCATCGACCTCCTTGGCCCAGGTGGTCTGCACGAACGGCTTGGCGACGATGACCTTGCCAGTCGTGCGATCGAGCGTGTAGTAGAAGCCGTTCCGGTTGGCGAACATCACGACCTTGCGCGGCTGGCCGTTGATCGGGAGGTCGGCGAGGATCGGTACTTCCGTCGAATCCCAGTCATGCACGTCGTGTGGCGTGAACTGGTAATGCCACTTGAGCTTGCCGGTGTCCGCGTCGAGGGCGAGCAGCGAACAGCTGTACAGGTTGTCGCCTTCGCGACTCTCGCTGTGGTAGTCGGGACCAGGATTGCCGGTGCCGTAGAACACCAGGTTCTGCTCGGGATCGTAGGCGCCAGTGACCCACACGCCGGTGCCGCCGATCTTCCACGAGTCGCCGGCCCACGTGTTGAAGCCGGGCTCTCCTGGACCCGGAATCGTGTAGGTGCGCCACGCCCGCTTGCCGGTCTGCGCCTCGTACGCGTCGATGAAGCCGCGGATGCCGTACTCGCCGCCGGCCACGCCGACAATCACCTTGTCCTTGACGATGATCGGCGCGATGGTCGACGCGTAACCGATCTTGTAGTCCTCGAGCGTGGCGTCCCAGACGATGGCGCCGGTCTTCATGTCCAGCGCGAGCAGGTGCGCGTCGAGCGTGGTCATGAACAGTTTGTCGCCGAGCGCGGCGAACCCGCGGTTGACGAGACCACAGCAGGCCGTCAGGCCCGTCGCCGGCAGCTCGCGACGATAGCGCCAGATTTGCCGGCCCGACCGCGCATCGATGGCCCATGCCACGTTCTGCGGGCCGGTCACGTACAGCACGTTGTCGCGAATGAGCGTCGTCGTCTCGAAGTTGCCGAGCGTGCCCGTCTGGAACGTCCACTGGGGCTGCAGCCGCTGCACGTTCTCCGGCGTGAGCTGCGCCAGCGGGCTGAACCGGTGGTTCGAGTAGTTGCCGCCAAACGTCAGCCACCGCGAGCCGTCGTCTTTGAGCCCGTCGAGAATCTCCTGGTTCGTCACCTGGGCGGGCGGCGGCGCGGCACCCTGCTGAGCGACGAGCGTGACGGCGCCGCAAACAGGCAGGACAAATGCAGCGAACCGGATGAAACGCGCGATCGTGAAGCGCATGGCAGTCGTCTCCTCGCGGCCTACGGGTTGACCGAGGGGTCGAAACCTTTCAACGTGGACAGGTACGCGAGCAGGTCGTTCAGGTCGCTCTCGTTCAAGCGGTCCGGGCCGAACACCGGCATCGCGGACTGCTTGCCGTCGGCGACGCTGCGGACATCCGAGCGAAGGTAGCCCTGGATGCGCTCGCGCGAGTCCATGATCTGGACGGAGAAGAGATCCTCGTTCTTCTTGACGCCCTGGACCGTCTGGCCGTTCTGGGTCGTGACGGTCACCGGCTCGTAGCCGGCGAGTGAATTCTCCATTGCGCCGCGAATCCGGCGGACGAGCACGGCGCGGGACCGCGCCAGGCCGATGCGCGAGAGATCGGGGCCGAGCCGCCCGCCGCGTCCGTTGGTGCGGTGGCAGCTGGCGCACTGCACGCGGAAGATTCGCTCGCCGTTGGCGGCGTTGCCCGACGGCGCCTCGGTTGGGGCCGTGGCCGCAATGGTTCGCAGGTACGCCAGGATCTTCCAGATCTCGTCGTCTGGAGTCCGTTCGCCCACCGCAGGCATCTCGGTATTGGGGACACCGCGCCTCAGCGTGCCGAAGAGCCCGCCGTCGGTGCGCCCGGACGCCCAGACCTGCGTCAGGTCCGGACCGCGGACGCCGCGGGCGTCCATGCCGTGGCAGTCGGCGCATCGGTTGCGGAACATGCCCATGCCCGCCTGAATCGCGTCGGCATTGCCTTCGAGGGGATTTTTTTCGGCGGGCGCCTGGGCAGCAAGCGAGGTGCTCAGCGACCCGACGAGGGCCGAGGCCAGCACGGCGACCCGTAGCTTGTGCATAGAAGCTCCTCCGGAAGACCGAGTGGGCATTATAGGCGCATAAGGTGAAATTTGAGGTTCAAAGGTTCAAAGGTGCACCGGTTCACTGGTTCATCGAGCCGGTGAACCTGAACCTGTGAACCCGTGCACCTGAGAACCCGTGAACCTCAGATCTCTGCCGATCGACTATCATTCGCTCGTCCACGCTGCGCGGGAGTCGATATGAAGAAGCTCACCCGACGGCAGTTCATCGAGCGCGGCGGATTGGCCGCCGGTGCCACCGCGGTGATCGCGCCGACGCTTGTAGAGGCCGATGGCCCGCAGCCGCGCAAGCTTGGCGCGGCGACCCGGCCCTACGGCGAACGCTCCCGGTTCGAGAAGAGCTTGCGGAGCGGCGGCCGCCAGGGCTCGGGCGTTCAGCCTTCGGCGAGCCGCACGCCGCTGCAGGATTCCGTCGGCATCATCACGCCCTCGTCTCTCCACTTCGAACGCCACCATTCGGGCGTCCCCGACATCGATCCTGCCGAGCATCGGCTGACCATCCACGGCCTGGTGGAGCGTCCTCTCGTGCTCACCATGGACGACATCCGGCAGCTGCCGTCCGTCTCGCGCATCCACTTCCTCGAATGTTCGGGCAACGGCAGCGGCGAGTGGAAGCCGCAGCCAGACAGCGATGCGCAGCGCGCGCACGGCATGGTGAGCTGCAGCGAGTGGACGGGGGTCCGGCTGTCAGTCGTGCTGCGTGAGGTCGGTGTGCGGCCGGCGGCGAAGTGGCTCGTCGCTGAAGGCGCCGACGCGGCGCGCATGACCCGAAGCGTGCCGCTGACCAAGGCCATGGACGACGCGTTGCTGGCCTACGGACAGAATGGTGAAGCACTGCGTCCCGAACAGGGGTACCCGCTGCGGCTGCTGCTGCCCGGATGGGAGGGCAACATCAGCATCAAGTGGCTCTCGCGCCTCAAGGTCGTCGAGACGCCGTACTTCACGCGGGAAGAGACCTCGAAGTACACCGACTTCATGCCCGACGGCACGGCTCGCATCTTCACGTTCGACATGGAAGCGAAGTCGATCATCACGGCGCCGTCCGGCGGTCAGCAGCTGCACGCCAAGGGCGTCCACCAGATCACCGGCCTGGCGTGGTCCGGGCGCGGCGCCATCCGCCGCGTAGACGTGAGCGTGGATGGCGGCAAGACATGGAAGGCGGCCGAGTTGCAGGCGCCGGTGCTGAAGAAGGCATTCACCCGGTTCCGCCTCGAGTGGCAATGGGATGGCCGCGAAGCGACGCTCGTTTCGCGATGCACCGACGACACGGGTTACGTTCAGCCGACTCGTGCCGCGCTCATCGCCACGCGCGGGCTGGCGTCGAACTATCACAACAACGGCATCCAGAGCTGGCATGTGAACGCCGACGGCACGGTGCGCAATGGAGACGTCTAGAAGACTGACCGCGACGCTCCTGGCAGTCTGGATCGCCACGACGGCCGCAGCGCTCGCGCAGTCGGGCCGCTACGGCGTTGGCCGTACGCCGACGGCTGACGAGATCGCCGCGATGGACAGCGCCATCGGCCCTTCGGGGGCCGAGCTGCCGCCGGGATCAGCCACTGCCGCGCAAGGCAAGGCCGTCTACACAGCGCGCTGCGCAGGCTGCCACGGTGCCACCGGCAAAGAGGGACCGAACGATGTTCTCGCCGGCGGCCAGGGCACGTTGAAGGGCGAGCGCCCGGTCCGCACGGTGGGCAGCTACTGGCCGTACGCGACGACGCTGTTCGACTACATCCGACGGGCGATGCCGTACGCGACGCCCGGCGCGCTGACCGATGAGGAAGTGTACGGCGCGACGGCGTATGTTCTTTTCCTCAACGGCCTCATCGGCGAGCAGGACGCCATCGACGCGAAAGCCCTCGCGGCTCTGCGGATGCCCAATCGGGACGGCTTCGTCGCCGATCCGCGTCCGGACGTCGGCGGCAAACAGAAACGCTGACTCACTCGTCTCAGGTCTCAGGTCTTAGGTCTTAGGTCTTAGGCGAGGCTTAAGACGTAAGACTTAAGACGTAAGACGTAAGACTTAAGACGTAAGACCTCAGACCTCAGAAGGACCGAAGGAGCTGCCATGCGCGCGACCTTTCATCGCCTCACTCGACTGAGCGTCGTTGCGCTCGCGGCGGTGACTGCCGCCCAGCTCGTGGTCGCGCAGTCGGGCGCCAAGAACGGGGAGTGGCCGACCTACGGCGGCGATCTGGGCCACACGCGCTACGCGCCGTTCGATCAGATCAACGCCTCCAACTTCGCCTCACTCGAGCTCGCGTGGCGCTTCAAGACCGACAACCTGGGTCCGCGGCCGGAGTACGTCTTCGAAGGCACGCCTCTGATGGTCAAGGGCGTGCTCTACTCGACCGGTGGATCGCGCCGGGCCGTCGTGGCTCTGGACGCCGCCACCGGCGAGCTGATGTGGATGCACAGCGAGAACGAAGGCAAGCGCGGCGAAGCCGCGCCGCGCCAGCTTTCCGGTCGCGGGCTGTCGTACTGGACCGACGGCAAAGAGGAGCGCATCCTCTATGTCACGCCCGGCTATCGCCTCGTGGCGCTCGATGCGAAGACCGGCGCGCTCGTCCAGGGCTTCGGCAAGAACGGCGTCGTCGACCTCAAGCTCGAAAACGATCAGCAGATCGATCTCATCACCGGTGAGGTCGGCTACCACTCGACACCCGTCATCGCCAAGGACGTCGTCATCGTGGGTGCCGCCCATCGATCGGGCGGCGTGCCACGCAGCAAGACCAACGTGAAGGGCTTCGTCCGCGGGTTCGACGTGCGGACCGGGAAGCGGCTGTGGATTTTCCACACGATTCCGTCGCCTGGCGAGTTCGGCAACGAGACGTGGGAGAAGGACTCTTGGTCCTACACCGGC
>JBKPSC010000055.1:0-8081 GCA_046734915.1 Acidobacteriota bacterium | reverse complement strand
CTACACCCGGCCCCATTGCCGAGGCGTCAATGAAGCTCCCGCTAGGGTTCTTTTACACACCCTTCTTTGGGGACCTTAGAAACAGCAGGCAAATTCAGCAAGATGTGGAAAGAAATCGATAACGATCGCGGCAGTCTACGCGCGCAGCACACAGCCAAGGGACGTTGCCGACGAACAAAAGGGCTCACAAACATCTAGTCGGGGCTCTCATTCCAACTAAACGTCCAAGATCTGGCTTTTTGGTAGAGTTCTGGCGCGCAGAACTCGCTGCCTTCTGCTTCGTACGAGGCGGCCACCGTGGACGCAGCGTCCGTCAGTTGCGTGAACGACGTCACGTCCCAGCCGTATACGTTGAAGGAATCGGAGTCTTGCAGAACGACAGACAGCTTTGAGATGTCGAATCGTGCGGCGTGCAGGAGAGCCGTTCCTCGAAGCTTTGGCACGTCGATTGGTGGCTGAAAGAACACCAAGCCTTCGCCTGGCACATCGATCACCCTGACGGACGTAGCGGGATAGTTCTCTGTGAGGGTCAGCCACGCCGGTGGCCGTTCCGGCAATTTGGTGGGTGGGCTCAACGTCACCCGATAGTTGAGCGCGTTGTCCTGACACCTGGTCGCGAGGCTGATCAACATCGCCCCGTCTTTTGTTCCGAGTTCATGCGGCGACCAATTCGTCAGCCGACTTGTGATGGCGTTGGCCGCCTTCTTCCGACGCGACTCGTTGTAGACGTAGCCGATCGTGGCGATCACGACGACCATGAAGACCACGGCCACGACCTTGAACGCCGTCGTGACGAACTTAACCATCGAATGCGTTGCCAATTCGTTGCAAACAGACCGGCGACAGTTCGTCGGGGCGAGAGCTCTAAACCAACCGTCGTCCCGAACCCTGGCTCACATACCTGCGACGTGCGCGAACGTTGTCACTGCGTTACCCTGGTGTTACCCCAGCGCCTCATGTCTATATTGGAAGAGCCCTCAGATACTTCGATAATTTGTTGCAGCGTTAGTGTTTACTGATTGGTGGCCAGGGACAGAATCGAACTGTCGACACTACGATTTTCAGTCGTATGCTCTACCAACTGAGCTACCTGGCCGATCGACGCGCGTGCAGGGCAGCGCTCGCACGCTCCCCTCGGACGGCCTTGGCATGATAGCACGCCTGCCCCGCACGGCTGGACGCCGCTGACCTACAGGACGACCGGTTCGCTCTCGCGCGTCAGACCCAATTCGCGCCGCACGCGATCCTCGATTGCTTTGAAAATGTCCGGGTTCTCCTTCAAGAACTGTTTGGCGTTCTCGCGGCCTTGACCGAGGCGCTCGCCGCCGTAGGCGAACCACGCGCCGCTCTTCTCGACGATTCGCTTGTCGACCGCCAGGTCGAGCAGATCGCCGGTGCGTGAGATGCCTTCGCCGTACATCACGTCGAACTCGGCTTCGCGGAATGGCGGCGACACCTTGTTCTTGACGACCTTCACCCGCGTGCGCCCACCCACGACGGCATCGCCGTCTTTGATGCTGGCGATGCGTCGGATGTCGAGGCGGATCGACGCATAGAACTTGAGCGCGCGACCACCTGTGGTCGTCTCGGGATTGCCGAACATCACGCCGATCTTCTCGCGCAGCTGATTGATGAAGATGAGGCACGTCTTCGACTTCGAGACGACGCCGGTCAGCTTGCGCAGCGCCTGGGACATGAGTCGCGCCTGCAGTCCCATTTGCGCTTCGCCCATCTCGCCCTCGATTTCAGCCTTGGGCACGAGCGCCGCCACCGAGTCGACCACGACCACGTCGACGCCACCCGACCGGATGAGGACCTCGACGATCTCGAGCGCCTGTTCGCCGTTGTCGGGCTGAGAGACCAGTAGATTGTCGACATCGACCCCGAGCTTCTGGGCATAGGTTGCGTCGAGGGCGTGCTCGGCGTCGACGAACGCCGCCATGCCGCCCAGCTTTTGCGCCTCGGCGATGACCTGAAGCGCCAGCGTCGTCTTGCCAGATGACTCCGGCCCGTAGATTTCGACCACTCGACCGCGAGGCAGGCCGCCCACACCAAGCGCGTAATCGATGCTGATGGCGCCTGTCGGAATGGCTTCGATCGGCTGGATGGCCCCCTTCTGTCCGAGCCGCATGATCGAGCCCTTGCCGAACTGCTTTTCGATTTGCCCGACGGCGAGCTCGACGGCTCGTTGCCGTTCGCGATCGTCACGGTCTGACTGCACGGTCGGTCTCTCAACTGGAGGCATGCAGGCTCCTTCTGTGATTCAGGTCGGCGTCGCGAGGGCTGTCCTCGCAGTTGATGGTCGAAGCGTTGGTATTCTAGGTTCGTGCCGGGGCGAAAGTCAATCGCTAATATGTGAAATCGTCACGATAACACTCATTTCCATAGCTATTTGCAGACGTCGCCACTTTCGCCCCGTTGCCGTGTCGCGGTGATTTCTGCACGGGCGATGAGTGATGATGGTGGCAGCCGATGCCAACCCCGGTTGGACATGCGCTGGCAGGAGCCGCTGTCGCTATTGTCGCGGAGCGATCCGTACGATCCGCGCTTCGATGGCGGTCGCTGCTCATCGTCTGCATGGCTCTGGCCGTGCTGCCAGACCTGGACCTCTTGTACCAGCCGATCCACCGCTCGTTCACGCACAGCCTCGGCTCCGTCCTCCTCGTCATGATTGTCGCCGCCGTCGTGACAGGGAAGGTCACACGTCGAAGCGGCCTCGTCCTCGGCCTCGTCTGCGCCGCGGCGTGGGGCTCGCACATCGTGCTCGATTGGCTGGGGACCGATCCGAATCCGCCGCGCGGGATTAAAGCGCTATGGCCTTTCAGCAATCGATGGTTCATCTCCGACTGGGATCTCTTTCTCGGCACCGAGCGACGTCGGCTGTTCACCGGTGATTCGATCCGGCAGAACCTCCGCGCAATCGTTCGTGAAATCCTGGTGCTGGCGCCTGTCGTCGGCGTGCTGGCGTTCGCGAGGCTGAGCCGGCGCTGGGGGTTCGGCGAAGAAGCGCGCCGCCTGGGTGAGGAGCGGTGACTCAAGCGTAGGTGTAGAAGCCCTGGCCAGATTTGCGCCCGAGGTGTCCGGCCGCCACCATCCGTTTGAGGAGTGGACAGGGCCGGTACTTCGGATCGCCGAGGCCGTCGTGAAGGACGTTGAGGATCGCCAGGCACACATCGAGGCCGATGAAATCGGCGAGAGTCAACGGGCCCATCGGGTGGTTCATGCCGCCCTTCATTACTGCGTCGATCGCCATCGGTGTTCCGACGCCTTCCATGACCGCATAGAAAGCCTCGTTCAACATCGGCATGAGGATGCGGTTCGCGATAAAGCCCGGATAGTCGGCCGCCTCGACGCCGGTCTTGCCGATGGCTCCGCACAGCTGCATGGCGACCTGCATCGTGGCATCGGAGGTCGACTGCCCGCGAATCAGCTCCACCAGTGTCATCAGCGGAACAGGATTCATGAAGTGCATGCCGAGCACCCGATCGGGACGCTCGGTCGCGCTGCCGAGAAGCGTGATCGAAATGGACGAAGTATTCGACGAGAGGATCACTTCTGGTCGCGCGATTCTGTCCAGTTGCCGGAACAGTGCACGCTTGGCTTCAACCTGCTCGACAATCGCTTCGACGACGTAATCGCTGCGGGCAAGCGCATCGAGTGACGGGCTGAAGTGAAGGCGGTCCAATGCCGCGTCGCGGTCGGCAGCGGTGATCTTCTGCTTCTCAACGAACTTCGACAGGCTCTTGTCGATACTGCTCCGAGCACGGTCGAGCGGCGCCTGGGCCACGTCGACGAGGTGAACGACGAATCCAGCCTGCGCAAAGACCTGGGCGATGCCGTTGCCCATCGTGCCTGCGCCGACCACGCCGACGGACCTTACGGAGTGATCCATGTCAGTTCCAGCTTCGCGGTTCTAGGTTCTTGGTTCTGGGTTCTTGGTGCTGGGGTTCGGTGAACCTGACCGAGAACTTCGAACCCAGAACAGCTGAACCGCGGACCGAGGCCCGCGAGCGATCGAATCAAGCGAGCGGCCTCTCAACTGCGAGAGCCACCCCGTTGCCGCCGCCGAGACAGAGCGTGGCGATGCCGCGGGGGACATTCCGCTGCTTCATCGCATAAAGCAGGGTCGTCAGCACGCGAGCGCCGCTCGAGCCGATGGCGTGTCCGAGGGCGACGGCGCCGCCGTGGACGTTGACGCGCGCCGGATCGACGCCGAGCTCTCGAATGACCGCGACCGCCTGCACGGCGAACGCCTCATTTAGCTCGATGAGGTCGACGTCGTCGAGAGTCCAGCCGGCCTTTTTCAAGACCCGGCGCACTGCTTCGACTGGCGTCATCAACACGAGCTTGGGTGCGAGACCGCTCGTCGCGTGAGCGACGACGCGCGCGAGCGGCTGGGTGCCGAAGGCCTTCGCTTGCTCGCCAGCCATGAGCACCAGCGCCGCGGCACCATCGTTCACGCCGGGAGCGTTGCCCGCTGTTACAGTGCCACCCGCCTTGAATGCCGGCTTCAGCGACGCCAGTGTTTCGACCGTCGTGTCGGGGCGGATACCTTCATCGTGGAGAACGGTGACAGGCGGCCCTTTCTTCTGCGCGACCGATATCGGAAGGATTTCGTCTTCAAACCAGCCGCTGGCGGTTGCGGCGGCTGCCTTCTGATGGCTCGCGACGGCATAGGCATCCTGTGTGGCGCGATCAACACAGTAACGCTCCGCGACGACCTCGCCGGCGTTGCCCATGTGATTCTGTTCGAACGCGCACCAGAGCCCGTCGTTGATCATCGTGTCGACGAGCGTGGCGTCGCCCATCCGGAGTCCTTCGCGGACGCGTGGAAGGAGGTACGGACAATTGCTCATCGACTCCATCCCGCCGGCGACGACGATATCGGCGTCGCCCGCCGCGATGCCCTGCGCAGCGAGCATTACCGCCTTCAGACCCGAACCGCACACCTTGTTGATAGTCAGTGCGGCCACGTGATCGTCGAGTCCGCCGCGAAGCGCGGCCTGTCGTGCGGGATTCTGACCGAGGCCGGCTCCGACGACATTGCCCATGATGCATTCGTCGACGATTCGGGACTCGATGCCGGCGCGGCGGACGGCCGAGGCGACGACCAGCGCGCCCAGTTGTGGGGCGGTGAACGACTTCAGCGCGCCGAGGAACTTGCCGGTCGGCGTGCGAACCGCGCTGACGATCACCACGTCACGCATGTTCATCGGCTCCGAATCTCGAGGCGGCTCACTGTCGACTCGCCCAGCATGGTACGCAGTCGCGCCAGAATCACTCGCGACGAGCGGCGGACCTCGTCGGCCCACTGCCGAGTCGAGGATTCGACGACCAGTTGTGTGCCCTCGAGCCGGATCGTCGTATTGCGCTGAACCGACGGACCGACAGCCATGCCCCACGCGAATTCGATCTTCGACGGCGAAAGTGGCGCCCGGCGCACAATGTCGGCAACGACGCGCGGGATGGCGTGTTTGAGGGGCTGCACCAAACGATCTTAGCGCGCGAGTGCAGATTGCAGAATTCAGATTTCAGAATGGAGACGCAACCGGCTGCCTGAGCTCGATCTGACCTATTTCTGCAATCTGACTTAATTCTGTAATCTGAAATCTGCAATCTGCATTGCCGGTATCATCCCGTGATGCGCCTCGTCCTCGCGTCAGCCTCTCCGCGCCGTGCGGATCTCCTACGTGCGGCCGGGTTCGAGTTCGACGTTCGCCCGGCGGACGTTGACGAACGCGCGCGCCCCGACGAGGCTCCTGACGCATACGTCCTCCGTCTGGCGTCCGAAAAATCGCGCGTGGCCCATGCTGGCGGGGAAGACGCGCTGACGCTGGGCGCCGATACCGCTGTGGTGGTCGACGGACTCATCCTCGGCAAGCCGGACGGGCCTGATGGCGCCGCTCAGATGTTGCGCCGCCTCTCCGGCCGGACTCATGAGGTGCTGACGGGGGTCAGCCTGCGGCGCGGGAGGCGGGAACTGACCCGAGTGGAGCGCACGCTGGTCGAATTCGCACCACTCAGCAACGAAGACGTCGCCTGGTACGTCAAAAGTAGAGAGGGGCTGGACAAGGCTGGGGCGTACGCCATCCAGGGCCTCGCCTCCAGATTCATCCGGAGGATCGACGGCGCTTACGCCAACGTCGTCGGCCTGCCCGTGGCGGCCGTAGCCGAGCTCGTTGACGAACTTCGGGGCGAGCCGGTTCACCTTGCATCGCCGGGGTAGTCGGCGCTATTCTGAGTGCGTCTCTCTGTCCCGGAAAGCCTTATGACACATCGACATATCAAGATCGGCGCGACGACCCTCGTCCTGGTGCTCGCCTTTTCGGGATTGCTATGGTCGACGTTGCGTGATGGCACCGAGTACTACAAGCATGTCGATGAGGTGATGACGAGCCCGCAGGATTGGCAAGGCAAGCGCCTGCAGCTCCATGGCTTCATCGTCGCGAAATCCATCCTGGTAAATCCGAGCACGCTCGAGTATCGGTTCCGCGTTCAGAACAACGGCAGCATTGTCGACGCGCGTTACATCGGCGTCGTTCCTGACACCTTCAAAGATACTCCCGGCGAGGAAGCCGAAGTGGTGCTGAAGGGCCGCCTGACGAACGAAGGTTTTCACGTCGATCCAAACGGCGTCATGGCCAAGTGCCCGTCGAAGTACGAAGCATCCAAGAAAGTAGGCTAAATGGCCTCGCTCGGGTCGTTTCTGCTCCTTGCGACGTTTGTCGTGTGCAGTTACGCGGCGACGGCCTCGGTGGTCGGCGCACGCCGCAGGTCACGCCGCCTGGTTGAGAGCGGCGTCGGCGCTTTCTACCTGACGACGGCGCTCATGACGATGGCCTCGGCGCTCATCGTCAACGCCTTTCTGACCAACGACTTCAGCATCAAGTACGTCGCGCACTACTCCGAGAGTGTCCAGCCCCTCTTTTACAAGATCACCTCGTACTGGGGAGGGCTCGACGGCTCGATCATGTTCTGGGTGTTTCTGCTGTCGGTGTTTGGAGCCATCGCGGTGTATGTCAACCGCGAACGCCATCGGGAGCTGCTGCCGTACGTCGTGGCGACCATTGCGGTTGTCGAGATGTTCTTCCTCTTCCTGATGGTGGTGCACAAGAATCCGTTCTCCACCTTCCTTACAACGCCACCGGCGGATGGCGAAGGCTTGAACCCGCTCTTGCAGAACTACTGGATGGTCATCCATCCACCGTCGCTGTACACCGGGTTCGTGGGCATGACCATTCCGTTCGCTTTCGGATTGGCGGCGCTCATCACCGGACACCTCGATGACGCCTGGCTGCGGGCGGTGCGGCGCTGGACGATGTTCAGCTGGCTGTTCCTGTCGTTCGGCCTGATGCTCGGCATGATTTGGGCGTACGAGGAGCTCGGCTGGGGCGGCTATTGGGGTTGGGACCCGGTGGAGAATGCCGCGCTGCTGCCGTGGTTCACCGCGACAGCCTTCCTGCATTCGGTCATGGTGCAGGAGCGACGTAGCATGCTGCGAGTCTGGAACGTCACGCTGGTCATCCTCACGTTCTTCCTGACCATCTTCGGTACGTTCATGACCCGCTCCGGCATCGTGTCATCGGTGCACGCGTTCGGCGAAGACCGCGAGCTGGCCTGGCTCTTCACCATCTTCATGGTGACGATTCTGGTCTTCAGCTTCGGCCTCGTCATCTACCGTCTGCCGCTGCTCAAGGCCCGTAACGATCTCGATTCGTGGATGTCGCGCGAGGCGGCCTTCCTCGTCAACAACTGGATATTGCTGTTCTCGGCGTTCTTCGTGCTCTTCGCCACGATGTTCCCGACGCTGAGCGAGGCCATCACCGGTGAGCGTCTGACCGTCGGGCCGCCATTCTTCAACAAGTGGATGCTGCCGATTGGTCTGGTGCTGCTGTTGCTGACCGGCATCGGCCCGCTGCTCGCCTGGCGGAAGTCGACGATCGTCAACTTGCGCGATTCGTTCCTGTGGCCGGTCCTGTCAGCTGTCGTCGTCGGCGGCACGTTCGTCGCTCTCGGATTCCGCATCTGGATTTCGGGGCTGTGCTTTGCACTGTGCGCCTTCGTGGCCGGTACCGTTGCAC
>JBKPSC010000054.1:0-6573 GCA_046734915.1 Acidobacteriota bacterium | reverse complement strand
GAGCTTGCCTCGGAACTCGCTGAGACGCGGGATTTCCGCCGTAATCTTCTCCTTCTGCTCCCGCCAGACCGCCTGGCTGGCATATATGTCCGTCAAGTTCCACTTGTAGGCGTCCGCGACCTTCGCGCGGTCTCTATCTTGTGTCGTCACCAATACCGTCATGCTGACCATCGCTCCTGCAACGATCCCGATCGTACGCGTGGGGCCCATCTGCCTCAGGTTACCGGCAGCGCTACGCGCTAGTCTATAGGCCAGCCCAACATGCCCAAACGTCCCGTGCACGAGACATGGCCCGAGCTCGACGATGATGCTTTGCTCGATGTGCGAATGGCGGATCTGCCCCTGGTCATCGAGGGCACGCTGGCGCACCGGATTGAGCTCCTCCGGGAAGAGCTTCGGGCGCGAGGGTTGAACTTCCCCCTTCATTTCTATCTGTCCGACGAGTGGTTCACGCCCGATGGCGCCACGACGATCGCCATCCCCTTCTATCTGGCCCACCCGCGGCTCGAAAAGCTCGAGGAGGCGCAGATGCTCGAAGTCGAAGGCGGCGAACACGAGTGGTGCATGAGGATTCTTCGGCACGAAGCCGGCCACGTCATCGACAACGCCTACCGCCTCCGTCGACGAAGCAAGCGACGCGAGGTCTTCGGCTCGCCTTCGAAACCGTATCCAGAGTTCTACACGCCGAAGCCGTACAGCAAGAGCTTCGTGCTGCATCTGGACTCGTGGTACGCGCAGAGCCACCCTGACGAAGACTTCGCCGAGACGTTCGCCGTCTGGCTGACGCCGAACAGCGAGTGGCGGCATCGCTACGCCGGATGGAAGGCGCTTCCCAAGCTCGAATACATCGATGCGTTGATGGGGGCGCTCCGGGACCGTCCGGCGCCAGTCGACAACTCTCATGAGGTCGATGCACTGCCCAATCTCCGCATTACGTTGCGCCAGCATTACCGCAACAAACGACGCTACTACGGCGTCGACTACCCCAATTTTTACGATCGCGATCTGCGGCGCCTTTTCTCCGATGCGCCGGAGTTCATGGGGCAGATGACGGCAGCGCGGTTCATCTCGCGCATCAGGCGACAAGTCCGTCGCGTGGTGGCAGGATGGACGGGGATCTACCAGTACACGATCGATCAGGTCCTGGAGGAGATGATCGGACGCTCCCGGGAGCTGAAACTGCGCCTGGCCGTTCCGGAGGAACAGGCGCGCCAGGAGTTTACGGTGCTGCTTACGGTGCAGGCCATGAACTACCTGCACAGCGGCGGACATCGCTTGTTTCTTTGAACCGTGAAGAAACTTCGCATCCTCGCGCTCGTGCACGACCATCTCGTTCCACCCGAGGACACGACCGGTATCGACATCCTCGAGGCGGAATGGAAGATGGAGTACGACGTGATCGAGACACTTCGTGAGATCGGCCACGACGTGCGCGTGCTCGGTATCAATGACAACCTTGGCGGGATCCGGCCAACGGTGGGACTGTTCAAGCCGCACATCGTCTTCAATCTCATGGAGGCGTTTGCCGGCGTCACGACCTTCGATCAGAACGTGGTCAGCTATCTCGAGCTGCTCGGGCTGCCGTACACCGGATGCAATCCGCGCGGCCTGATCCTGGCTCGCGACAAGGCGCTCTCGAAGAAGCTGCTCGCCTATCACCGCATTCGCGTCCCGGACTTCACTGTCGTTCGTCCAGGACGGAAGGTCGCGCTTCCCAAGCGCCTGACGTTCCCGCTCATCGTCAAATCGCTCTTCTTCGAGGCCTCGACGGGGATCTCGCAAGCCTCGGTGGTCGAGAATCACGAGCAACTCGCGCGACGGGCGACGTTCATTCACGAGAAACTAGGCACGGCGGCGATCGTCGAGCAGTTCATCGACGGTCGCGAGATCTACGTTGGCGTGATTGGCAATGAACGGCTCGACGTGCTGGCGCCGTGGGAGATGTCATTCGCGCAGATGCCCGACAACCGCTGGAAGATTGCCACGGAGCGGGTCAAGTGGAGCACGCAGTATCAGAAGAAGCACGGCATCATGACCGACCGGGCGCGGCTCGATGCCGGCACGGTCGAGCGGATGCAGCGAATGGCGAAGCGCGCGTACCGGGCGCTCGACCTGAGCGGGTATGCCCGCATCGATATTCGGATGGATGAAGAACAACGGATTTACGTGCTCGAAGCCAATCCCAACCCGAACATGGCCTATGGCGAGGACTTCTCCGAATCGGCGGAGGCCCAGGGCATCTCGTACGAGCGCCTGCTCGACAGGCTCATCGCGCTCGGCTTGCGGTGGAAGCCCGCCCGCACGGGGTGAAGCCGGGCACCATGTAGTCCAGCACGTCCAGCGGGATTTTTTCGCAATTACCCGGAATATTTCCGCACTCCGGTGACATCGTGGCGTTCTTGAGGCATCATTTGTTTGGGCACAAACGGAGAGCCCTTTGCAGCACACCACCTCAACATGAACATGTCGCGCATCGGAATCGTCGCCCTTGCGTGGGCGGCGAGTGTAGTCCTGCTCTCAGCCCAGAAAATCCATCCCGCACTCATTCGGAACCATCCGGCCATCGGTTACGCGACCAGGCCGCTGTCGGACCCGATTACGCAGTTGAACGCCCGGATGCAACGAGGCGAGGTCTCACTCGAGAAACAGGGACCTTCCGGATATCTGACGTCGGTGCTGGCGGCGCTGAAGGTGCCAATCGATACGCAGGTCCTCGTCTTCTCCAAGACGAGTTTCCAGGCGCCTCGAATCAACCCGAACAATCCTCGCGCCATCTTCTTCAACGACACGGTCTCGGTCGGATGGGTACGCGGCGGGCCGGTGCTCGAAGTCGTTGCGCAAGATCCCCAGCAAGGCTCGATCTTCTACACACTCAGCCAATCTGAATCCGGGATACCACAGTTCGAACGTAATGACACCTGCGTGATGTGCCACGTCTCCGAGGCCACACAGAATGTCCCAGGCCTCTTCGTCGGCAGTATCTTCCCCAGTGTCGATGGCACGACGATGTACGGGCCGGCGTACACGACGGATCATCGGAGCCCATTCGAACTGCGATGGGGCGGATGGTACGTGACCGGCACGCACCAGGCAGATCGCCACATGGGGAACGCAGTCGCGACCGATCCGTCCGACCTCGGTGCCATGGTGAAACCCGAGACCGTTCACGTCACCAACCTCGATGGCCGGTTCGACATGAACGGATACTTGTCGCCGTACAGCGACGTCGTCGCGCTTCTGGTTCTCGAGCACCAGGCCCAGATGTTGAATTTGATTACGCGCGTGGGATGGGAATCGCGCGTGGGCGCCGAAGCGGAGCGCACGTTCAACGGGAGAGTTGAAGACCTCGTCGACTATCTCCTGTTCGTCGACGAGTCCCCGCTGCCTGGCCCGATCAGCGGACCCACCACATTCGCGCGCAGGTTCAGCGCAAGTGGGCCGCGAGACAGCAAAGGCCGGTCGTTGCGCGAACTGGATCTCGGCAAACGCCTGCTCAAGTATCCGTGCAGCTATCTGATCTATTCGGAGCCGTTCGACGCCCTTCCTGCGGCAGCAAAATCTGCTGTCTATCAACGCCTGTGGGACGTGCTCAATGGTCGCGTCACTGACGATCGTTATCGCTCGCTGAGCGCCTCCGACCGTACGGCCGTACTCGAGATTCTCAGGGACACCAAGAAGGACCTGCCTGATTACTGGGCGGCGACTTCTGGGTAGCTAGGTTGCTGGGTAGCTAGGTTGCTAGGTAGCTAGGTTTGCTGGGACTCAGGTGACCGAGCGACCCAGCTACCTAGTGACCCAGCTACCCAGCTACCTATAATCTTCCGCATGTCGTTGGAGCGGGGGGACCGTCTCGGGAAATACGAAATCGTCGCCAGTCTGGGTTCGGGCGGAATGGGCGAGGTGTACCGGGCCGTCGATCCACGGCTCGAGCGCCAGGTCGCTATCAAGGTCCTTCGTCCGCTGGCGTCGAATACCGAAGCACAGGCCCGCCTCTGGCGCGAAGCGCGCGCCGCCGCCAGCGTCAGCCATCCTGGCGTTTGTCAGATCTACGACGTCGGCGAATCGGACGAACGGCTCTTCATCGTGATGGAGCTGCTGACCGGTGAATCATTGGCTACGCGCTTGAAGGACGGCGCCATCAAGCCAGACGAAGCGGTCGCCACGACGCTCGGAATCCTCGGTGCTCTGTCGGTCCTGCACAGTCGCCAGATCGTGCACCGCGATTTGAAGCCATCGAATGTCTTCATGACCGACGGTGGTATCAAGCTGCTCGACTTCGGCCTTGCGCGGTCGAGCGAATCGTCCTCGGAACAGACACTGACCCAAACAGGGATGGTCTCCGGCACGCCGCGCTACATGGCGCCGGAGCAATGGGCCGAGGGAGCGCTTGATTCCCGCTCCGATCTGTTCGCCGCCGGCGCCATCCTCTTCGAGATGTTGTCTGGCCAGCCGGCGTTTCCTGGCAACGATCTCATGCAGGTGTATCACGCGATCATGTCGGGCCAACCGGCCGCACTGGCCGGATCAGCCTCGGTATCGGCGATCGACGGAGTGATCCATCGCGCACTCGAGAAGCGTCCCGAGGATCGCTATCAGACCGCCGATGCGATGGCGCAGGCACTGCGATCGGCGATGACGCTCTCGACTGACACCTCGACGGTCACGGTCAGGCCGACCACGCGTTTGATCGCCGTCCCATTTCGGATGCTCCGCCCGGATCCGGATGTGGACTTTCTCTCCTTTAGCTTGCCAGACGCGATCCTCAGTTCACTCGCGGGCATTCAATCGCTCGTCGTGCGCTCCACACTGGCCGGCGCCGGGTACACCAGCGACGAAGGCATCGATCTCAGGAAGATAGCCGCCGACGCCGGCGTGGATGCAGTCTTGTGCGGCACGCTGCTGCGCGCAGGCGGACAGGTTCGAGTGAACGCCCAGCTGCTCGAAGCTCCCTCCGGTACGATTCTCTGGTCCAAGACGATTCAGCTCGAGATGAAAGACATCTTCGACGTGCAGGACCAACTGGCACGAGCGATCGTCGAATCGCTGTCGATCCCACTGTCATCGGGCGATCAGCGGCGCCTGCGTCGCGACCTGCCTGCCAGTGCCCGCGCGTACGAGTTCTATTTGCGCGGCAATCAGCTCGCCTACGACATCTCGATGCTGCAGGTCGCCGGCGAGATGTATCAGTCGGCACTCGACGAAGATCCCGGCTTCGCGCCGGCCTGGGCGAAGCTGGGACGCGTCCATCGCGTCCTTGCGAAGTACGGCGTTGAAGGGCGCGACGAGCATTTCCGCAAAGCCGACGAGGCGTTTCGGCGGGCGCTCGAGATCAACCCCGATCTCAGCATCGCTCACAACCTCTACACGAACTTCGAGATCGAATCGCTTGGACGCGCCAAGGAGGCGGTCGCGCGACTGCTTGGCCGCATGCGAGCGCAGGCGGCCGACCCCGAGCTCTTCGCAGGGCTCGTCGTCGCCTGCCGTTTCTGTGGCCTGCTCGATGCCTCGCTGGCCGCCGATCGCCATGCCCGCCGACTCGATCCGGCGATACGAACGAGCGTGACGTACACCCACTTCATGCGCGGGGACTGGGAACGCGCCGTGACTGCTGACGCCGACGACTTGCGCTGGATCACGAACTGGACGCTGCCCATACTCGGGCGCACCGCCGAGGCGATCGCGTCATACCGCGCGAACGAGCAACGGTCGCTGCCTCCTACGATTCACCTGTGGTTGAGGGCCTCGCGTCAGATTCTCGAAGGCGATGGTGATGCGGCACTCGCCTCCATCCATCAGTTCAGTACCATGCACGCCTTCGACCCCGAAGGGGTTTACTTCATCGCGCGCGCGCTGGTGAAGCTCGGTCAGCCTACGCCAGCCCTCGACTTGCTGCAGCAGCACGTCGTGGAGGCCGGCTTCTTCTGCCACCAGGCCTTCGTGGTCGATCCGTGGCTGGATTCCGTGCGAGGTGAGCGGCGGTTCAACGCGATCGTCAGGCGGGCACAGGAACGATCGCAGGATGCCGAAGCGGAGTTCCGTCGCCTCGGCGGCGATCGGTTATTGGCGAGCGCGTAAGCCGGTCCTGTTTTTCGGACCCGGCTACCCCGGCGGGTCTAAAAATCAAGACCCGCCCTACTTGCTTTCGCCCTTGCCCTTCACTGGCAGTGGCGGATCCGTCTTGCAGGCCGACGGCGCGAACTTCGATCCATCCGGCTCGAGTCGGAAATTCGTGCTCGTGTAGAACGTCCCGTTCAGATACTTCGCATCGTCGATCATCGTGATCACCTGAAGCCATACATCTCCGTTCGGGTGCGTGGGCAACCGATGAATGTACTCGGTGATCTGAGCCTGCTCGCTGTAGGGCACGCCATTCTTGCGGAGGTATCCCTCACGGAAATTGGTCGTCACCACCTTGAGATCGCCGCCGCTATTGATCTCCGCCTGCTGGCGCGGCGGCGGACCACCGCGAAGGCCCTGACCGCCACCGCCAGGCACACCGCGTGACAGGATGCCTCCGCCGGTCACACGGACATCGACCGGCGGCCCACCGCGTCCGACGCCAGGACCCTCCCA
>JBKPSC010000053.1:0-9623 GCA_046734915.1 Acidobacteriota bacterium | reverse complement strand
GTCGCCGATCTTTCACGGCGGTTCGGATCGTTTCAGGCAGTCGATCGGCTGACGTTCGACGTAAAGGCCGGCGAGATCTTTGGATTTCTCGGCAGTAACGGCGCCGGCAAATCGACGACGATCCGGATGCTGTGCGGGTTGCTGAAGCCGACGGGCGGAACCGCCGTTGTCGGCGGGATCGATGTCGGCCGTGATCCCGAGGGCGTCAAGCGCCGCATCGGCTACATGTCGCAGCGCTTCTCACTCTACGAACAGCTGACGGTCGATCAGAACATCAGGTTCTTCGGCGGCCTGTACGGCCTCGATTCCACGCGGCTCGAGGCCCGGCGGGCGTTCGTCCTGGACATGGCTGGCCTGCGCGGCAGAGAGAACCTGAGGGCCATCGAGTTGGCCGGAGGCTGGCGCCAGCGCCTGGCGCTCGGCTGCGCGATCCTCCACGAGCCGCCAATCGTGTTTCTCGATGAGCCCACCGGCGGCGTCGATCCGCTCTCGCGCCGCGAGTTCTGGCTGCTCATCGATCGCCTTTCGGCATCCGGCACGACGGTGCTCGTGACGACGCATTACCTGGATGAAGCGGAGCACTGCCATCGGATTGCGATCATCAACGCCGGTCGGCTGGCGGCGCTCGGATCCACCCGCGAGCTCAAGCGCATCTTCGAGGGTCGGGCGATTGTCGAAATCCGCGCCGCCAATCCGGTCGAGGCCATGCGGCTGCTCGACGCCATACCCGAGGTCGAGAAGACGAGCGTCTTCGGAACGGCCGTGCACGCCGTCGTCAAGCCAGGCACCGCCGACGAGAGTGATTTCGCTTCGCTGGCAGGACGACTGAGCCAGCGGCTGACCACCGCCGGTGTTGCCGTCCTGGGCGCAACAGCCGTCCAGCCGTCGCTGGAAGACGTGTTTCTCGAAGTCGCGAGCCGACCGTCATGATCGGGTTCAGGGCCATCGCTGTCGGGCGCAAAGAGTTCCGCCAGATCGCCCGCGACCGCCTGACGCTGGGCATTCTGCTACTGGTGCCGGCCTTCTTTCTGCTGCTGTTCGGCTACGCGCTCAACTGGGACATCCGCCATGTGGCGATTGCGGTCGACGATCGCGATCGGACCGAGCGAAGCCGGGCGCTGGTGTCGGCATTCGCGGCATCGGGATACTTCGACCAGGCGGCGATCATCGACAGCGAGGCCGAGCTCACACGCCTGATGGACCGAAACGTCGTGCGCGCGGTGCTGGTCATACCGGCCGGATTCGCGAACGACTTGCACCGTGGCGACGAGGTCCCCGTCCAGATACTGCTGAACGGCGACAACGCCAACACGGCGACCACCGTGATGGGCTATGCCACCTCGATCGTGCAGGCCGAGTCCGCCCGGTGGGCGGCGGAACAGGGCCGGCAGGCGTCCGCGCCGCCGTTTCTGGTCGAGTCGCGCATCTGGTACAACCCGCAGCTTCGCAGCGCCTTGTTCCTGGTGCCGGGTCTCATCGCCTACATCGCGATGATCACCGCCGTGATCTCCACGGCGCTGTCAATCGTGCGCGAGAAAGAGCGCGGCACGATCGAGCAGATCCGAATGGCACCGCTCGACGCCTTTTCGTTCATCGTCGGCAAGACGCTGCCGTACCTGCTCATCTCCCTGGTCGCCGAGCTCGCCATCATCCTGCTGGCGATGCTCCTCTTTGGCCTGCCGATGCGCGGCTCATGGCCTCTCTTGCTGCTGGCGCTGTCGTTGTACTTGGTCGGCGCACTCGGACTGGGACTGCTCGTCTCGAGCATCGCCGAATCGCAGCAAGTGGCCTTTCAGGTCGCAGTGCTGGCGTCGTTCCTGCCGACGTTGATGCTGTCAGGGTTCATTTTTCCGATTGCCAGCATGCCGACGTTCCTGCAGTTCATCACCTACATCGTGCCGGCCAGATACTTTCTGATCGCCCTGCGAGGGATCATGCTCAAGGGCGTCGGTCTTGGCGTCGTGTGGGTGGACCTCGGCGCCCTCGTCGCGTACGCCTTGCTCATCCTCACGCTGGCGTCGGTCCGGCTGCGGAGGCAGTGGAACTGACATGCGTCGCATTGCCTTTCTCGTCTGGAAGGAGCTGATCGAGCTGCGGCGCGACCCGCGGCTCTTCGCCGTCGTGATCGTCGCACCCATCGTTCAGCTCTTTGCCCTCGGCTACGCGGCGACAACCGACGTGCGGGATGTCCCGCTGGTCGTCGCCGACGCCGACCGATCGCTGCAAAGCCGCGAGCTGATGCGGCGCTTCGACGCATCTGGAACGTTCACACTCGTTTCGGTCGTTTCTGACGCGGCGGAGGCGGGACGATATCTGGAAGATGGGCGTGCATGGATGGTGCTCGCCATCCCGCAGGGGTTCGGCGAGGCCATCGTCGCCGGGCGGCCGGAGACGCTTCAACTCGTCGCGGACGGCAGCGACTCGAATTCGGCCGGGGTCTCGCTTGGCTATGCGAATCGACTGCTGATGGAATACGCGCGCGAGACGGGTCAGCCGACAGGGGCGGCCATCGAGCCGCGAGTCCGTGTCTGGTTCAACCCCCGGCTGGAAAGCCGTGACTTCATGATCCCCGGCATCGTCGCGCTGCTGCTTCTGGTGATCACGACCAATCTCTCGTCGATGGCCATCGTCCGCGAGCGTGAGCTCGGGACGCTGGAGCAGCTCAACGTCACACCGCTTCGAGGTCTCGAACTGATCGTCGGCAAGCTGCTGCCGTACGGCCTCGTCGGGCTGATTGACGTCGCCCTCGTTCTCACGGTCGCCACGCTCTGGTTCCAGGTGCCGTTGCGAGGCAGCGTGCTGCTGCTCTTCGCATTGACTGGGGTCTACCTGATCAGCACGCTCGGGCTCGGCTTGTTCGTCTCGACGATCTCCTCAACGCAACAGCAGGCGATGATGACGACCACGTTCCTCTTCTTCATGCCGATGGTCTATCTATCGGGTTTCATCTTCCCGATCGAGAACATGCCTGCGGCCATTCAGCCGGTGACCTACCTCATTCCCCTCCGCTACTTCCTCGTCATCCTGCGATCGATCTTTCTCAAGGGCGTCGGGCTCGAGACGTTCTGGCCGGAAGCGCTGGCCCTGACGGGATGGGGCGTCGGCATTCTCACCCTCGCCCTCGCCCGTTCGTCCAAGCGTGCGGACTGAGGGCTGTCACTTGTGCTCGTGCCGTTCGGGCATGCCCAGCCGGCCGACCGTCTCGCCTTCGAAATCGAACTCGATGAGCACGACCGGCTCGCGGCCGACGACCCAGCCGTCGTGCCCCGGCTCAATGGCGACAATCTGCGGCGCCTTGTGCTCGATGACGCAGCCGTCGGGATACTCGACGTGAATCTCACCGTGCGCGAGGAAGCCGACGTGGGCGTGCATGCAGAGATTGGTGCCGACGGCTGGCTTCATGTCCACCGACCACCGGAATCCGACTGGATAAATCATGCGCTTGACGCGCGCCGCACCGGCGTGGCCGACATCCAGCTTGACGTGTCCGATGTCCCGGCGCTCGGCGCCTCTGACCGGCGCGAAGAGCGCCGAACGAATCGCCGGGCCGGCAGGGCTGCGCCGGGACTTGCCCGTCGCGGCCGGTTTGCGTCTGGCGCTTGCGCGCACTCCGGATGATGTGCCTGAGCGTCGCGACCGCGCTGCTGCCTTCTTCTTCGATGCTTTGGCCATGGTTCCTCGCTCTCGTCGACGACGTGTGATGCTAACACCGACGGCTTGCCGGTAAAATCGTTCGATTGAACGAACATGAAATCTACGCGCTGATCGGCGAGGACGGCTTCGCTCGGCTTGTGGCGGCGTTCTACCGGCAGGTGCCCCACGACGACATTCTCGGTCCGATGTATCCGCCGCAAGACCTGGCCGGAGCGCAGCAACGGCTGTGCGACTTCCTCGTTGGCCGTTTCGGCGGGCCATCGCGCTACATCGAGGCCCGCGGCCATCCACGACTCCGGATGCGGCACCTGCCGTTCGCGATAACCGCCGCCGCGCGGCAACGCTGGCTGCAGCTCATGACTCGGGCGCTCGACGAAACCGAGCTGCCGTCGCCTGCTGATGCGCTGCTTCGCGAGTTCTTCTCATCGGTCGCCACCATGCTGACAAACCGCCGGGACTAGCCGGCGCAGGGTTATCTGATGATCACACTCGAGCCCATTGGCATCGTTCACAGTCCGCGGGTGGGAGTCGAGGATGACGACTGGGGCACGATCGAGTCGCAGATCCGGCTCGATGCGGCGCTGTCGCCTGAAGCGCTGGATGGCATCGATAGCTTCTCGCATGCCGAAGTGATCTTCTACTTCGATCGCCTCAACGCCGCTGACATCGTCTGGGGCGCACGTCATCCGCGCGGAAATTCCAGCTGGCCCAAGGTCGGCATCTTTGCGCAGCGGGGCAAAGCGCGACCGAATCGTCTCGGCAGCACCATCGTCGAAGTGATCGGCCGTGAGGGGCGAATGCTGAAGGTCCGCGGTCTGGACGCCATCGACGGCACGCCGGTGCTCGACGTCAAGCCTGTTATCCGCGAGTTCCTGCCTCGCAGCCCGGTGCGGCAACCCGACTGGGCGACCGAGCTCATGCGAGAGTACTGGCGCCGCTTCTGAACGGTGAGCGGCACCCTCCGATGCTAGGATGTCGGGCGTGGACCTCGCCTCGCTGACCGATCTGGCGAAGCACATGGCGTGGGCGGACGCGACCGTCTGGACGACGGCATTGAGCTCGCCGCGCTCGAAGGACGATCCTCGCCTGCAGGCCACGTTTCATCACGTGCACCTGGTGCAGCATATTTTCAGCGCCGCTTGGCAGGGAAATGCTGCGGCGCTGCGGCCGGCGACCGACTTTGCCGTGCCCGAGGACCTGGCGCGCTGGGGGGTGGCGGCTCATCGCTCGATTCAGGGCTTCCTGACGACAGCGCCTCTGCCCCAGCTCGATGCCGAGTTTCGCGAGCCCTGGACCGGCGAGTTCGAGGCGTACTTGAATCGTCAGGCTGCGGCGCATACCCTCGGCGAGTCGGTCCTCCAGGCAATCCTGCACTCGCTGCACCATCGCGGACAGATCTGCGTGCGTCTCCGCGAGTTGGACGTCACACCGCCGACGGTTGATTTCATCGTCTGGTTGTGGACGGGGCGTCCATCGGCGGACTGGACCGTACTCGAGTCCTGTGACGCAGCCCGTTGAGGACGACCGTGCCGCCGCGGATCTGCTCCGGCTGACGTGTGAAGAAGCGATCCACTTCCTGGCCGATCTATCCGATCGGCCCGTCAACAACAATTCCACGCCCACGACCCCGATGGCGCTCCCGGCCCATGGCGTCGGCTTCCGAGCGGCCCTGGCATCGTTCCGCGATAGCTACGGCTCGTCCCTCACGGGCAGCGTGGGGCCACGGTATTTCGGGTTCGTGACCGGCGGGACCACGATTGCCGCGCTCGCCGGTGATTGGCTGACGTCGACCTTCGATCAGAACGCCGCGGATCGCACGAGCCGGGCCGCGGCGCACATCGAAGCGTCCGCGGTTGCCATGCTGAAGGAACTCCTCCGACTGCCGGACACGTTCAGTGGGCGGTTCGTCACGGGGGCGACCACGAGCAACATGGTTGGCCTGGCCATCGCTCGCCAGTGGTGGGGCCGTCAGGTCGGTGTCGATGTGTCGGAGCGCGGAACGCACGGTCTGCCGCCGCTCACCGTGCTGAGCGGTTCACCGCACTCCTGTATCTACAAAGCGCTGTCGATTCTGGGCGTCGGCCGCGCGGCATTGAAGCGGGTGGCGACCGTGCCCGGCCGTGAGTCGGTCGACGGCGCGGCACTTCGTGAGGCTTTGGCCGCTCAAAGTGGTCAGCCGTGCGTGGTGGTCGCAAACGCCGGAGTCGTCAACACCGTCGATTTCGACGACATTGCCGCGATCGCCGCCCTGCAGCGCCAGTTTCCATTTTTTCTCCACGTGGACGCCGCGTTCGGCGGCTTCGCGGCGTGCTCACCCACCTATCGGCCGTTGCTCGCGGGCTGGGAACAGGCCGATTCCATCGCCATCGACGCGCACAAGTGGCTGAACGTGCCGTACGACAGCGCGGTCCAGCTGACCCGACATCACACGCTTCAAGCCGAGGTGTTTCAGAATGTTGGTGCTGCATACCTGGGGGCGCCGAACACCGAGGACGCGCTGCACCTGACGCCCGAGAATTCACGGCGGCTCCGTGCTCTGCCTGCGTGGATGACGCTCATGGCCTACGGTGCCGCCGGCTACCGCGCGATCGTCGAATCGAGCTGCCAGTGCGCCTCGCTTCTTGGCCAGCGCATCGCCGAATCCTCGGCGTTTCGGCTGCTCGCGCCCGTGCGCATGAACGTCGTCGTCTTCACGCTGAGCTCGCCAGCTCCGACAGCCGACGATGTGGCGTCGTTTCTGACGCGGCTGCGCGACAGCGGTCAGACCTACCTCACCCAAACCACCTTCGGCTCGGTTCACGCCATGCGGGCCGCGTTCAGCAATTGGCGAACCACACCGCAGGACGTCGATCGCGCATGGCGGGCGATGCTCGAATCGGTGCGATAGGATCTGGTCGATGCCGGTAGTTATTAGGCTCGCGGCGGCGGGCGATGCCGCTGACGTCGCGGCGATTTACGCGCCCTACTGCGAGTCGACCAGCGTCTCGTTCGAGACGACGGCGCCGACGGCTGACGAGATGGCCGTTCGCATTGCCACGGTCGAACGGGAGTGCCCCTGGCTGGTGCTGGACGTGGACGATCGCATCGCAGGATATGCATACGCCAGCCGTCATCGCGAGCGTGCCGCGTACAAGTGGGCCGTTGACACGGCTGTGTACATCGCCGAACCGTTTCAGGGAAAAGGTGTGGGACGCGCTTTGTACACCACGCTCTTCGCGCTACTCGTCCAGCAGGGATACATCCGGGCCTGCGCGGGCATCACGTTGCCGAACCCCGCGAGCGTGCGGCTGCACGAGTCCCTCGGCTTCACGTTCGTCGGAACCTACCGGCGCATCGGGTTCAAGTTCGGTCGGTGGCACGACGTCGTGTGGTATCAGCTTGATCTGAGACCCGACGATATCGATCCATCGCCGCCGGTGCCGCTTCCGGCGCTGACGCCGGGCCCGGACGCGGAATCCGCCTTCTCGCTCGGCCTCCAACAGCTGCGGTTCGGTAGGGGTGATGATCGATGACGGCGACAGCGCCAATCCTGGTCACCGGCGCGACCGGGTTCATCGCCTCCCGCATCGTGGAGCGATTGCTCGCCGCCGGCTACAGCGTGCGCGGCACCGTCCGGTCGCTGAAGAAGCGAGGCGACGTGGGCCGGCTTCGGGCCCTGCCCGCTGCGGCCGAACGCCTCGAGCTGGTCGAAGCGGACCTGACAAGTGCCGGATCCTTCGATGCGCCCGCGCTGGGCTGTGACACGGTCATGCATACGGCCAGCCCGTATGCCTTGACGGTCAACGATCCGCGGATCGATCTCGTTGATCCGGCGGTCAACGGCACGCGCGAGGTGCTTGCCGCGTGCGCCAAAGCGTTCAGCGTCCGGCGGGTCGTGCTGACTTCTTCGATGGCCGCTGTGACGGACGAGCCTGACAGTGCTCACACACTGACCGAAGCCGACTGGAATACCAAGTCAAGCCTCAGTCGCAATCCCTACTACTACGCGAAGACGATGGCGGAACGCGCTGCCTGGACTTTCATTGGAGAGAAGAAGCCGCAATTCGATCTCATTGCGATCAATCCATTCATGGTCATTGGTCCATCGCTGACCGCCGGTCTCAACACATCGAACCAGGTGCTCGTGGACATCGTGAAAGGCACGTATCCCGGCATCATCTCGCTGACGTGGGGATTCGTCGACGTCCGCGACGTCGCCGAGGCGCACATCCGAGCCATGGAGCGCCCTGCCGCACACGGTCGCTACCTCTGTGCCGGTGACACGTTCTCGATGCGCGCAATCGTCCAGTTGCTTGCCGAGAAGGGTTACCAGGGCTTGCCACGGATGCCATTGGACAGTCCCCTCGCGAGCGCCATCGTGCGGGTCGCGGCGTTCGCGGAGAGCAAAGGCGTGAGGTCCTACCTGCGAACGCACGTGGGGCGGGTGCCTCGGTACGACACGAGCAAGATCCGCCGGGAGCTCGGCATCGCGTTCCGCCCGGTCAAAGACACGATCCTTGAAACGATGGAGGATCTGAAACGCTGGGGCCATTTGCCGAGCCGTTGAACGAGCGTGGTCAGCGTCAGTTCAGGCCGCTGGCGCGGCTCAGAAGGTCTGCCGGGCCACCCACTCCCGCAGCAGCGAGTCGACGACGGTGTAGCGATCGCCGTCCCGGGTGACGACGTCATCGCGATTGAGGGCAGTCAGGGCAGCCTGAACCGTCGACGGCCCGCCGAGGCGATGGCGTGTCCGGATGTCGGCCGACAGCAGGCCGCGCCCGTCTTCGAGCACGACCGCGCGCAGAACGGCCCGCTGGCCGAGCGTCATGCGCTGCCAGACGCCCTCGAACATGACCTGTTGCTCGCTGAGCAACCGCTTCAAAGCATCGTGCAGGTCGTCGAGTGTCGCGCGGCGTCGGCCGCTCTCTCGCACCTGGTCCCATGTTTCGTGAGCGAGGCGTTGGACGTCGTAGGGCAGGTTGCCGGCCAGCTCGACGACAGCCGCGCCGAGTCCGGCTTCGGCCCTGATGCCAGAGGCGGTGAACCGCGCTTCGATGAACTCGGCGAATTCGTCCGGTGGAATCTTCTGCAGGCGCAACACCGGTCCGGCCTTGTAGAACGGACGCTTCGGTCCGAGCATCCGCTCCATGAGGCTCGGTTCCGATCCGGCGAACACGTAGCCGACCTGGCGCTGGTGCTGCACGGCGGCGCGCATGGCATGCTCGACCGAGCCTCCATTGAACCCGTTGATGGCCTGAAACTCGTCGAGCGCGACGACGACCTGCCGCTTGCGGAGCTCCGCCAGGCGGGCGGGCAGCGCAAAGACTTCCTGCGCCAGGCGGGAGATGTCTCGGTCGGTCCGCACCGAGGGAAACGACACTGTCAACACGCCAAGCGGCGACGAGTCTGGCGCATAGCGGACCTCCGCCCGCGCCGTTTGGATGGCGTCGCGAATCCACGTGCGGGCGCGGTCCCACTTCGTCTCCGCGGCCATCAGCGCGCGGGCATAACCCTCGAGAAAGGCGACGTACGAGCTGAAGCTGCTGACCGTCACATCGACGGTGAGCGCGCCGCGCTTCGACATGGCGGCGAGCGCGTGGCGGATGAGCGAAGACTTGCCGTAGCGTCGCGGCGAGATCAGAAAGATCTTCTGCGACGCGGCGAGATCGCTCACCAGCCGGTCCAGCTCGGCGATGCGGTTGACGAACGCCGCCGGCGGCACCACCTCGCCGTAGACGAAGGGATTCTGCATTACGTCGCTCTCCGTAACGGTTACGGTGAATAACGTAACTCACGATGGTGAATTTGGGAATGAGGGATTGTGGGAATGAGGGAATGAAATTAGGGAATGCGGGATTGAGGATTGGGGGAATGGGTCAGGGCAATCCACAATCCCCTGAATCCACAATCCCAAGATTCACGTTGGCACCATTTGACTTGTCGCGTGGCCCTTCGCTAAGGTCCGCTCGGAGGCGTCACATGTCGCCGAC
>JBKPSC010000052.1:0-21776 GCA_046734915.1 Acidobacteriota bacterium | reverse complement strand
GTGTGGATGGCCGTTGCGACATGCCGGCCTGACTCGAACGCCCCCTGCATCCAGGCATTCAGATCGAGGTGATCACCGGCTAGATAGACCCGCCGATCCGGATTGCTGAGCAGTTGCTTGGTCTCGCGCGGCGTGGACGACCACGAGCCCTTGTTCCACGTCACGCGGTGCCAGGCCACCGAGAATCCGCTCTCGAACTCGGTGGCGTACTGCGGGTGAATCCTGCCGCCCTGCTCGAGCGCAATGGCCTGCCGCTCCGCCGGCGTCTTCTCTCCAATCGGGCGGCCGGACTGCCCCTGCAGGTAGTACCCGACGACGACGCCCTTCCTTCCGAGATAGCCTGTCGACGGATAGATGATCTGCTGAATGTCCTGGTCGGTCTTGGTCGCGCCGCCGTAGATGAAGTCGTCTTCCTCCCAGAATCGCCGCTTGAACTGCAGGCCCATCTTGCCCGCCGCCGCGTACGGCACGGACGCGATCGCCTCTTTGTATTGCTGCGTGAAATCGGTATCGAGTGTCGACAGAATCGTCAGCGGCAGCGCGCAGACGAGATAGTCGGCTTCGATCTTCTGCAGCTTGCCGTCCTGGTCCGCGTACACCACGGACACGCCGTTTTCGCTTTGGCGGATCTCTTTGGCTGCCGCCTGGTAAATGATGCGGTCCTTCAGACGCGACGCCAGCGCGTGCGGCAGCCGGTCGGTGCCGCCGACGACCTGCATCATCGTCGGCTGGTACTCGAAACCTTGATCGACATAGAAGCCCGTTCGCGACCCGAGCAGCTCGCCGAGCGGAAGCGGCGTGAAGCGGTCGACACCGTCGGGGCCAATCGGCAGGTCCGGTCCCCGCATCTCTTGCCCGCGATACTTCCCCTGCGCGTCGAGCCGGCCGACGTTCTTGAGATAGGCGACAAGCCGTTCAGCGTCGTCCTTGTTCAACTCCTGGCTGAGTGCGCCGGCAGCCACAGACTTGCTGAGCAGCTCCGCGACGTAGCCGTCGAGATCGGTCCGCACTTCGCGCAGCCGGACGCGCTTCTCTTTGAGACCGGGCTGCTTGGTCTGAAACAGCCACTGGTTGTCCGCGGTGACGGCGAAGACCTCCACCGGCACGTTCAGCTCTTGGCAGTAGTGCAGCGTCGTCCGATGGTGATGCGCAATTCGCATCGCACCAGGGTTGAAGTAGAGACCCTCGTCGAAATTGCAGATCTGCGTCGGACCGTCTTCTTCGCTGACGGTTCCACGGCGCACGGTATGCGCGCGTCCGCCAGGGCGATTTCGCGCCTCGAGGATGGTGCAGGCGTATCCGTGCTTCCCGAGCTCGTATGCGACTGTCAGACCGGCGATACCGGCACCAATCACCGCCACTCTGATGCCCTTCACCTCGCCCTGCAGGTTGAACGGCGTGTCCTGAGAGGCCTCCAAGAGGCCCAGGCCCATCATCGACTCATAGGCGAGCGACACGCCGCCGATGGCGGCGACTCGCTCGATGAAACTTCGTCTCGTCAGCATTCTGCTCCGCTCCTCACGGCCCTGACCCCAGGTTCACGACTGGAACACACGGGCGCGCGATGACGCCTGGACGCGGTTCTCAGCAGCCGCTACCTCCGCTTCCCGTCAGGGTACCGGAGTTCTGGCGACGAGGATAGCCAAGGGAGGGAGGGGCGAAAGTGGCAAGTTGTGGCGCGAACGGCTGCGCTCAGCGAACGGCCGCACTCACGATGATGCGGTGAGGGTGAGGCAATAGCCGTCGCCGTGAACCGTGTGGATATGCCGGGGGTGGTGAGGATCAGGTTCGATCTTGCGGCGCAGGCGGCGAATCGCGTAATCGACCGCGCGCGTCGATGGCTCTTCCGGAAATCCCCAGACCTCGCGGAGCAGCTCGCTTCTCGGTACGATGGCACCTTCGCGCTCGGCCAGATACGACAGAAGATCGAATTCGCGGCGCGACAAGCGAAGATCCGTGCGATTGCGAGTTGCAGTGAACGCTTCGAAGTCCACGACCGATTCGCCGATGGTGATGCGAACGACCAGACGGCGCGCCCGCCGCAGCACCGCCCTGATGCGCGCTTGCAGCTCTTCGAAGTCGAACGGCTTGGTGATGTAGTCGTCGGCGCCGAGCTCGAGTCCTTTGAGTTTGTCGACTTTCTGATCGCGCGCCGTGAGCATGATCACCGGGGTCCGGCCTCCCTGCCGGATCAGGCCCAACAGTCCGAAGCCGTCCTTGCCGGGCAGCATCACGTCGAGCAGCACGAGGTCTGGCGCCATAGCCCGCACTCGGGACACCACCTGAGCGCCGTCGTCGAGATGCTCCACCTCGTAGCCGGCAAACGTCAGGTTGTCGGCAAGCACCCGCGCCAGGGCGAGATCGTCCTCGACAATCAGGATCCGCTTTTTCATCTCGTCTGTCTTAAGTCTTAAGTCCTAAGTCTTAAGTCTTACGCATGAAACCTGAGACCCAGGACAACACGCTCTCGCTCCTAAGCGATCGGTAGTGAGATGTCGACTCGAGAACCTCCAGCTGAACTCGACATCCTGACCGTTCCCTTGTGATCTTCGATCACCTGCCGAACGATGGCGAGCCCGAGGCCGGCGCCGCGATGCCGGGTCCCCTTGCGGCGGTAGAACCGTTCGAACACGCGACTCAACTCCTGCGGCGGGATGCCCTCGCCACGATCGGTCAGCTCGACCGTCGCCCGCCGACCATCGTGAGACAGGGCCACGCCGAGCCACTTGCCTGAGCTGGCGTATTTGATGGCGTTGTCGATCAGGTTGTCGAAGACCTGTACCAGGCGGACGTGGTCTGCGCGAATCATTACCGGCTCGCCCGGTACGTTGACCTGCAGGTCGAACTCATGGGCCCGCAGTTGAGGCTTGAAGCGATCGACCGACTCTTGAACGACCTCGCCGAGATCGACGTTCTCGAAATCGTACTCGGAGGCCGGATCGTTGATGCGCGCATAGCACAGCACGTTGTCGATGAGCCGCGCCAGGTGCCCGGCCTCGACGGTGATCATCTGGCCGTACTCGCCGATCGCCGTCGGTGAGCTGTAGCGCTTGTTGGCGAGTGTGTCGCTTGCCAGCGTGATGAGCGACAACGGTGTTTTCATTTCGTGGCTGACCGCGGACACGAACTCCGACTGGACTTCGGCGAGCGCCGCCGCACGTCGCGCAGCGCGAACGGTGATCGCCAGCCCGATGATGGTGGCGAGCGCGCCGAGGCCGAGTAGCACGAGGGTCTGCGCGGCGCCGCTCCCGGCCGCTGACAGCGTCGCTTCGTTGGCCACGCCGACGCGCGCGGTCCAGTTGGGATCACGCTGGCGTTGCGGCAGGTCCGACAGCGCCTGATCGGCGAACACCAGCGCAAACGACCGCTCGTGTACGGCACCGTCACTCATCGGTGGACCAATCGACGCGACCGCGCGGCCGTCGCCGTTGACGATGTCGATGCTGAGCGACGGGTCCCCGATCACGCCCTGCAGCTGCGACAGGAAATCGCTGAAGTACTGCTCCTGCACCCATTCGAGGTTGACCATGTAGCCGGCCGCCGCGATGAGCCTCGCGTCGGCCCCGGTCCCGTCGTACATCAGGTGCGCAACGGCCTGATACCGCACGCCATCCAGCGAGGTCTCGAACAGCACGAAGCGCCGCCCGCCGGCGGACTGGGCCTGCGTCAGCAGCACCAGGCTGCGCAGCGCGGCAGGGTTCTTTCGAAAGACGACCGGGAAGGGATCGCCGGCAATGCCTTCGTCATCCCAGGGCGGACGGCGATCGGCGCGGTTGAACACATACGTCGTCCCCTCCGCGCCGCCGGCCGTCCAGACGTAGAACGACTCCAGATACGGGAAGCGCGCGAAGCCCCGCGCGAAACTGTCGGCGAGCTCGTATGGAGCGATCTCGAGGAGCTCCTGTTCGTTCACCTTCAGGAGGACCGACATCTGCCCGCCCTTCATGTCGCGCTCGAGCGCGACCGCGAGCAGGGTGACGACCTCGTTTCCACGCGTCTGCGCCGCTTGCACCGTGCTTCGCCGCCACTCTCGCGTCGCTCGCAGCCCCAGCCAGAAGGTCAGTCCGGTGGCGACCGCCAATCCGGCAGCCAGAATCAGCGCCCAGTCCGGCCGCAGGGGTTTCGGATCGAGCCGCATGCGAGCGCTGCCTACCTGAGGATTTCGCGCTCGCGGTAATAACGGGCGGCGCCCGCGTGGAGAGGGATGGCCGTCGTCGGTCCGCGATCGGGGTTGATGCCAGCCGCCGAGGCATGCGCGTCACGCAGCGCCGGCACAACCTCGAAGAGCGTCCGCGACAGCCTGTAGACGAGGTCGTCGGGAAGATCCTGGCGGCAGACGAGCAGAACGTCCATCCCCACCGTCAGCACGTCGTCGTCCTGATTCTTGTAGGTGCCGCCGGGGATGGTCGTGGACTTGAGGAAGTGATGCTCGTCCTGGATCGCGCCGAGCGTGCGGCGCTCGATGGGAATGAGCCGGACATCGTCAGAGCCAGTGAGCTCGGCAATCACCGGATTCTGGAACGGGGCATAGATGAAGGCCGCGTCCAGCTCGCCCGAGCGGAACGCCGCGGCATCGCCCGCCTTCATCACCGGCTGAATCTGTCGAAGCAGCACGCCGTGACTCTGGAGAATGAGCGTGGCCGCCCGCACCGTCGGACTGCCAGTCGAGCCGATCCCGACGCGCTTGCCACGAAGATCCTGGATGCGGGTGATGCCGGCATCCCGGCGCGCGACGATCTGAACGGCCGTTGAAAACAGGACGGCAATCGCCCGCAGATTGCGATGAGGCTGTGGCACCGACGTCGTCCCGGTGCTGTAGGCCAGATACACCGTCTCGACGTCTTCGATCGCGAGCTGCGCGTGGCCCTGTTCCACGGCGTCTGCCTGGAACTCGAGGTCATCGCTGATGCTCGCAACCGCACGCACGTCAGGGAGCCGCTCGGTGTAGGCCTTGGCGAGGGCCCGGCCGACAAGATCCCACGAGCCATTCGGAAACACCGTGCCGATCACGAGATCGGTCCGGGCAGGCGCGGCAGATTCGGCCCGGCAACCGCAGATCACGGTCGTGAGGAGCAGTACCGGCACGAACCGCCGGAGGGCTCCCAGGCTGATCATTCAGTCGCGGCCGCCCGCCGCCGGTTTCTCGCCCGTCGCAATAGTGTCGACGCGAACGGCCGTGTCAGCCGCGAGCGCCTGCGCGCCGGGCACCGCGCCGTTCTGATTGAGGATGAACGCGACGACGTTCAGGTACTCGGCAGTCTGCAGCCGCGAACCGTCGGGGGGCATCCCCTGCGCGTACTTGAAGAGGTCCTGCGTGGTCTGGCTTCCCCAGGAATTCATGAAGGGTCCGCCGGCGAGCGCTGGCGCTTCGGCGTTACCGCCCAGGTCGTCGGCGTGGCAGCGCGCGCACGTATCGGCGTACTGCTTCCGACCGGCATCGGCCTGCTCTTTCGTGAAGACCGGTTGACCCTTGGGCTGGGCCGACAGACCGGCCACACTCACCACGCCAACGAGGGGCACTCCAACCAACAGTCTGATACTTCGCATTCGTGATCTCAGTAAGGACTGAGCGCCTTGGACCGGAGCTGGGAACCCAGAACCAAGAACTACGGAACTCGGAACCCAGCACCTAGAACCAAGCACACGGAGCCGACAAGTTTCAGTTCGTCAGTTCGTCAGTTTAACCCCATCGCGGACCCTCGTCCGGATTCAGGCCGAGCGCCAGCTTGCCCACGACCTCGTGTGATAGTGCCGAGTTGGCGGGATGAAAGCGGCCTGCACGCGCGTCGCGGAACAGCCGCTCGAGCTCGCTCTTCTTGAACATTCCGAAGCCGCCCGACACATCCATCGCCCGATCGACGAGCTTCCACGCGCCTTCGACGGCCTTGTACTTGGTCGCCACGATCTTGATAGGCCAGTCGGGATGTTGCACGCCCTCGGACCAGTCTTTGGCCGTCCGGTCGATGAGCGCGCCGATCGACTCGAGTTCCATCACCATCTCAGCCACGTCGTGCTGGACCTCGGGATGCCAGGCCATCGATCGCGTCATCGCCATCGATCCTTTGCCCTTGACGTGTTCGGTCGTCAACTGCACGACGCGCCGCGCCAGCCCGTAGTAGATGTTGGCGAACCCGGTGAGCGCCCAGGCGAAGATGCCAAGCACGAAGAGATCGGCACCGGCAAAGCCGGCGGGACGGACCCGGGCGACGTACTTGTCGGGCACGAACGCACCTTCGAGCACCGTATCGTCGCTGCGCGTCGCACGCATGCCCAACACATCCCAGGTTTCCTTGATGCTGTAGCCTGGCGTGTCGCGAGGCATGAAGGCATGAATGACCTTCGGCGCTGACGGATCGCTCAAATCCATCCCGTGCATGCCGTACCGTGTCCAGACCGGCGAGAGGCTGCCGAATGATTTGCGTCCGGTGAACCGGTAGCCACCGTCCACGCGCTCGGCCTTGGTGATGGACATCAGCACCGACGTCTCGTTGCCGCTTTCGGCGTGCCCGGCGGCGAACACCTCACCGGCTGCCGCGTCCTTCAGGATCCACTCGACGGACTTGTCGCCAGACCGCCAGACATCCGCTGCCAGACCCACCCAGTAATGGTGCATGTTCAGGCACAGTGCGGTCGCCGGCGCGTACTCGGCGAGCAGGCGCGTCTCCCGGCAGACCTCGGCCAGACGGTAGCCGAGGCCGCCGAATTCGGTCGGGATCGCCATGCGCAAGTAGCCGGCTTTGCGCAGCTCGTCGAAGTCTTCCTGACAGAATCGGTTGTCCCGGTCGTACCCCGCCGCGCGGCTTCGACAGCGCTCGAGCAGATCGGCGGACAGAATCGGAGAAGGTGCGGAATCGGCCATGCGAACCTCCAGAGCGGAGCTGAGCTGTTCAAAGCGTTGAGTATCAATTGCGCCCGCGGCACCGGTCAAGCGATCGGCTCGACAGAGGGCTCGCCGACGGGGATGACGCTGACGCCTACGGCCAGCCTCTGTTGCCGGCCGCCGAGCACAACGCCGCGGAGCGGGCTGACGTCACCGTAGTCGCGCCCCCACGCGGTCACGATGTGACGCGCATCGGGCAGAACATCGTTGGTCGGATCGAAGTCCACCCACCCGAACGCCGGATCGTGGACGGACACCCACGCGTGCGATGCGTCGGCGCCTACGAGACGTGGTTGCCCCGGCGGCGGATCGGTCAGTAGATAGCCGCTCACATAACGGGCCGGCAAACCCAGCGCGCGAAGACAGCCGATCATCAGATGCGCGAAGTCCTGACAAACGCCGTGCCGGTCCACGAGAACGCGCGCTACCGGCGTGGTGATGGTCGTCGCGCCGGGGTCGAAGCGAAACTCGCGGTGAATCCGGTGCATCAGATCTGCAGCGGCAGCGAGAAGGGGGCGCCCGACTGGAAAGCTGGGACCGGCGTATGCCGCCAGCTCGCCTTCCACTACCACGTAGGGCGAGGGATGTCTGAACTCGATGTCGCGGTCCACCGGCCGACCGGCGTGAAACGTCGCCAGCCCGCGCACATGCTCCCAGGCCGTGCCAGCCTCGGGATCGACCGGCGCCCCGCGCGGCGACACGTCAACGAGGCTCCGGCTGGTGACGCGGAGCTCGACGTAAGGGCTCAGCATTTCGAAGCGATGAACGTGATTGCCGAAGTAGTCGACGCGTTCGTGAAGGGCATCGGGCGCAGGCTCGATGGCAAGATCATGGCGGTGGACTGTCTGACGTCGAAGCGTTCGTGGCTTGAGGCAGGCGATGTGCTGCGACGTCGAGGCCCGTCCCGCATGGGCATACGTCGTCTCGTGCTCGATCTGATACCGGCACAGCGTCATCAGATGGCCATGACCGGTAGCGGACGATCGTAAATGTGGCTGAAGTAGCGAAGCGTCAGCGCGTCGGAGAGTCTGTGCGCAGTCTGCTGACAGGCCACGAGCAAATCATCGACCGGCGCCGATCGCCGGAACAGCTCCCGCTGCGTCGAGTCGGGCGCATGGCAGGCCACGAGCAGCTGTTCGATATCAGCTCGCGTTGCGGTGAGCTCGCCCGACTCCGCGCCGGGGAGTAATTTGACGTGCTTGTCCAGCTTTGCGATCTGGAACAGCGCAGACCGCGGATTGTGCGCGTCGAAGAGCAGCAGGTCCAGTACACCCGACCACTCCGGCGCATGCATGTGGCGCGATCGGTACGTGATCAGGCTGTCTGACAGATCCAGGAGCCACTCGAACAGCGCGGGTTCCGCCGCGGTCGCCTCAGCCGCGACTTCATCGAGCGCCGTCCCGACGAACGAGAGCCGTTCGAGATGACGTCCGATGCTGAGGAAGCGCCACCCGTCGTTGCGGGTCATGTGCGCCATCTCGAGGCCGCCGATCGCCACGAGCGCGATGATGGTCTCATCCAGCAGCTCGAGGGCGTCGTCGAGATCCACGCTCTCAGGCGTCCGCGGCAATGCCTGACTCAGTCGGTTGAGCAGCCGCCAGTTGTCCGAGGAGAGGCGATCCCGAACGGCACCGGCGACACGGACCGTCTGTGCGACGTTGAACGCGAGACCCTGCCGGCCATGTGCGTCGACGAGGCCCTCGACGAGCGCCCGCTCCACCACCAGGCTGTCGGTGTCGGCGGTCTCCCGAGCCAGCGCGCCCGCCAGACGGCAGACGCGAAGGGCGACCTCTCGCAGCCCACCGGTCAGCTCGTCCGGGTCGGTCAGCCGAGCGAGCACCGAACGGAGAAGGCGCGCACTGTTCTCGC
The DNA here is from genome assembly GCA_046734915.1 of Acidobacteriota bacterium. GTDB lineage: Bacteria > Acidobacteriota > Vicinamibacteria > Vicinamibacterales > CAVVIG01 > VFZL01. The sequence goes on along the minus strand of JBKPSC010000052.1, from coordinate 13,027 downwards.
TGCGCTCGGCGTACCGGCCCAACCAGAACAGGTGCTCTGCGGCACGACTCGACGTGGCGGTGTCGGCCTGCCGTCCACCATCCGCGGCGATAAAGCGGGGCTCGAGCGGCAAAGCCGCCTCGACGGGTGAGTCCGAGAGGATCCAGGTGTCCTTGCTGCCACCACCTCTCTGTCCCGAGACGATCTGCCGATCGCTGCCGGCGATGCGCGCCAGGCCGCCTGGCATGACGCGGTACTGCCCGCGCCCGTCCGACGCGAGGAAGACTCGCAGCATCAGTGCACGGCTCGCGAAGTGGTCGTCGTGCCACACCGGGGTCTGCGACAGCGGCAGAAATTCCTCGACGACGAACGCATCGGGATCGGCCTTCAGGCGCGCCGCCCATTCCCCGTGCGCCGCATCGCCCACGCTGGCGAGGAAGACCGGCTCCATCGCCGCGTCCGGGAACGCCGGCTTCACGACGCCGGCGTCGTCGCGCGCGGTCTCGTCGCCGCACCAGGACGTGCGAAGCGAAACGAGCTCGAGCGGCGAGCTGAGCAGGCGTTCGCATGCGGCCGGCAGGAAGGCATGAAGCCCAGGCGACTCGAGAACGCCGGCGCCGAGGGCGTTGGCCACCAGCACGGTGCCGGCACGCCAGGCATGGACCAATCCGGGCACGCCGAGCGTCGAGTCTGGCCTGAGCGCCAGCGGATCGCAGTAGTCGTCGTCGGTGCGCCGCAGAATCGCGTGGACGCGCCGAAGACCCGAGACGGTCTTCAAGAAGACCCGGTCGTGCCGTACCGTCAGGTCTCCACCCTCGACCAGCGAAAATCCGAGCTGCTTCGCCAGGTACACGTGCTCGAAGTACGTCTCGTTGTACGGTCCCGGCGTCAGGAGGACGACGTGCGGCGTCTCCCCGTGGGCGGGTGCCCCGGCCAGCAGCGTGTCCTGCAGCGTCTCGAAGAATGCGGCCAACGGCTGCACGCGCAGACGGCGATAGGCGTGCGGGAACTGCCGCGCGACGATCGTCCGATTCTCGAGCGCGTATCCCGCTCCAGACGGCGACTGCGTCCGCGTGCCGATCACGCGCCATTGCCCATCGGGACCGCGCGCGAGATCGAACGCGACAAGGTGAAGAAAGACGTCTCCCGGTGGGCAGATGCCGTGACACTCGCGAAGAAAGCCGGGGTGCCGCAGCACCAGCGCGGCCGGCAGCACGCCGTCGCTGACGAGCGACTGAGGGCCGTAGAGGTCGGCCGCAATCGCGTTCAGCAGCCGGGCCCGTTGCCGGAGACCGCTGGCCAGTCCGTCCCACTCCTGCGCGCCGAGCAGGAGCGGCAACACGTCGAGGGTCCAGGGGCGCGACGGCCCATCGGCCGCGGCGTAGACGTTATAGGTGACGCCGTTTTCGTGAATCTGGCGATCGACACGGGCCTGTGCTCGGGACAGGTGCTCGCGGGTGAGGTCGCCGGACCCGGCGAGCGCTTCCCATTGCGCGCGCGCAGTACCGTCGACGGCACACAGTTCGTCGAAGTGCCCGGCGGGCACGCGATAGCCGTCGAGCAGCGCGGCCAGTCGGCTGTCGGTCCGCGCGTGCGCGGTCTGGTCCGCCGTCGGATCAGCCATCGCGTCAGTTTACGTGCGAAGGTCGAGCGTGTACGGGAATTCTCGGCTGCGCTCCGGGCGACCCGCCACCATCGGCCCTGGCGTATGGATCAATCGCGAGAAGCGGGAGAGGCGCCGGCTCTCGGCTTCGTAACTGTTCACCGGGAACGTGTCGTAGCTGCGACCACCCGGGTGCGAGACGTGGTACTGGCAGCCGGCGACTGAGCGCTGCATCCACGTGTCCACGAGGTCGAACGTGAGCGGCGCGTGCACGGCGATGGTCGGGTGAAGGCACGACGGCGGCTGCCATGCGCGGTAGCGAATGCCGGCGACGAACTCGCCGTTGGTCCCGGTCGGGTGCAACGGCACCGGCCTGCCGTTGCAGGTGATCGCGTACCGATCGCCGGTCAGGCCGCTCACCAGCAGTTGAAGCCGCTCTACCGAAGAATCGACGTAGCGGGTCGTTCCACCAATCGCGCCTTCTTCTCCGAGGACGTGCCAGGGTTCGAGCGCTTGCCTGAGCGTGAGGCGAATCGCCCGCTCGACCAACTCGCCGGCCAGCGGGAACCTGAACTCGAAGTGCGGCGCGAACCAATCGAGGGCCAGCGCATACCCCGCCTCACGCAGTTCCGCGACGACGTCGGCGAAGTCCAACCACACGAAGAACGGCAGCATGAACCGATCGTGGAGCTCCGTGCCCCAGCGAGTGAGCGGCGTCTTGTACGGAGTCGTCCAGAAACGGGCGACGAGCGCACGGAGGAGCAGCTGCTGAACGGCGCTCATCCGCGCGTGCGGCGGCATTTCGAACGCGCGCATCTCGACGAGGCCGCGGCGGCCGGATGCCGAGTCGGGAGCATAGAGCTTGTCGATGCAGAACTCGGCGCGATGGGTGTTGCCGGTGACGTCGACGAGCAGGTTTCGCAGCGCGCGATCCACCATCCAGGGCAGCGACGCGGCGCCCGACGGCGGCAGCTGCGAGAAGGCGATCTCGAGCTCGTAGACGCTGTCGTGTCGGGCCTCGTCGACACGTGGCGCCTGGCTGGTTGGGCCGATGAAGAGACCCGAGAAGAGATACGAGAGCGACGGATGGTTGTGCCAGTACGCCACCAGGCTGCGAAGCAGATCGGGGCGTCTCAGAAACGGACTGTCTTGTGCCGTCCAGCCGCCGAGCACGACGTGGTTGCCGCCGCCGGTGCCCGTGTGCCGGCCGTCCAACATGAACTTCTCGGTCGTCAGACGCGCCTGTCGCGCCTCTTCGTAGAGAAGATCGGTGTGGGCGACGAGCTGGTCCCACGTGGCGGCCGGCTGAATGTTGACCTCGATGACACCGGGATCCGGAGTCACCTGGAAGTGCGCCAGGCGGGGATCGGCGGGTGGTTGATAGCCTTCGAGCAGGACCCGGACGTTCTGACTCGCTGCCGTCGCTTCGATCGCTGCCACCAGCTCGAGGTAATCGTCGACCGCGGCGACGGGCGGCATGAAGATGTACAGAATGCCGCCTCGCGTTTCGGCGCACATCGCCGTGCGGACGATCGACGAGGCCGATTCGAATCGCCCCGGGACGCGCGTGTCTGGCGAGGGCGCGCCCCCCGACGATCGTTGCTGCCGCTGTGGGGCGACGGCGCCCAACGCGGCGTGAGACGGCAGCGCCGTCCGCGGCGCGAAGGGGTCTGGCTCCTGGATCGCCTGACGATCGCCGTCCTCGGCCCACGGCAGCGAGTCGAGCGGCAGGCGGAACCCCATCGGCGAATCGCCGGGTATGAGATACAGCCGGTCGCCCCGGAGGAACCATGGACCGGTGATCCAGCGCGATTGCGTCGTGTCGGTGCTGCGCCGCACGGGAAGCGCGTATCCGACAACGGTCTCCAGCCGCTGCGAGAAGACGCGCCGAAGGCGATCGCGCTCGAGCTCATCGTCGAGTCGCGCGTCGAACGGATCGACGTTCGTCGGAAGACGACGCTCCCGCCACAGGTAGTACCACACATCCTCGTAGCCGGCCTGGACGTGAAGGTCGGAGACGCCGAGATGCTCGGCGACACCTTTGAGGAATTGCTCGGCATCGACCGGTCCCGCGCCTTCGGGATGAGATTCGTCGGCGAAGAGCGCAGGATTCGTCCAGGCCGCTTCACCATCAGTGCGCCAGTAGCATCCGAGCGCCCAACGCGGCAGCTGCTCCCCCGGATACCACTTGCCCTGCCCTGCGTGCACGAAGCCGTTGGCGCCGAAGTGGTGCTTCAGTCGCCACAGCAAGTCGACGGCTCGCAAGCGCTTTGCCGATCCGAGTGCGGCCGTGTTCCACTCGGGCAGATCGCGCCCGTCAATGGCGACGAACGTCGGCTCACCGCCCATCGTCAATCGCACGTCGCCGGTTTCCAGGTCGCGGTCGACGGCGCGGCCGAGATCCAGAATCGCCTGCCACTGCTCGTCGGCATACGGCTTCGTCACCCGCGGCGACTCGATGATGCGGCGGATCGACAGGTGATGCTGGAGCTCGACCTCGCACTCTTCGACAGCCCCGGACACTGGCGCGGCGCTCGCCGGTTCTGGAGTGCAGGCGAGCGGCACATGCCCCTCTCCGGCGAAAAGACCTGACGTCGGATCGAGCCCGATCCATCCCGCGCCTGGCAGGTAGACCTCGCACCACGCATGGAGATCGGTGAAGTCCTGTCCGGTGCCGACCGGGCCGTCCAGGGCTTTGACATCGGGCTTGAGTTGAATCAGGTATCCGGACACGAAGCGCGCGGCCAAACCGAGATGGCGCAGCAGCTGCACGAACAGCCACGTCGTGTCCCGACACGATCCCGAGGCGCGGCCGAGGGTCTCTTCCTTGGTCTGGACACCTGGATCGAGTCGGATGACGTATTTGATGTCCTGCTGCAGCTGATGATTCAGCGCGACCAGCATGTCCACGGTGCGGCGGGGCTGCCGCGGAATCGCAGCGAGGTACTCGGCAAACCGCGGCGTCTCCGGCTCGAGCCGTGTATAGGGCAGCAGCTCGTGCTGAAGCCACGGTTCGTAGACGAATGGAAAGCATTCGGCGTCCGGCTCGAGGAAGAAATCGAACGGGTTGAAGACGGACATCTCGGCCACAAGATCGATTTCGACCTGCAGCTCTCGCACCTTGTCGGGAAAGGTCACCCGCGCGACGTAGTTGCCCTGCGGATCCTGCTGCCAATTGAGGAAGTGGCCTTCCGGCGTGATGCGCTGCGAATACGACAGGATCGGCGTCCGGCAGTGCGGCGCTGGCCGCAGTCTGACGAGCTGCGGCGACAGGCGGACGTCGCGATCGTATTGGTAGCGAGTGGTGTGACTCAGGGCGACGTGTATGCTCACAGACAGGCTCTCGCGGAGGGTTGTGTCCGCATTATGACAAGGGCGCCGCAGCACGTGGACACAACGCACGAAAATGTCTGAGCATTCTGACCCGCGACAAGGATGTCGCCCCGGAACGACGGTGCTATATTCCAGCTCATGAGATGCACGTTCATCATCGCCATGGTGTCCCTGAGCGTGATGGCCTGTGGACAGCCGGCCGGCGAGCCGGCGTCGTCTTCGCAACCCTCACCGGCGCCGTCAGACGCACCAGCAGCGCCGGCCGGTCCGACGCTCATCGAAGGCATCGGACCGCTCCACCATCCCATCCAGACATCTTCAAAGGAGGCGCAGGCCTGGTTCGATCAGGGCATGTCGCTCGTGTTCGCGTTCAACCACGAGGAGGCGGCACGATCGTTCGAGCGGGCCGCGCAGCTGGATCCGGCGGCGGCCATGCCTTACTGGGGGATCGCCTGGGCCGTCGGCCCCAACTACAACCTCGACGTCGACGACCCGCGGGCGAAGCAGGCGTTCGACGCGATCACTAAAGCGCAGGCGATCGTGGCCAACGGGCCAGAGACCGAGCAGGCCTACATTCGCGCGCAGGCGCTGCGCTACTCGAACGATCCGAAAGCAGACCGCGCCGCGCTGGCCCGCCGGTACAGCCAGGCCATGCGCGAGCTGATGCGCAACTACCCTGACGACCTGGATGCGGCGACTCTGTATGCCGAAAGCCTGATGAACCTGCGACCGTGGAAGCTCTGGACGCTCGACGGCAAGCCCGCCGAAGACACGCTCGAGATCATGAGCGTGCTCGAGTCGGTACTGGCCCGCAATCCTGATCACGTGGGCGCCAACCATTACTACATTCACACCGTGGAGGCGTCACCGAATCCTGGTCGCGCACTGCCAAGTGCGCGGCGGCTCGAGAACCTGGTGCCTGCCGCCGGCCATCTCGTCCACATGCCTGCTCACATCTACGCGCGCACCGGCGATCATGCGAGCGCGGCGAAAGCCAACTCCGCCGGGGCCGAGGCCGATCGCGTGTATCTGAAGACGGCGCCGCCCGGTGGCTTTTACGGCATGGCGTACTACAGCCACAACCTTCACTTTCTCGCCGACTCGAACATGATGCAGGGTCGATTCGCCGACGCGAAGCAGGCGGCCGACGACATGACGGCCGCGCTGAGCCCTCATGTACAGATGATGCCCATGGGCGAGTCGATGCTGACCATGAAGACGTCCGTCCTCCTGCGCTTCGGGCGGTACGACGACGTCCTCGCGCTTCCGACCCCGCCGTCCGATCAGCCAGTATCGACTGCCTGGTGGCACTTCGCTCGCGGCGTCGCGTTCGCCCGGACGGGCAAGTCAGACGAGGCCGCGCGGGAACGGCAGGCACTGAATGATGCGACGGCCAAAGTGCCAGACTCCGCGCTCTTTGGCGGCACCGGGCTCGAGCCGGCCCGCGGCATTCTCTCGCTCGCCGGCGGTGTGCTCGACGCCCACCTCGCCGCTGCGCGCGGCAACCGTCAGGAATCGATCGCGCTGTGGCGGAAGGTTGTCGCCGGCGGCGATCGCGTGGCGTACGACGAGCCGCCGGTCTGGTTCTACCCGCTGCGTGAGTCGCTCGGCGCCGAGCTCCTCCGCGCCGGGAACGCCGCGGAGGCTGAGCGCGTTTTCCGCGAGGATCTGGTCAAGCATCCTCGCAACGCGCGCGCGCTCTTCGGCCTCAGAGAGAGCCTCGCTCGACAGAAGAAAGACTCGACGTGGGTCGAGCTGGCGTTCGACGCCGCGTGGAAGCAGGCAGACGTGAAGCTCAGCGTCGAGGGACTATGAGCGTCGACGAAGCTACTCGCCGGGCCGTCGATCGGCTGAACGACGCCATCAATGGTCACGACCTCGACGCGTTGATGGCCGTGTTCTCCGAGGACTGCGTCTTCGAGAACACCGGTCCGCGGCCCGACGGCCAGCGCTTCGAGGGCCAGGCAGCCGTGCGCGGTTTCTGGGAACGCTGGTTCGCGGCCAACCCCGACGCCCGCTTCGAAACCGAGGACATCGTCGTCGCCGGCGATCGCTGCGTGGTGCAGTGGGTCTATCGGAAGCTTCGCAACGGCGAACCGTGGCATTTGCGCGGCGTCGACGTCTTCAAGGTGCGGAACGGTCGAGTTGCGGAAAAGCTGGCGTACACGAAGGGCTGACAGGGCTCTGAGCTCGTCGCTCGTAGCTTGTATCTCGTAGCTCGGGGAGTGACCGGGCTGCTGAGTCACCGAGCAACCGAGCCCCGAGCAACGAGCTCCGAGCCCCCAGTTCCGAGTAGGATCCTGAGCCCGACCGGCGGCGTCTCACATACGAGAGCCGGAACTCGAGGCGCGAGACCCTCTGCTCGCTTAACTCTCATATCCTGTCTCCCTCATTTCTCGAAAGAAGGGTGCCCTGTGTCGATCCGCCCTGTGAAACGCGTCATCCAGACCAGGCCGACGCTCGAAGGCGCCGGCGTCAAACTCCAGCGGGGCTTTGGCTTCGGCGACACGACGGAGTTCGATCCATTTCTGCTATTCGACGACTTTCGCAACGAGCGACCCGACGACTACCTGGCAGGATTTCCCTGGCACCCGCACCGAGGCATCGAGACGATCACCTATGTGCTCGCCGGCACCGTGGATCATGGTGACAGCCTCGGCAACTCCGGCTCGCTCGGCGCCGGCGACGTCCAGTGGATGACGGCCGGCAGCGGCATCATCCATCAAGAGATGCCGCACGGCGACGCGAACGGCCGGATGCACGGCTTCCAGCTATGGGCGAACCTTCCCGCATCGCTCAAGATGACGGACCCTCGCTATCAGGACGTGCTCGCCAAGGACATTCCAGAAATCACCGACGATGATGGCACGCGCGTGCGGGTCATCTGCGGCGAGTTCTGGGGACAGCGCGGACCGGTCGACGGCATCGCCGCCGATCCGTCCTACGTCGACATCTCGGTGGCGCCCGGCCGGCGCAAGACCTTGAAAGTCGAGATCACTCGTCACGCCTTCGCGTATGTCTTTGCGGGATCCGGGACGTTCAGGAATGCTTCGGCGCCGCAGGCAGTGGCGACCGAGCAGCCGGACGGATCGACGCGGCGCGCCGTCGAAGACGTGAGCAACCGCTCGCTGGTGCTCTTCGATCGCGGCGACGAGATCACCGTACAAGCTGGCGATCAAGGCATCCGGTTCCTGCTGGTCTCCGGCAAGCCGCTCGAGGAGCCCGTCGCCTGGTACGGTCCGATCGTGATGAACACCAACGCCGAACTGCAGCAGGCGATGGCCGACATGAGGGCTGGTACGTTCATTAAGAAGGGGAGACGTTAAAAGGCAGGGAGGGCGGGGACGCCAGGGAGGGCTGGGAGGGAATAGCCCGTGCTCACCGCTCTGCCCTCCTCTGGCCTTCCCCGCCTTTCCCCGCCTCCCCTGCCTTCCCTGCCTTCCCTGCCTTCCCCCCTCCCCGGCTCCCCTGCCCTATTTGGTTCGTACCACCCCAAGAAACGGCTGGTGAATGTAGGCGGTGGCGACGTTTGCCGTCGGGAAATGACGGTTGATGACTGCCGCCGGATCGAAGAACCACTCGCCGAGCGGTCGCTCACGCTCGGTCATGTCGAACCAGCCCCATGGCGGGCGCGCCTTGTTCTCGGCGCCATTGACGCCTCGAAATGACGAGCCGAGCGACCCGAGTCTCACGGATTTCTTCGCACCGACCGCACCCGCGACGCTGACCTCGCGTGAGCCGTAGTCCGACATCTCTCCGAACGTCTCATTGGGCCCGCGCCGTGTTCTCGCCCAGATGGTTTCGTACAGGGGCAGCAGGTCGTAGCCGATGTCTCCCGTACTCTGCTCCGGATCGTCGGCCGTTCCGGTGTAGCGATAGACGCGGATCTGCTCTGCGCCTTCCAGGTTGACGGCCTTGCGGTACTTGTTGAAGCCCTCGACCATTCCACTCACGCGCTGCGCCAGGGTGCGGTCGCCGGACGATGCGGATCAGGAGGTCCCGACGGCACGCCCGGCCGCCGAGGCATCGCCATCCTGTGTAGATTCGCGGCGCGTCAACTGATCGTCGTAGGCCTCCATGCCGTGGCCTTTCGGTTCGACGTAGATGAGCGGCTGCTCGCCTTCTGTCCGGAACGTGCCGACCTCGCCGGTCGGAGTTGGCTCGATCTGGAATTTCAAGTAGCGGTTGTGCGCCAGAGTCTCGAGAAACACAATCCGCGCGTCGGCCAGCGATGATCCGCGCTTCTCGGCCACGACGAGACACCCTTCCAAATCGTTCTCGTGGGCCAGCACCGCATCGTTGGCAATCGACGGGTCGAGGACGCGCGCCGACGCCTGCGCGCCGCGCCGCATGACCTGGCTGAGAATCTCTCCCGTCAGCTCGCCCTTGTAGTCGCGCGGATGGAACGCCGCGTAGTGGACGAAGTAGTGCGTCGCGGTCTCGCTGACCGCATAGTAGACGTAGCCCTTCTGCGGATAGCTCGGATCGCCCGAGTTCTGCCAGTTGTTGTCGCCGACCCAATCACCGTCGAAATCGAAGTTGGTGATGAAGTCGAACCGCGTGCCGACCATGCCCTGATGGAAAACTGGGGCGAAGCGTTCGGCGACGGCGCGATCGTCGCGATCCCAGCCGCTGTCCACCGTCTGGGCTGCCACCGGCGCGGCGCCCGCCGACCGCAGCGCCAGCACGAGCAGCGCGGCCCACAATCGAACTCGGCGAGAGACAGGCATGTGGAACCCCTAGACGCTCATGAGCCCCAGCACGACGAGCAGCGGAATGATGACCGCCACGACGGCTTCACCGGCAATGAAGCCCGACGCCAGCGGTGGCAGGAAACGCTCGTAGGTGTTCGGTGATTGCCGTTTCCAGATGGCCTCGACGATGCCGCCCAGAAACATGACGAAGACGACGGCCGCCGGCACCATCATGCCGATACCCACACCAGTCGCCGACGGCACCCAGCCGTGACCGCGCTTTTCGAGGATCGCGATCACTACGCCCAGGACTGCGCCGACGAACAAGGCGGCGACAGCGCCGGGCGGCAAGGCGTTGAACCCTTGCGACAGGATTTCAGCGAACCCGGCCATGCGCCGGGAGATCGGAGAGGCCAGCGTCGCGTTCTCGCCGACGATGCCGTACGTCGATTTGAGGAGCGGATACATCCACGATACCGCCGCCGCCCCGACCGGCGTGCCGATGATTTGCATGATCGTGAGATGTCGCGGCGTCGAACCGATCATGTAGCCGGCTTTGTAGTCCTGCATCAGCGCTTCAGAGACGACGGCGACGGTGCCGGTCGTGCCGCTGGCCAGCATGTTGGCGGTCAGGTTTCCCGGCGTGATCACACCGAAGATCGCCTGCATCGTATTGGTCAGCTGACTGATGGGTCCCCAGTTGGTTTCGCCGAGGACGCGCAGCCCGACGAGCATCAGCGGCAGCGAAAGAATCATCGCGACGACCGTGACCCAGACCTCGAGGCCCAGACTCACCCGCTGCACGATTACCAGCGCGACGGCCGAGATCGCCACGCCGATGAGCGTCCAGCGCAGCGGAAACTCGGCCTCCGGCGAGCGGCCGGTCGAGAGGTTTTTGAACGTTCGCTTCAGCACGTCCCATCGCAACACAAGCGCGGCGAGACCATTGCTGATCAGCATGCCGGTGCCGGGCCACATCACCCAGAGCAGAACGTCGTTCCGGTTGAATCCTTCAGCGAGCACGCCGTAACGCAGCAGCATGTACGGGGCGATGATGAACCCGATGATCAGGCCGATCAGCATGCTGACGTTGATGCGCAGTCCCACGAGCATGCCAGACCCGAGCGACAGCAAGCTCCAGTTCACGCCGACGCCCGCGGCCATGGTCACCGCCGTGCCCATCACGGTCACCGAGGGAAACCAGTTCAGGACGTGCGCGTCCTCGGTCATCAGCATGACGGCCGCCGACGACAGTCCGCCAATTGCCAGCACGCGCGCGGCTTTCCGTGCCTCGTGACCCGCCCCGTCCAACGCCATGACCGTCTCGGCGGCAGCGACACCGTCGGCATAAGTCAATTGCTCGTCGACCACGAAGTGCTGGCGCATCGGCACCGCCAGCAGCACACCCAGCACCCCGGCCGTCGTCAGCCACATGAAGGACTGCATCGGCGTTGGCACGACCCCGAGCGCCGCATTCGGCCTGGCGGCCAGCATGTCGAACGCGGCGAGCAGCACGCACATGAACGCCGTCTGCGCCGCTGCGGTCCCCGCGGTCTGGACCATGTTGTTTTCCCAGCGGTTGTAGTTCTTGAACGCGATGCCGAGGGCGAGGTACCCGAAGAAGGCGGCGACGACGGAAACGTTCGGGCCGAAACCGAGCTTCAGAACGACATAGGGATACGAAGCCCCCATGACCGCCGCCACGAGAATCCCGCAGGCGATCGCTCGTGGCGTCAGCTCCCGAATGCTGGACGGCTTGACGCCACGTTCGCGAAGGGGTTCGGGGCTGACGGCACGATCGGCGGCCTGGCTCATGATGAGCCGGACGTTACCGCGTGACGCCGGCGTGTGTCCACTGCGATAATCAGCGCTCGCGAGATCGCTGATGGGACAATTCGCTGCTCGAATGACGCACCCGCAGGTTCTTTATCGGCGCCTGACATCGGCCGCCTTCGTCGCGCTGGCCGGGTTGGTGCTCGTATCCGGCACGACCTCCGCGCAGGAGGAGCCCCGCTACCCAGGCATCGGGCCGGGCCACTACATCACTGCGGTGCGCGAGGACGGACGGTTCATCACGCTCGAAGACAAATCGCAGTGGGAAATCGCCGACGTAGATCGGCACAAGACGATCGCCTGGCAGGAAATGGAGGGCATCTCCATCCGCTTCGCCGGCGGCGACGACGCGTTCCGCTACGAGATCGACGATATCGAGCGGGACGAGGGCGCTTCTGCGCGGTGGGTCCGGCCGCAGAAGTGAGAGGCGATCAGCCGGCAGTGAATCAGTTGTTCGCGGCGATCGCCCCCGGCTTCCGGCGCATCTGCTCTCGCACGGCGCGGCCGACGCCAATCGCGCGCGCGGTTTCGAACACGGCGTCGCCCGACTCCCAGCTGTCCTTGCGTGCGCGGAGATCCTTCAGGCGCAGACCTTCCGCCTGTTCGAGCACGTGCTCGAACTCGTGCGCCAGCCATTCGGCCCAGTTCACCGTCCGTTCGATCTCGACGAAGATCAGTAGCGGGCCGTCGGTCATGCGTTGCACGACGCTTCTCGCACAATATCGTGCCGGCATGCCAATCGAGCTCACGCGAACCCGCACGTACACGGTGGGATTGGCCGCCAGCTCCTCGCACTGGCGGCGGAAGTCCTCTGATCGCTGCAACATCTCCTGTACCTGCCGCTGCAGCGATGAAGGGACCTGCACGTTTGGCGGAAGTCGGCCGTCGGTGGCTCCACAGCTAGCCTGGGTCACGAGGGCGGAAGTATGAGCGTGATCGTTTGACTCTGCATGCGCCGACGCCGTCGTCACGAGCGAAACAACGAGCGCAAGCGCGGTTCGCGTCCGAATGGTCATCAAATGCTGGCTCCTGCGGTGAAGTCAGCAAGAACGCCGCCGGATGGCGATCAACGGCGTTTCGCGCCGGAATTCGCGCGAATCGCAATTTCGTACGAATAGGCGTTCGGCGAAACCGACAGCCGTGTCGGCTTCGGCCAAACCACTCGAGCAAGATTGTCGGGCGCGCCGATGGCATAATCGGGACATGAAGCGCGCACTCTCGTTGCTGCTCCTGGGTGTTTTCCTCACGGCCGCGCCGGCATTTGCCGACATCGATCTCGCCGGTGAATGGAACGTCACGTTTACGGGCCCCACGGGGCCGGCTGACTACACGATGTTCGTGGCGCAGGAGGGCACCCGCCTGACCGGCCGCATGACGTCACCGCATGGTGAGTTCCCGCTGCGCGGCACGACTGAAGGCGACAAGTTCCGGATCGTGTGGGCCTTGCCGGACGACGGCAAGATGCTGGAGATCGTGTTCACGGGCACGGTGGAAGGCGATACGCTGACCGGGATGGCGCAACTCGGAAAGGCCGGCCAGGGCCCCGTGACCGGCGAGCGCGTCGGCCGCTGAGCCGTGCTCAGCG